>JBOGWU010000235.1:0-29919 GCA_050693935.1 Actinomycetota bacterium | reverse complement strand
GCCCACGAGTCAACTCGCGACCGATGTCGAGCTTCACGTCCGCATCGGACATGAGCAGAGCCTGCGCGTCGGTGTTCACGGCGATGAACTCGACGCCCTTGAGTCCCACCTCGATCATCCGGTTGACGGCGTTGACGCCACCGCCGCCGATCCCAACGACCTTGATAACGGCCAGATAGTTTTGCGGTCCCGTGGCCATGACGACTCCTCTCCCACCCTCATTTCCGACTTGAGCCTCGGGAGATCGCAACCTCCCGGCCGCGAATGCCCTGGTCGGAGGGGGTGGATCACTGACTCACTGTTAACTTGAGGGTTATGGTTATGTCAACCTGTACAACGGGTTGAGGAATATAACACTCGGGCCCTTCCCGTCAACCCCGGGACCGCTGCGATCGAAGAAGAATCCCGGCCGCGCTCAGGGGGCCGGTGCGACGGCGGTGGAAGCGCCGGCCGGAAGCGGTCCGACGGCCGGTGCTTCGGGGACCCGCACGTCTACGTAGGACGCGGTCCTGCCCTCGCCGCGGAGGCGACGAAGCAACCCCGCCAGTACCTCGTTCTTCGAGGCCATGTCCTCGGCCGCTCCGTAGCGCACCTGAATCCCGTCGGACATCTGAAACGTGATGCGCTCGGTGCTCGGAGCGAACACCGCCCTGACGTCGGCTCGCTGCCGTTTCGACAACGAGCCCAGTGCCTCGAGCGCGCCACCCAACTCGGGGGACTCGAGCCTCTCACCCGGCTTCGGAGGCTCCATCAGAACGCCTGCCAGGACGGGCAGGCCCTCCCCTACCGCGCCGCCGGCGAGCACGCGTGCCCTTCGATCGAGCGTGAAGTGCCGGTCCCCCACGGCCAGGAAGGCCGCCGCCCTGCGCTCGGTGATCGAGACCTTTACGGTGCCCGGCAGCTTGCGATCGACGGTCACCGACTTGACCCAGGGCAGAGTCTTCAATCGCTCGGCGACCTCTGAGGAGGAGATCAGCAGCAGGTTGTCGGACGAGTCGAGGCCGGCCACGCCCTGAACCTCGGCTGCACTGGTGTACTTCGCACCACTGAGCTTGACCTCTCTCACCGCGAGCAGCGGCGAGAAGAACACCAGCCATGCGAGCGCAGCGGCCCCGGTTATCAGCGCCAGGCGCGTCAGCACCCGGCGCCGCCGGGTACGAGCCACGGCGCGGCGACGACGGCTGATGCGAGGATCGGTGTGGGTCCGCGCGCTGCTGCTCATTCGGTGCCCACCGCAGTCGTGGCCGCGAACGGTCCTGCGAAGAAGACTTCGGGCTCGAGCCAAATCCCGAACTCTGACTGCACGCGCGCGCGGACATCGTGCACCAGATCGAACACGTCCTGCGCGGTGGCCGAGTCGTCGGCCATGAAGAAGTTTGCATGCTTGGTCGACACCGAGGCACCGCGAACTCGAAACCCCTTCAGCCCCGCGGCGTCGACGAGCCTCCCCGCCGCATCCCCCTCGGGGTTCTTGAATGTGCTCCCGGCGTTTTGAAGCGCTCCCGGCTGCGTCTCGCTGCGATGGCGGCGAAAGCCCTCGGTGCGCTCGCGAATCGCCTCGCGGTCGTCGTGCTTCAGACGCAATCGGGCACCGGTGACGATCTGGCGAGCGGTGATATTCGAGTGTCTGTAGCTCATCTCGAGCTCGCCGCCCGAGCGCTCCGCCAGCTCGAGCGTGTCGAGGTCGAAGACGGTTGCGGTAACCAGGCTGCCCGCCATGTCGCGGCCGTGGGCCCCGGCGTTCATGCGGACCCCGCCGCCCACAGAGCCGGGAACCCCGACGGCCCACTCCATGCCGGCGAGTGAACGCCTCGCCGACCAATTGGCCACCAGAGGAAGGGGCTTGGCGGCCCCCACGTCGAAGCTCTCCGACCCGGCGTCCGCCGGCTCTAGCTCTGCAAAGGGTTGCCCCAGCCGCACCGCGAGTCCCGGCCAGCCCGCGTCCGAGATCACCATGTTGGAACCGCGCCCCACCGTCAGGACCGGCACCTCTCCCTCGGTGTCGGCATCGTGCAACGCCGAGCCGAGCGCCACGAGGTCGTCCAGATCCGCCGGCTCGACATAGACGCCGGCGGGTCCACCGAGCTTGTAGGTGGTGAAGCGCGCCAGTGAGTACGAGCGTTCGACCCTGCCGCGGGCGACCTTTGACAAGGCGGCACAGAGTTTGTCGAGATCCACGCTCATGACGTCATGGCCGCACGCTTGTCGGGAGTGGGCGTGCCGTCGAGCTGGGCCAGCAGCTCCTCGCCCAGGCCGCCGATATCGCCGGCTCCCAGGGTCAGCACCGCGTCCCCGGCGCGCGCAGAGCCGCGCAGGTAACCGATCAGCTCGTCGTGACGCGGCAGGTACGCGACCGCGCGCCCCGGGAGCCTGGTACAGACCGCGTCAGCCACGAGCTTGCCGCTGACGCCGGGAACGGGCTCCTCGCCGGCTCCATAGACGTCGGTGACCACGATTCGATCGGCATCGCCGAACGCTCCGCCGAACTCGGTGAACAAAGCCTGCGTGCGCGAGTAGCGGTGGGGTTGAAACACCGCGACCACGCGCCGCCACGGTCCCGTGCGGGCGGCCTCGAGGGTGGCCGCGACCTCGGTGGGATGATGCGCGTAGTCGTCGATCACCGTCACTCCGGCGGCGTTTCCTCGAATCTGAAAGCGCCGCTCGACGCCGCGGTACTCGCCGAGCCCGCGGGCGACGGCGTCGAGCCCCAATCCCGCACGCAGGCACGCGCCGGCGGCCGCCAGTGCGTTGACCACGTTGTGGCGGCCCGGGACGCGCAGCGCCACGAGCGCCTGCTCGCCCCTGTAACCGAGGCTGAAGTTCACGCCCGTAGCCGAGGGCTGGACCTCGCTTGCGTCGACATCACCACCGTGACCGAAGGTACAGAGCTCGACCCCGGGAGCCGGCTGGTACCCATCGAGGAGCTCCCCCGCGGGCAGCACCACCGAGCCTCCGGGAGCAACCGCACCGAGGAACGACTTGAACCCCTCTTTGATGGCATCGAAGCTTCCCCAATGATCGAGGTGATCCGCTTCGACGTTGGTGACCACCGCGATGTGAGGCTCGAGCAGAAGGAAGGAGCCATCGCTCTCGTCCGATTCCACCACGGCGATTTGGTCGCGTCCGAGACGCGCGTTGGTGCCGGCGTCGTTCAGCCCACCGCCGACGAGGTAGGTGGGGTCGCGATCGGCCGCGTGCAACACCGACACGATCATCGAGGTCGTCGTCGTCTTCCCGTGGGTGCCCGCGACGACGATGGATGCAAGTTCGTTGAGAAGCGCCGCCAGCGCGCCGCCCCGGCTCATCACCTCTATGCCCGTCTCTCTGGCACGCATCAGCTCGGGATTGCGCTCGGGAATCGCGGTGGATATGACCACAAGATCGGCGCCGTCGACAAGAGGGGCATGGTGACCGATGTGAATCGGCGCACCCATCGCCTCGAGCATCGTAGCGGCGCGCGATCTCTTGAGATCCGATCCGGTGACGGTGAAGCCTCGTTCGAGAAGCACTTTCGCTATTGCGGACATTCCCGCTCCGCCGATGCCGACGAAGTGCACACGGTGCGCGCCGGTAAGACTCATGAGGACTCCGAAACGCCGTCCGCCCGGGCCGCGTTTCTGACTATGCGAGCCAGCTTGGTCGCGGCGTCCGGCCGGCCCGCGCCGAGCGCGGCGGTGCGCATGTCCTTGAGCTTGCCGCCATCCGCGAGCATCTCGCCGGCGAGGCGAGCCACCTCCGACGGGGTGGTTGCATCGTCGCGGAGCACCACCGCGGCGCCCGCGTGCTCGAGGACCCGTCCGTGCCGCTCCTGCTGCCGGTCCCTGTGATGCGGGTAGGGCACGACGATGGCGGGAAGCCCCACCACGCCGAGCTCGGCCACGGTGGTCGCTCCACCGCGGCACAGTGCGAGGTCCGCAACCGCATACGCGCTCACCATGTCGTCAACGTAGTCCACCACCCTGTAGATGAGCCGTCCTTCGGCCGATCCGCGCGCCTGTTTTGCGGTCGGGCCGAGCCCACCCCGCGTCATGAACGCCTCGGACTGCACGCGTCCGGCGAGGTGAAGAATCTGGAGGTCGTCGCGCTCGGCCCACAGATCTGCCAGTCCCAGGGCCGCCTCGTTCAGCCGCTGCGCTCCCTGGCTCCCACCGGTCACGAGCAGCGTCATTCTCCGCGGATCCAGGTCAAATCGCTCGTAGCCGCGCGCTCGATCGGCATCGTGATCCACTGCTGCGATCTCGGGTCGCACCGGGTTTCCGACGAAGATGCCCCGGGGCCCCGCTTGCTCGAGCGTCTCCGCGAAGGAAACGGCCACGGCGCGCGCGAAGGGCCGGCAAACGCGGTTGGCGAGGCCGAGCACGATGTTCTGTTCGTGCAGGACGACGGGGAGCTTCAGCCGGCGCGCGGCGACGCAGACCGGAAGGCTGACGTAGCCCCCCATGCCCACGACCACTTCCGCGCGGACGCGTTGCAGCAAGGAGCGCGCCTGGCGCGTCGCCCGCAGCGCTTGAATACCGGTCGCAACCAGGCTGACCGGTTTGGAGCGGTCGAAGCCACGCACCTCGACGGGCTCCAGCGGGAAACCTGCGCCCGGCACCAGCTTCGACTCCGCGCCCGCGCCGGTCCCCGCGAATGTGACCGCGTCGCCCTCGAGGGCTTGCGCCAGGGCGAGAGCGGGATTCACGTGGCCGGCGGTGCCGCCGCCCGCGATCACGGCCCTCATCGGCGGCGAGCGGCGGCTCTCTGCCGGCCCGCGCGGGACGGGCTCGGCCGTACCGCAGACTGGTGGCGGCGGCGGCGCGGCCTGCGGCGCGGCGGGGCGCCGTCCTCGCCCTGTTTGGCGATGTTGAGCAACACCCCCATGGCGGCCAGCGAGATGACGAGCGAGGTTCCACCGAACGACACCAGTGGGAGCGGTACGCCGGTGATGGGAAGCGACGACGTAACCGCGCCCATGTTCACCAGCGCCTGCATCGATATCCAGATGGTGATCCCGGCCGCGATCAGCATCCCGAAACGATCGGGAGCCTTCCGGGCGGTCCTAACTCCCAGCCAGGCGAGCAAGGCGAACAGGCCCAGCACCATCAACGTGCCGAGCAGTCCCAGCTCCTCGCCGATGATGGCGTAGATGAAGTCGGTGTGTGCGTTCGGGATGTACGACCACTTCTGACGGCTCGCACCTAGTCCGACACCGAAGATCCCTCCGGATCCGAGCGCGATCATCGATTGGATCGCGTGGTAGCCGGACTCGAGGGGGTCCTTCCAGGGATCCATGAACGCGAGGATGCGCTCGCGCCGGTAGGGGGCGGCCATGCCGGCGAGAACCGCCAGACCGGCGCCCGACAGGCCGATGGGAATGACGTGACGCAGCGGTGCTCCGGCGACGAACAGCATGCCGATGGCTATGAACGCGAGCAACATGGTGGTCCCGAGATCGGGCTGCATCATGATCAGAATCGCCAGCATTCCCAACGCGGGGAGCATCGGGATCGCCGTGTGGGTGAACTCACCGAAGCTGGACTCGCGCTTGCGCGCGAACACGTCGGCGGCGAACAGAACCAGCGAGAACTTGGCCAGCTCGGAGGGCTGGAAGTCGGTGAACCCGAGGGGAATCCATCGCTGGCTTCCGCCCGAGGTCACCCCTACCCCCGGAATCAACACCGCCAGCAACAGCCCTGCTACGAGAGGCAGGAGCAGATACCCGAAACCCTTCAGCCTCCGGTAGTCCACGCGAAACGCCACCATGAATGCAACCAGTCCCAGCACCACGGAAACGAGTTGCTTCTTAAAGAACACGAACGACGAGCCGTAGTTGGCAAACGACTGCACCGAGCTCGCGGAGAGGATCATGACGAGTCCCACGACGACCAATGCGATGGTCGTGACGCTGAGGAGCACCACCGGGTGCCCGAATCTAGGCTCCGAGCTCTCACCGTCTCGAGGCGCACGCGCGCGAAGAAACTCGAACGCGCTGCTATTCGTCGCCATCGGCTGAGCTCCTCGACGTCTCGGTCAACAGTTCCCTAATGGAGGCGGCGAAGGCCTCGCCTCGCTGCGCATAGCTCTCGAACATGTCTAGCGAAGCACACCCCGGCGAGAGCAAGACGGATCCTCCATGAATTGCCTTTGCGCGCGCCGCGGCCACCGCCTCGTGCATCGAAGCGACGGTGGCGACCGGCACCAGACCGGCGAACACCCGCTCGACCTCTTCGGCCGCCTCGCCGAGCGCGACCACCGCCACCACCGGCGGAACGGCCGACTTCAGCACGCTGAGATCGATGCCCTTGGCGCGACCTCCGGCGATCAAGACGACGTCGGTGAGTCCGTTTACCGCCGCAAGAGTCGCGTGAGGGTTCGTCGCCTTCGAGTCGTCGATGTAGGTGACCCCACCGGCTTCGGCGACGATCTCCAGACGATGGCGAAGCGGCTTGAAGCTCTTGATGGCTCGGCGTATGGGCTCGACGCCGATCCCGTATTCGAGCGCGGCTCCCGCGGCCGCGGCGACGTCTTCGAGACCGGCCGCTCCCGCCAGCGTGACGTCGGAGGCGTCCACGACCTCGCGGTGACGCCACATCAACCGGCCGCCCTCCCAGCCGATACCCCCCTCGGGAACCGATAGTCCCGAGAACGGAGCGACGCGTGCGGAGATGCTTGCGGAGATCGACATGGCGGCCGCGTCCTCGCGGTTGGGCATGAACACGTCGTCTGCCGTCTGGTTCCTCGCGATTCGAGCCTTGGCCGCGATGTAGTTATCGAAGTCGCCGTGCCAATCGGTGTGGTCCTCGGCGACGTTGAGCAGCACCGAGACACGCGGGCGAAACTCGTGGACCGCCGCAAGCTGGAAGCTCGACACCTCCACCGCAATGGCGCCGCCGGCCGGAATGTCGAACACCGCGTCGATCAACGGCAACCCGATGTTGCCGGCCGCGATGGAGGGTAGCCCTGACTCCGCCAGTATCGAGGCCAGCAGGCTCGTCGTCGTCGTCTTGCCGTTGGTTCCCGTGATCGCCAGGAAGTCGCAGTCTGCGAGCCGGTAAGCGAGTTCGACTTCGCTGATGATCTCGACCCCGCCCAACGCGAGTGCCTCCATGACGCGCGTATGCGGCGCGATCCCCGGGCTCACCACCGCCACGTCGGCATCCAGGGCCTCATAGTCGTGGCCCGAGGTCTCGACCTCGACTCCCTCGATGCGCAGCTGCTGGGCTCGCTCCTCGATGACCGCGTTGCTCGCCCCCTCGGTCACGCGCACCTTGGCCTCGAGGCTTGCCAACACCCGGGCCGCGGCGAAGCCGCTGGCGCCGAGGCCCACGACCAGTACCCGCCTGCCCGCCCATCTGCCGCCGCGGCTCCGCCTCGCGCTCACGAGCCGAGTCCTCCCTTGGAGAGGAAGTCCGCGTAAAAGAGGCCGATCCCGAACGCAACCGACATGCCGGAGAGCACCCAGAAGCGAACGATCACCGCGTACTCCGGCCACCCCGCTAGCTCGAAGTGATGATGAATGGGAGCCATCAGCAACAGTCGCTTCTTGGTCTTCTTGAAGACCAAGACCTGGACCATGACCGAGAGCGTCTCGAGCACGTAGAGGCCGCCGAGCAGAATCAGCAGCAACGTGGTGTTGAGCAGGATCGCGAACACCGCCATAGCGCCCCCGAGCATGAGAGAACCGGTGTCGCCCATGAAGATCTTTGCCGGAGCCGTGTTCCACCAGAGGAATCCCGCACACGCGCCGAAGAGGGCGGCCGCGACGAGCCCGATGTCGAAAGGATCGGAGCGGGTGACCGCGATGTCGTAAAAGACGGGATTGCGAAACTGCCAGAATGAGATGATCACGAACGACGCGAGCACCGGGACCGCCGACCCCACCGCGAGCCCGTCCATTCCGTCGGTCAGGTTCACGCCGTTGCTGGACGCCGCGATCACGAGGAAGACCCAGACGTAGAAGAAGATTCCGAGGTTGATAAGGGTCGGGCGAAAAAACGAGACGGTGCTGGGAATTCCGACGAACTCGAGCGCGACGAACGCAACCACGAGGGCGATGACCAACTGGCCCACGAACTTGGCCCTGCTGTTGAGGCCCAGCGAACGGGACTTCCGGATCTTGATGAAATCGTCGAGAAAACCGAGCAGAGCGAACGCGATGATTGCGCACATCGCGAGCAGTCCGGAATCCTTGAACTCGTTGAGCCCCTCGCTGCCGATGTGACCGAACAGGTAACCGAGCACGCAACCGGCCAGGATCACAAGGCCGCCCATGGTCGGGGTGCCCCGCTTCTCGTAGTGGGCCTTCGGGCCCTCTTCCCTGATGAGCTGACCCCAGCCCTGGCGCCGGAAGCGCTTGACGGCCACCGGGGTCCCCAGCAGCGTGACCAGCATTCCGACAATGGCGGCGATTCCAAGGCTCAGCACGCGCGGACGTCCATTAACGCGGAGCGCGCCTCCGCACGATCGTCGAAGGGCTCGGTGTGGTCTGCGAACTCCTGGCCCGTCTCGTGTCCCTTGCCGGCGATGACCACAACGTCGCCGGGGCGCGCTAGCCCGATGGCGATCTCGATGGCCTCGCGTCGATCGACCAGCACGCGGTCGGCGCCGGTGGCTCGCTCGGCGTTCACGCCCTCGAGGATCTCGGCCATGATCGCGCTCGGATCCTCGCCTCGAGGGTTGTCCGAGGTCACTATCACCACGTCGGCGAGCCGCGCCGCCACCGCACCCATGAGCGGCCGCTTGGCGCGATCCCTGTCCCCCCCGCAACCGAAGACGCACAAGACTCGACCGGACCCACCGGCGATGCGGCGGGCCTCTCGCAGCACGTTGTCGAGCGCGTCCGGCTTATGCGAGTAATCGACGACCACGGTGAAGGGCTGTCCCGCGTCGACGGCCTCGAAGCGGCCCGGCACCGACTTGGCCCGGGCCAGCCCCTCCTCGATCGCCGCCGGAGAGATGCCCGCCTGCAGCGAGATGGCGATCGCCGCAAGACAGTTCGAGAGATTGAACTCGCCGATCAAGGGGGTAGCCACCTTGATGTCGCCGGCCGGGGTGAGCGCGACGAACTCCTGGCCCCCGGGGCCGGTTCGTATCGCGTCGGGGCGCACGTCCGCGTCGGGAGCGAAGCCAAACCCGATCATCTCCACGTCGGCCGAATCCTTGATGGTGCGCCCGCTGGGATCGTCGACGTTGATCGCTCCCCGATCGATTCGATCGGGAGTGAACAAGGAGCGCTTCGCAGCGAAGTAGTCCTCCATGTCGGCATGGAAATCGAGATGGTCCTGGCTCAGGTTGGTGAACGCGGCCGCGGCGAAGCGCACCCCCTCGACGCGATGCAACACGAGCGCGTGCGAGGTCACCTCCATGGCCACCGCGGTCACGCCGGCGGCGCGCATCTCGGCGAACAACCTCTGCAGGTCGAGCGAGTCGGGAGTGGTGCGGACCCCGGGACGCGAGGCCCCTGCGATGCGGGTCTCGATGGTGCCGATGAGGCCGGTGGTGTGACCGGCGGCCGCCAGGATCGGCTCTAGCAGATACACGGTAGTGGTCTTGCCGCTGGTGCCGGTGACGCCCAGCATCAAGAGATCTTCGGAGGGCCGCCCGTAAAACTCGGCCCCGACGCGAGCCATGGCGATTCGCATGTTCGACACGATCACCTCGGGAACGCCGAGCCCGAGGGGTCGCTCAACGCACAGCGCCACCGCCCCATCGGCGATCGCTCGGGGCGCGAAGGCGTGGCCGTCGCTGACGTGACCAGGCACACAGAAGAACAGGTCGCCGGCCCTCACCGAGCGGGAATCGAAGGTCACTCCTCGGACCGGTGTGGCTCCGTCGCCGTCGATGGTCACGAGGGCGTCGCCGGCCGCGCGAGCGAGCTCTTCGAGCAACCGGGGCGGGGCGGGCTCGGGACTCATGGGCATCGAGCCTAGTCCTGTGCCGGTAGCGAACTGTCCTCATCGGCCTCGATGGCCTTGACCGCCTTCTCGGCGTTGTGCGTGGGAGCCACCCCCAGCTCGCCGAGCGCGCGCTGCACGATCAGCTTGAAGGTGGGCGCGGAGGTCAGTCCGCCGTAGATGGGCGTGGGCGAGTCGAGGATAACGATGGCGGCCACTTCGGGACGCTTGGCGGGCGCGTATCCGGCGAAGCTTGCAAAGTAATCGTCGCCGTAGCCACCGGAGGCGAGCACCTTCTGCGCGGTTCCGGTCTTGCCGGCGACCTCGTAACCGGGGATCTGGGCCTCCACGCCGGTGCCCTTGCTCACGACGTCGCTGAGGATGCTGGTTACGGTTCTGGCCACGCCCCCGCGCAGCACCCGGCGCGTAGCCGGAGGCGCTGCGGAATCGATCCGCACCCCGCCGCTGTCGGTCACACCATCAACGGTTCCCGCCAGCAGCTTTGGCTCGACCCACTTGCCTCGGTTGGCGATCGTGGCATACGCCGACACCATCTGAATCGGGGTGACCGCGATGCCCTGACCGATGGGGATGTTTCCGATGCTCGAGCCCGACCAGTCCTCGAGGGCGCGCACGATCCCGGGCGACTCGCCGGGAAAGTCGAGTCCGGTGCGCGAGCCGAACCCGAAGCGGTGGACGTAGCGATCGAGCTGCTCTCCACCGAGCTTCTGCCCCATCATCACCGTCCCCACGTTGGACGATTCGGTGATGATGCGGCGCACCGACATGCTCTCGGTCGCGTGCGAGTGAGAGTCGTGGATCACCCGGTCGGCCACCTGAAGTTGGTCAGGAACGCTGAGGCGCGTCCTCGGAGTGACGACTCTCTCACTCAGCGCGCCCGCGAGAGTGATCGCCTTGAAGATGGAGCCGGGCTCGTAGACGTCGGTCAGCGCGCGGTTGCGTCGCTCCTCGTCGGTGAACTTCTCGTAGCTGTTGGGATCGAAGTCGGGGACGTTTGCCAGAGCAAGAATCTCGCCGGTGTCCGGGCGCATGATGATCGCCGTGCCGGAGTCGGCCTTGTACTGGCTTACCGCGTCGGCGAGGGCGCTCTCGGTGAAGTACTGAATATCCCGGTCGATGGTCAGCAGAATCGACCGCCCCGGCTCCGGCTCTTCGTAGGTCGACTCCGCCTGGGGAAGCTGACGCCCGAAGGTGTCCTCCTCGAAGCTCATGACGCCGGGCTTGCCCTCGAGCAAGTCGTTGTACTGGGCCTCGACTCCCTCCATCACGCTGCCGTCGACGTTCACGAAGCCCACCAGGTGCGAAGCGAGCCTGCCGTTGGGATAGGAGCGCTTGGGCTCGGCCTCGAAGAAGATGCCGGGCAGCTCCAGGTTCGCAATCTTCTTGGCGTCGGCGGGGTCGACCTGGCGAGCGACGTACTCGAATTGATCGTCCGGCGAGGTGCCTATCAGAGAGCCCAGCAGCGAACGGGGCTTCACCTCGAGCACCGGGGCGATGGCCCGGGCGACGGAGCGTGGGTCGTCGATGAGCGTCGGGTCCGAATAGATCACCTGCAGGTCGACCGAGATGGCCATGGTCTGGGCGTCGCGATCGAGCACCATCCCCCGCCGGGCCGGGAACTCGATGGCGGTCTGGCGCTGACGGGCCGCGATCTGGCTGAACTCGTCGCTCTCTACGACCTGGAGCATGAACAGCCTGGCCCCCATGAGGCCGAACAGCAGCGTCAGGACCACGAACATCCCGATCAGCCGGCGGGGCGAAAGCGAGCGCCGGGCTCGGGCTCGGCCGGACCGCCGAGACGCGGGACGCGCTCGCCGCGTAGACGCGCGCGAAGCGGGGGCCGGCCTCCTGCGGCCCGACCCCCGAGATCTCGACTGTCCTGAAGAGCGCCGGTGGTTCAAGGACTCTCCTCCTGACCCGTCTCGTAGGCGGCGGCCGTGCCCGCGAGATCGGGAGCATCGGCCTCGCGACCCTTGGCGATCCTGGAATCCGAGCCGAGCTCGATGTCGGCGACCATGTACTCGCTGTTGGCGGCGTTGGACTCGACCATCCCCAGCTGGGTGCGGGCGAAGGCCTCGATACGATCCTTGTTCTCGAGCTGCGTGACTTGTAGAACGAGCTCCTGCTGTTTGGCCTCGGCCCGCTCGGTGCGCTCGCGGATCTCACCGAGCTTGAACGCGCTCTGCGCCATGAGCACCTGTTCGAGCAAGACCGTCGCGATCAGCAGAGCCACCATGATTGCGCCGCCCACCACCAGCGGGGTTGCCTTGCGGGAGGCGCTCCGCTGAATGAGTCCGCGCCGCTTTCTTCTGACCACGCGAAGATCGGCGCGGGCCAGGCTCGGCTGGACCGCAGAACCGACGCGGCGCTGAGGCGCGCGCCCCGAGCGCTTCCTCTGTGCACCCGCGGGAGTGCTCACGCCGCGGCCTCGAGTTTCTCGGCGACGCGCATGCGCACCGATGAGGCGCGCGGGTTGCCCTCCACCTCTTGGGTGCTCGCCATCACCGCCTTGCGGGTCACGAGCCTGAGTGACGCCTTCGCCTCACATACGCAGACGGGAAAATCGGGCGGGCAGGTGCAGCCCTTGGACTGCTCGACGAAATGGCGCTTAACGATGCGGTCCTCGAGGCTGTGGTAGCTGAGGACCACGAGGCGGCCGCCCGGGCGCAGAGCTTGAACTGCGCCGGGCAGAACCGTCTCGAGCGCATCGAGTTCCTTGTTGACCTCGATGCGGATCGCCTGGAAGGTGCGCTTCGCGGGATGCCCACCTGACCGGCGCGTTGCTGCGGGGATTGCGTTTTTTACGACCTCGGCGAGCGCGACCGTGTCCTCGATGGGGCGAGCGCGTTCGATCGCCGAGGCGATGCGGCGCGCGAATCGCTCTTCACCGTAGCGGCGGATGACACGAGCGAGGTCGGAAACCGCGTATCGGTTCACCACGTCGTGCGCCGTTGGCCCGGTGGTGGGATCCATTCGCATGTCGAGGGGTCCCCGCTCTCGATAGGAGAAGCCTCGATGCGGGTCGTCGAGCTGGGGCGAGGAAACTCCAAGGTCGAGTAGGACTCCGGCCACCTGCGCAATCCCGAGTCGTTCCAGTACGGCCTCGAGGTTTTGGAAGTCGTCACGAACGAGCCGAACCCGGCCGGCGTACGCGGCGAGGTTGGACCGAGACGTCTCCAGCGCGTCAGGGTCTCGATCGATGCCGATGAGCTCGACCGATTCGGCCGCGTCGAGAAGACGGTGCGCGTGCCCGGCTCGGCCGATTGTGGCGTCGACGAGGAGTCCCCCATGTCCCAGTGCAGGGAGGAAGGCCTGGGCGACCTCGTCTGCAAGTACCGGGCGGTGTCCCATTCAAAGAGCATCCTTCAACCACCAAGCGCCCTGGTCGCGACGGCCACCATCCCGAGGAGCCCACCCACCGATGCTCCGGCGAGCGCGAGGAGGACGAGACCCTGCGAGATCTCGCGCGCAAGGCCGACGCTTCGCTCTCCACCCATTCCGCTTATCGCGTTTATCAGCCTGGCCACCTCACACCTCCCTTTCTCGCAAGGCACGTGCCTCTAAAAGCTCATTCCTTCGACCAGCTCGTTCAGCTCGTCCATCTCCGCCCGGCCCACCTCGAGCCTGTCGGGACTCCACAGCTCGGCGTGATCGAGCACCCCAACCACCACGACGTCCTTTTCGATGCCCGCCTGCTCGCGCAGGTGCTGGGGCACCGCCACCCGGCCCTGCCGGTCGACCTCGTCGGTGAAGGCGCTGGCCGCAAAGGTCCTCACGACCTTCCGGGAGTCCTTGCTGCTCCCCCGCTGGGTCAGCAGCTTGGCCTCGAACTCCCGCCAGCCCTCGCCCGACCACAGCGCGATGCAGCCGTCCGGCCAGGTGGTGAGGACCACTCGTCCCTCGTCCAGTTCGTCCCGCAGGCGCGAGGGGACTATCAATCGCCCCTTGGTGTCGATCGTGTGGCGGTACTCCCCGGTGAACGACAACTCTCCCCTTTTGTCCTGGCGCGATCGTCGAGACGATCGCTTGCTGCTTGCTGCTCTGGCGCGATCGTCGAGACGATCGCTGGCATCGCCCTACTGGTTCCTGTTGGGTCGGAGTGGCGGTGGAAGGGGACGAGGGACGATGTCGAGTCCTCCCTGGTTCCCCATATCCCTCCACTACGCTCCACTTGACGGCAAGCTACGCCCCCGAGCAGCCCCAGTCAACGTTTGTCCCCGAATCACACTTCTGTAATTCTGTGGTCAATGAGGTTTGTGTTACTGATGATCAGTTAAGAGGCAGCCGGAAGCGGCCCAAAAGGGACGCAGCGGTCACGCTTCGGCGCGAGTAGAACGAAGAAAAAAGAGAAACCGTCGAAGCCGTGGGGAGAGGTGAGCCGCGGCTAGGCCAGCGAGATCTCCAGCTTCCGGCCCCGGGCGCGCAACGTGTGCGGCAGGCGAAGGTACTGCTCCCAGCTGGGGTCGACGCTTTCGACGGCGACCACTATCCACACGCTGTGATGGGGCGCCGCAGGGCGTCGCTTGAGGCGGTAGCCGACCTCGTCTATCGAGCGGTTCTCCTTGCGCGAATTGCACCGTTTGCAGGCGGCAACGACGTTCTCCCAGGTATGGGGGCCACCCCGGCTGCGCGGCACGACGTGATCCACGTTCTCGGCCGCCCGCCCGCAGTACTGGCACTCGTAGTTGTCGCGCACCATCACCGCCCTGCGGGAGAGTGACGCTCGAGCCCGGTAGGGAACCTTGACGAAATAATTCAGCCGCACCACGGTGGGTGCGGCCAGCTCGAGATGCTCACTGCGATAGATATGGCCGTTGGTATGGAGGACCTCGGCCTTCTGCCTGAGGGCGAGGACGAGCGCCCGCCGGACAGGGACCACACACAGCGGCTGGTAAGAGGCGTTAAGTACGAGCACTCTCCCCAAGATGTCGAAAGTATAGCCAGCCTCGCCGGCGTCGCCCGCCCATTCCACTCGAAGCTTTTACCGGTTGTTAGGAGCCCTGCTCCTCGCGCAGGTATTCCACGTAGCGGTGGAACGCAAGGTGATCGGAGGTGACCGAAACGGTCTCGCCCTCCTTGGTCACCGTCACGGTGTCGGCGGGCCCTCCCGCGGCCTTGGGGTCCTCGGTGATCTCGGTGACCTCCCACCCGGAGTCGACCAGCTCTCGCAGCCGCTCCAACTCGGGGTCGTCGCCCCATCCCGCCATGCGTCCTCCTCGGCCTCGTCGCAGACAAATAAGGGATCGTGCTCGCCAGAACTTACTTGCTCGAACGAGGGTCAGAAAAAGGCCAGGCCTTGCTAGGGTTAGGGCTCCTCTCTTGGGGGCTTCATTCGTACCTACTACAGTGATAGAACCCAGAGATCAAACGTGAAGTTAGCGGCGAACGCCAAAGGGAATGGAGCCTTCATGACGGGGGATGGGACGGACTTCTCGAACTTTCAGGCATCCTTCGAGCGCATCGCCGCCAACATAGAGCGCGCGATCCAGGGCAAGGACGAGGTGGTTCGCCTCTCACTGGTCACGCTGCTGGCCGAGGGACACCTACTCCTCGAGGACGTTCCCGGCGTCGGAAAGACCATGCTGGCCAAGTCGCTGGCCAAGACCATGGGCTGCACCTGGCGGCGCATCCAGTTCACCCCCGACCTGCTGCCGACCGACGTCACCGGGGTCAACGTCTGGAACAAGACGACCGGGGGGTTCGGGTTCAAGCCGGGAGCCGTGTTCGCCAACATCTGCCTCGGAGACGAGATCAACCGGGCCTCGCCCAAGACCCAGAGCGCGTTGCTCGAGTGCATGGAGGAGCGCCAGGTCACGGTAGACGGCGAAACCCACGAGCTCGAGCAACCCTTCATGGTCATCGCCACCCAGAACCCGATCGAGCACGAGGGCACCTATCCCCTGCCGGAGTCGCAACTCGATCGGTTCATGATGCGCCTCTCGATCGGATACCCCAACCGCACCTCAGAGCTCGAGATCCTCGACACCCATGGCAGTCACTCTCCGCTGGAGGATCTGACCTCGGTGACCGACGCCGGCGAGATCGTCACATTGATCAAGATGGCGCGTGCGGTGCACGTCGCTCCCACGCTCAAGCACTACATCGTCGAGCTCTCCGAGTCGACGAGGGATCATCCCGACATCTACCTCGGCGCCAGCCCCCGCGCCTCGCTCTACCTGCTGAAGGCCGCTCGCGCGCTGGCCGCAAGCCGCGGTCGCGAGTACGTCATCCCAGACGACATCAAGGACCTCGCCGTCCCCGTGCTCGCCCACCGCGTGCTGCTGTCACCCGAGGCCCAGATGCGAGGCGGGACCACCGAGGAGGTCCTCGAGTCACTGCTCGGTCGGGTGCCGATCCCGGCGCGCGAGCAAGCCTAATGCCGACGCCGAGGGGCTACCTGGTCGCCGTCACCTCCCTGGCCCTGATGATCGCCGGCCGGGCGTTCGGCGCCGGGCCCGTCGAGCAGATCGGGTTCGCCCTGCTGGTGCTGGTCCTGGTGGCCGTCGGCGTGGTACGGCTCGGACGTCACGATCTTCACCTCGAGCGCATGGTGTCTCCGCCCCGCGCAGCGCAAGGCCAGCCGGTAACGGTGTCGGTGACGGCCCGCAACGAGGGTCGGGGGTCGGCACCCATGCTGTTGATCGAGGACCGGCTACCCGCGGGGCTGTCGGGCAACGCCCGCTTCGCACTCCAGGGCATCGAGCCCTCCGGGGAGCGCCGGGCGGGCTTCGTCATGAAGGCCGTGCGACGAGGCCGCTACGAGGTAGGCCCGCTGCAGGTGAGCTTCATAGACCCCTTCGGGCTGGCGCGGGTGCGCTGGCGAGCCCTGGGCGTGTCGAGCTTTCTCGTCCACCCTCGCGTCGAACGACTGTCCACGCCGCGCGACTCGGGTGAACGCCGGAGCCTCGCCTCGGCCGCTCGCAAGCAGCCCACCGGCTCCAGCGGCGAGGACTTCTACACGATGCGCGAGTACATCGAGGGCGACGATCTCAGGAAGATCCACTGGCCGGCCACGGCCAAGCGGGGCACCTACATGATCCGCCAAGAGGAGACGCCCTGGCATACGCGCGCGACGATCGTGCTCGATGACCGCATCGGTAGCCACGACGGAATCGGTGAGTCGTCCAGCTTCGAGCGCTCCGTCGAGGCCTCCGCCTCGCTCTGCGACCTTTATCTGCGGTCCGGCTACAGCTGGCGCCTGACGTCGGCGACCGAGCCGGGCCTCGGCGCGAGCAAGGGAGCCGATCACTTTCACCGCTGTCTCGACCAGCTGTCCACGGTCGAGGCCCGGTCGGCCGCAGACGACCTGCTGCTTATGAGATTGACCGAGATCGAGGCCCAGGCAAGCGTCGAGGCGGCCCTGGTGCTCGTTGGCGGAACGCTGTCACCCGAGGTCGCCGTCGCCCTCTCGAGGTGCCGGCGCAGCTTTCGCCAGGTGACCGCGGTGAGCTTCCCGTCGCACCGCTTCGGATCGGGCGCCACCAAGGCGCGCTGGGAGGGAGAGCGTCACACCATGGAGGTGCTGAGGCTGCTGGGACGCTCGGGCGTGCGAACGGTGGTGCTGGGCCCGGACGAGTCACTGGCGCTGGCCTGGATGACCTCGGCGCAAGCTCGAAGGGAAGGAGAGCCGTGGGGTCGGAAGCCCGAGCTCGTCTAGCCTTCGGCGGCCTGCTCCTGGTCACCCTGTTCGCCTTCGGCGAGCTCTTCGTCTCGGGCGAGTTCCTCGGACCTGCCCTGCTCGGCATGTTGGTGGCCACCGCGCTGACCATGTCCTGCCGCAGGCTGGGGGCGGGGCCGCTGCTCTCGATGTGGGTATCGCTGACCGGACTGGCCTTCTACCTCTGCATCGTGTTCGAGTCCGAGGAGCTCCTCTACGGGCTCCCGACACCGAGCGCGGCGGCCGGGATCATCGGCTCCATCACCAGGGCGGTGGAGTCCTCGAGCCTGGACTTCGCTCCCGTCCCACTGAGGCCTGGCTACGTGATCATGGCGGTGGCCGGCATGTGGGCCTGCGCCACGCTCGGCGAGGTCGCCACCTTCCGTTGGCGACGGCCGCTGCTGGCCACTATGGGTCCGACCTCGATGTTCACCTTTCTGATGATCGTCGGCGAGGACTCGCTCGGCGGGCTACTCGCGCTGCTGTTCGTCGCCGCCTTGCTCACCTTCTGGGCGGTCGAGGCCACTCACCGGCTTCGTTCCTGGGGCCGCTGGGTCGGAGCCTGGAGCAACCGCGAGGAAGACCCCGACGGGGCGACCGGCCGGCTCGCCCGGCGCATGGGCGCTTCTGCGATCGCCGCCGCCATCGTTGCGCCTCTGATCGTGCCCGCGCTGGGCGCTGGCCTGCTGACCTGGCGGACCCCGGTCGCGGGCGGTCCCAGCGACGGCGCCGCGAGCGGCGTCGGGGCCGGCAGTGGCGGCGCGGTCAACCCCTTCGTCGACGTCAGGCCCAAGCTGCTCGAGCAGACCGACGCCGAGCTGTTCAGGGTGACGGCCGAGCGCCAGAGCTACTGGCGGCTCGTCTCGCTGAGCGACTTCGACGGCGAGGTGTGGTCCGAGGGCGAGACCCCGTTGCGGGACCTGGATGGCACCCAGGTGGGTGGGGAGCAGCCCTCCGATCTGACCGAACCTCTGAGTCAAAGCTACGAGCTCACTGGCCTCCATGGTCGCTTCGCTCCCGCTGCGGAGAAGCCGACCGAGGTCATCGAGGGCGCCGATCAGTTCACCACCAACGCCGAGACCCAGCACCTCGAGGCGGCCGACCACGACGTCTCCGGCCTGCGCTACGAGGTCATCTCCAGAGAGCCCGATCTGAGCTTCGCCGAGCTGAAGGATGCGGTGCCGGGTGGACTCGGCGAAACCGAAGCCACCTACCTCCAGCTTCCCGATGACATCGACTCCCGCATTCCCGAGCTTGCGGAGGACTGGATCGCCCAAGCCGGCGCCGCCAGCGACTTCGAGCGGCTGGTGGCGTTGCAGGATCGCTTCCAGACCTCGGGTGAGTTCGTCTACAGCCAGAAGGTTCCCCCACCGGAGAACCAGGAGAACTACCTGGCCGCGTTCCTGTTCGAAACCCGCACCGGCTACTGCCAGCAGTACGCGACCGCGTTCGCGGTGATGGCGCGCAGCCTCGGCTATCCCACGCGCCTCTCGGTCGGCTTCCTGCCGGGCAACCAGGACCCCCAAGACCCGGGCACCTACATCGTGAGAGGGACCCACGCGCACACCTGGCCCGAGGTCTACTTCGCCGACCATGGATGGGTCCGCTTCGAGCCCACGCCACGCCCTCTATCCCCCGAGTTCGCCTATACGCAGGACCCGGCCATGGTCCGCGGGTTGGGAGTCTTCTCCGATCTCTCCCCCGACGGGAACCCCGGCCAGGTGACGAATCCCGCGGGCAACGACCCACTGACCGACGGCAACTGTCCCACCAACCTGCCGGACTGCGTCAACGGCCAGATCGATCCTGGTAGCCGGGGGACGGCGCTGGGAGGTGCCGAGGACTTCGCCTGGCAGGCCACCTTCTCGGTGATCCTTCGCGCCACGCTGGTGGCGCTGGTCCTGTTCCTGGTGGTGGTCCCGGCGCTCAAGGCCTTGCGGGTGCGGCGGCGCTATCGCCGGGCCGCGACCCCGTCGGAGCGAACCGCGGCCGCGTTCTCCGAGTTCATCGACGACGCCTCCGAGCTCGGCGAGGCGCGCGCGCCGTCCGAGTCGGCGATCGCCTACGCGTCCCGGTTGGTTCGCAGCGGCAAGACCGGAGAGCAGCACTGCGGCCGTCTCGCCCTGCTCTACGAACGGGCCGAGTACTCCGCGCGAGGAACCACCGCCGAGCAGGCCTCAGAGGCGCGCTGGCTGGCCAGATCGCTCCGGCAGTCGATGTGGCGGCGAGCGTCTTGGTGGATGCGTCTCAGACGGCTGTTCTCGCCGACGGGCCTGCTTACGCGCCGAAACGTCCGCATCTCGAAGCCGAGGCTGCGCGCTCGGCTGGCGAACCGAAGCTTGCTGTAGCGAGTCGCTAACGCACCGCGCGCAGATTGCGATCGCGCATATCGAGTTGGTGCGCGAGTTGTGATTCCACCTTCTCCAGCGCGCCGACGAACTCCTCGCGATCGTAGAGGTAGTGAGACACCTTTGAATCGACGCTGCGAGCAACATCGTCGATCGCGAGAAAGAACGACATCTGGCCCTGACGTAATGCATCGAGAATCTCGCCATCGTTGCGTGCGATTTGAAAGATGCTGTTGCCGTCGGTCACCAGCTTGAGGTCGCTGAGATGTTGCTCGAGACCGGCCTTCTTGCGCAGGAACTCAATGGCCTTGCGCACTCGCTGCAGGCTCATGCCACCATCCAGCAACGATTTGATTACGCGCAGGGACACAAGGTCACGAAACGAATAGAGGCGCTTGACGCCCGGCCGGCCGCCGGTCTTCTGAACGCTGGGTCTTACCAGAGCAATGCGATCCCAGTAACGCAGTTGATGTGCTGTACAGCCTGTGTAACGAGATGCCTGGTCTGCAGTAAATCCCTCCATAGGGACGCGCGAACCTCCACCTGTCTCTAAAAAGCGCAACAACGTGAACGAAAGATATCCCCCGGCAGTGAACCTTGCCGGGCCATCCAGCTAGATCCATTACCCGCTCACGGAATCTAGCGCGCCCACTTGATGCGCGGCAACCCCTACTGTCAGATACACGGTGTTCGCGGGAAAGTTTTTTTAAATTCGCTTGTAGCGATTGCGAATCTTTTGCTCGAAACTCTTGAAGGACCCTTTTATCTTGGCGGATGCGTCGCGTCCGCCCTCGCGGCCCGAGTTGACCAGAGCCGAACTCGATCCCAGCACCAAAACGATGCCGGCGACCATCGAACCGAAAGCCAAAACACCGACGATTATCAACTGAGTGGCGAAGAATGCGATGAGCAGTGCGAGACCGATCACGAACAGCAGCGCGCCGATACGGGCTCGTCGAGAGCGGTTGAAGCGGGGGGTGACTCGCCTGGTCGCGCGCGCGAAGCGAGGATCCTCGTCGTAGAGGTTCTTCTCGATCTCTTCGAGAATGCGTTGCTCACGCTCGGACAGCGGCACTATGCCTCCGATTATAAGAAGGCCAGCGTATAAGCCAACGCCCTTTAGATACCCCACCCGCTAATTCTGCAACCGGTCGAGGAGCGTGGCCGGGGTCACGGCGGCGTCCCCGAAGCGGCGGCGGATATCGTCGACCGCCCAAGAGGCCTCGTTCCAAGACGGTCTCGAGGAGTCTCCGAGGAGCAGCTGGCGGCGCGGTGGACCGGGTGCGAGCGACGTCACGGCCACTCCCAGCAGCCGAATACGAGGCCGCTCCGGATCGAGCTTGAGGTACAGGGCCTTGGCCACGGCATAGATCTCGGCCGGGGTGTCGAGCTCACCCTCGAGCGTGTGCGAGCGGGTAATCGTCTTGAAGTTCGAAAAGCGCACCTTGAGCGTCACGGTGCGGCCGCACAGCCCCTTGGAGCGCATCCGGGAAGCGGTGCGATCGGCGAGCCTGAGGACCTCACGGAGGATCTCGGCGGTGTCATCGAGGTCCTCGAGGAAGGTCTCCTCCGAGCCCACCGACTTGGCCGGCTCCTCGGGGGTGACCGGGCGCTCGTCGATCCCCCGGGACAAGAGGTGGAGATGCGTCCCCAGCAAGTCTCCTACCGCCCGCTGCAGGGTCCTGCGGGGCATCGCCGCGATGTCGCCGACGTCTTTCAGGCCCAGCCGGCGCAGGGTCTCCGAGGTGGCGGCGCCGACTCCCCAGAGGGACTCGATCGGCAGCGGATTGAGGAACTCGGCGACCGCGTCCGCCTTGACCACCAGCAGCCCGTTGGGCTTGCCGCAAGACGAAGCGAGCTTGGCCAGGAACTTGTTGGGAGCAACCCCGACGGTGCACGGCAGGCCGATGGCGGCCACGTCCGCCTTGATGCGAGTGGCGATCTCCACGGGGGTGCCGAAGAGCTTGACCGAGCCGGCGACGTCGATGAAGGCCTCGTCGAGGCTCAGCGGCTCCACCAGCGGGCTGTAGGAGGTGAAGACTTCCCGGATCTTGACCGACAGCTCCTGGTAGGCGGGGAAGTCGTTGGGCAGATAGATGGCGCCGGAGCAGAGGCGCCGAGCGGTGATCATCGGCATCGCCGAGCGCACCCCGAAGGCCCGGGCCTCATAGCTCGCGGAGGTCACCACCCCCCGGCCGCCCTGGCCCCCCACGATGACCGGCTTCCCCCTGAGTGAGGGGTCCCTGATCGCCTCCGCGGAGGCATAGAAGGCGTCCATGTCGACGTGGAGGATGGGCTCGGAGGTGGGCACGAAGCCATGCTAATCCCGGCCCGGTGAGGTACTAAGGGGGTTGTGGGCTCTTCCGGACAGACCATCACCGTCGGCAACCGCAAGCTCGAGGTCTCCAACCTCGACAAAGTCTTCTATCCCGCCACCGGGTTCACCAAGGGCGACGCGATCGACTACTACCGGTCGGTCTCCGACGTCCTGCTCCCTCATCTCAGGGGCCGCGCCGTGACGCTCAAGCGCTACCCCAACGGGGTCACCGGCTCCTTCTTCTACGAGAAGGCCTGCCCCAAACACCGCCCCGCTTGGATCAAGACCGTGGCGCTGCGGCGGCGCGACGGCAAAGACGTCAACTACTGCCAGCTCAACAGCGAGGCGGGACTGGTGTGGGCGGCGAACCTCGCCAACCTCGAACTGCACGTCTCGCTGGCCTCGGCCCGGGCCACCCACAAACCACAGAGCGCGGTGTTCGATCTGGACCCCGGCGAGGGCACCGGGGTGCTCGAGTGCGCGGCGGTAGCCATCAGGCTCAAGGAGCTGTTCGCCGAGCACGACCTCGACTGCGTCGTCAAGACCTCCGGCTCCAAGGGCCTGCAGCTCTACGTGCCGCTTAACACGCCGGCGAGCTTCGACGACACGGGCCGGTGGGCCAAGGCGGTCGCGCAGCAACTCGAGGGCGAGACCCCCGACGAGGTGGTCTCCAAGGTCTCGAAAGAAGCTCGCGTAGGTCGGGTGTTCATCGACTGGAGCCAGAACAGCATCGCCCGGACCACCGTGTGCGTCTACTCGCTGCGGGCCATCGAGCGATCGTCTCGACGATCGCGCAAGGAAAAAGGGGAGCCCACCGCATCGACCCCGTTGAGCTGGGACGAGGTCACTGCGGCTCACGACGAGGGCGAGGCCGGTCTGCTCACCTTCACCTACGACCAGGTCCTTGGCCGGGTCGAGCGCCACGGCGACCTCTTCGAGCCGGTGCGCAGCCTCAAGCAACGACTGCCCAAGGCGATCTAGCGGCCGGCCGAGCCCCCGCTCGAATGCCAGAGCTTGCCGTGGGCGCCTAGCTCGGCGGATACGGGGGCGAGGCCGGTCGTCGCCTGGCGCTTGCGCTGGCGACCGAGCGCCGACGCGAGCGAGCACTCTCTGCGGTCGGCGGCGAGCTGGGCGAGGTCGAACGCCTCGTGCGCCACCACCGTGACGCCCACGTTGGTGGGATCCATCTCGTGGATGAGCGAAGCTCCCCCGCGCTTACGCACCACCCCGCGCACCAGCAACAGCCAAGAGTGGAACACCGTGCGGGCGCAGCGAGCCTGCCAGCGCTCGAACAAAGTTACGTCGACCGGGCCGCTGATGTCGTCGAGCGTCAAGAAAATGATGCGCTTGCCGGATCGAATCGCGGGCGTCTGGGTCGAAACCTTTACCCCTGCGACCCACACCTCGGCGTCGCTGCGCATGGCGCGCAGATCGACTCCGGGGGTCACATGGAGCTCCCGCAGCAGGGGCCGGTAGAGGCTCATGAGATGGCGCCGGGCATCGATCCCGGTGACGGCCAGCTCGGCGGTGACCTGCTCGAGTTCGGTATAGCCGGTCCGATCCTGCGGTCCGGCCGAGCCAGCCCCGCGGTCGTCGAGGGCCAGGCCGAGTTGAGCGCCGGGGACGGGCCGAGGCTCCCCCGACAGTTCCGCGGCGCGCCACAACAGCGCACGCCTACTGCGGCGGGGCTCGATCGAGTCGAGGGCGCCGATGTGGATGAGGTTCTCGAGCACCGGCCGGGACAGCTCCACTCGGCGCCACAGGTCCTCGAGCGAGGTAAAGCGACGAGCGCGGCGCTCGTCCAGCAGGGAGTCGACCTCGGCGGTCGAGACGCCCTTGACCTCGGAGAGCGACAGCCGGATCCCCCACTTTCTTTCTACTGTTTCGACCCGGTAGTCGTCGTAGGACGCGTTGACGTCGATCGGCAGAATGGCGATGTCGAAGTGACGGGCGTCGGCCACTATCAGCCGGCGCGGATACATGCCGGGATCGTGGGTCAGGACCCCGGCCAGGAACTCCGGCGCGTAGTGCGCCTTGAGGTAGGCCGAGACGTAGGTCGGCAGCGCGAACGCGGCAGCATGTGACTTGCAGAACCCGAACGAGGCGAAGGCGAAGACCTCTTTCCATAGCTTGGTCGCCTGGGGAGGGGTGTAACCGTTGCGTACGGCCCGGTCGATGAACCAGTCGCCGACCTCGTTGTCGGCGCTAACTCCCGAGCGCGGGCCATCAATGCCTTTCCTTTCTGATTCTGCGGTCCGGCCGAGCCCGCCCCGCGCAGGGCGGCTGTTGGGGTCGTCCGGCAGGCTCGGGCGCTCCGAGTCGAGGTGACGCCGGATGTAGTCGGCATCGTCGAGCGAGCAGCCGGTCACCGCGGCGATGACCCTGATGACCTGCTCGTGGAACACGATCACGCCGTTGGTCTCGCGCAGGATCGGCTCGAGGTTGTCGTGAGGATAGGTCGTTTCCTCGAAGCCGTGGCGGCGGTCGAGAAAGGGGCTCACCATGTCCGACTTCACCGGGCCGGGACGGAATAACGAGATGTCGACGATGAGGTCCTCGAAGCGATTGGGCTGATAGCGAGCCAGCAGCTCGCGCTGGCCCGGCGACTCGATCTGGAAACACCCGAGCGTGCGGGACGACGCGATCAGCTCGAATGTCGAGCGGTCGTCCCGCGGCAACGAGTCGATGTCCACCGGTTGAGAACGGGTCCTCGCGATCTGATCGCGGGCGTGCGCGATCGAGCTCAGCATTCGCACCCCGAGCACGTCGAGCTTGACCAACCCGAGGTCCTCGACATCGTCCTTGTCGGCCTGAAGCATCGTGAAGCCCTGGAACGACTCCTGCATAGGAACACGGTCGGCAAGGTCGGGAGACGAAAGGATCACCCCCGAGGGATGCAGTGCGAGGTGACGCGGAAAGCCGTCGATTCCAAAGCACAGCTCGAAGAGCTGCTCGAGCTGGCCGGCCTGAAGATTGCTGTCGCGCAGCTCCGGCAGGCTGACGATCGCTTGCGGGATGGCGCGCGCCCGGATCCGGGGAAACGCCTTGGCCACGAGATCGATCTCGTCCGGAGCAATGCCCAGCGCTTTGCCGACCTCTCGAATGGCCATACGGGCGCGGAAGGTATCGACCATGCAACAGATGGCCGTCTGCTCGGCCCCATAAGCCTTGGCGATGTAGTCGAGAACCTCTTCTCTGCGGTGAGACTCGACGTCGACGTCGACGTCCGGGAGCTCCTCGCGCCGGGTGTTCACGAAGCGCTCGAACAACAGGTCATAACGGATCGGATCGACGTCGGAGATGCCGAGCACGAAGCACACCAGCGAGCCCGTCGCGCTCCCCCGGCACGCGCAACGGATTCCCATGTTCGTGCGGACGTGATCGACGATGTCGGCCACCAGCAAAAAGAACGATGCGAAGCCCAGCTTGAAGATCATTTGGAGCTCGTGTTCGAGCCGCTCCTCTACCTCTCTTGTGATGCGGTCGTAACGACGCCGAGCCCCCTCGTAGCAGCGCCGGGTGAGACAGCCGTCCGGAGTTTCGCCGCCGGGAATCGAGAACTCGGGAAAGTGGTAGCTGTCGAGGTCCAACTCGAAGTCGCAGGCCTCGGCGATCGCCATGGTCTCGTCGGCGGCTTCGGACGCGTCGAAGAAGAGCTCGCGCATCTCGTCGGGATCCTTGAGGTAGTACTCCGACGTCGACCGCAGCGTCTGTGTGCGCGACAGCGGCATGATGTGCTTGATCGCATGCAGTACCTCGTGGGCCGCGGCGCCGCGCGGCGACGAGTAATGGACGTTGTTGGTCGCCACCGCCGGCACGCCCGAGTTCTTGGCGACGCCGAGCAACCGGTCCCGCAGTGCCCGGTGACCGTAGCCGCGGTGGTCGAAGACCTCGATGCGAAAATCGCCACCGAGATCGCTGCGCCATTGGCGTGCTAGCTCGATGGCCTGGTTGACCCTGCCGGAGGCGGCCAGCCGGGCGACCGGTCCCCGCTCGCAACCCGAGAGCACGAACAGTCCCTCGGATCGCTCGACGAGATCCGCATAGTTGATCCGAGGCTCTCCCCTTTCGTTATCTAGGTGGCCCTTGGAGATCAACCGGCAGAGGTTGCCGTATCCGGTCGCGTTGCGCGCCAGCAGAGTGACGTGGTGTTCCTGCGGTCCGGCCGACCGCAGCGTCAGCTCGGCGCCGTAGAGGGGCTTGATCCCGGCCTTGCGCGCCGCCCGGGTGAAGCGCACCGCCCCTAGCAAGGAGTCGTGGTCGGTGAGCGCTACCGCCTCGTAACCCCGCCTGGCGGCGAGCTCGGGCAGCTCCTCGGCCGTGATGGCGCCGTCGAGCAGCGACCACGTCGAGTGACAGTGGAGGTGTACGAATCCGCTCATCAGCAAGTCAGTCCCAGATGCGCGCCAGGCGCCAGTCGCCGCGGAAGCGATCGCGATAGACGTCGTAGACCGCGCCGTTGGTGCGGAGAAATCCGTCGGCGTCGACCTCGCCCGAGCTGAGGGTTCCCGAGGGTCGCGCCAGCACCCGGAAGTACTCGCGCTCGGTGGCCTCGGCGGTGGCCCACCACTGCCCCGCCTCGCGCCACGAGTCGAGCCGCTGGTCGACCTCGTAGCGCGTGCCGCGCCAGCGAAACGCAACCGGGGCGTCGTCCACAACTGGGTCCGCGTCGACGTCGATCGGGTCGTCGTACCTCTTCGTCACCCAAACGGCCACCCATCGTCGTCGTCGGACACAAAAGGGGCCCGGGACTCGCTATCCCGCGAGTCCATCGGGCCCCGTGTCACGCCCGAGATCAAGGGGGCCGGACGGGCCGGGGAGCCGTACCGGGCGGGCCGGGGGAACGGCCACAACCCCCTCGATATCGAACGTATGTTCGATAGTAATGAGCCGGCCACCGACCGTCAAGACGCGCGTCCTAAGATCGCGAAACTTTTGATTGACTCGCCTCGAGGGAGGAAGACAGCCACGCCGGCAAACAGGGTCGCGACGGCATCTCCTATCTCATGGGAGTCAAAGCCAACGGCGTCACCACTCCGCTAGTCCCGCATACGAGCGAGAGATCCTGCGGCAGACGGCACCTCTTGCCTGTCGGAGGCAGTCAAACGAACAGTCCGATCGCCAGGGCGACGGCCCACACCGCGGCCGTAGCGTAGGTGTGATCGAGGCAGATGCGCCACTCGACCTTGCGCGCTCCCCTGGCCTTGAATAGCGCCACCGGTACCGCAAAGAACGCGGCGAGCACCGCGATCGGAATGCCCGTCAGCAGGATGGCGCCGTTGTTGGTTTCGCCGAGCGCTCCCGTGACCAGTAATCCCACCAGGATGAAGACCTGAACCAGCGCCCAGGGCATCACGTCGGAGACCCGCGGCGAAAGCGTAGGAGTGGCAATCCGCTGGAAGCCCTGCCACACCAGGAACGTGAGCGCCCAGTCGAGGGCAACCGCGGCGACGATGATCAACGCCCCCATCAGCTGAAGTACCACAGGCGAACGCGCGCCCATTGGAGCGGGAACAGGACCACCTCGAGAGGCCCCCAGCGCTCCCCGGTGCCGGTGGTGATCGCGTACGGTCCTCCGGCGCCCCGATCGATGCGCACGACTATCTCGTAGGTCCCCTGGGCCGGCAGCATCACCGATGACTCCTGTGCACCGGCCGCGCTGTAGCTCCAGTAGTAGGTCTGCGTCTGGTCCTCGTAGAAGCTCGCCGGAGCCGCGCTCGCGGGCACGATTGCGCCTCCGTCCGGCAGGCCGGGTCCGTTCACGATTACCTCGGGGCGAAAGTCACGCAACTCGTCTCGCTTGGGGACGAGGATCTCGAAGCTCGCGACGTCACCCTGTTCGGCCTCGAAG
This sequence comes from Actinomycetota bacterium, assembly GCA_050693935.1. Taxonomy (GTDB): domain Bacteria; phylum Actinomycetota; class CADDZG01; order CADDZG01; family WHSQ01; genus WHSV01. Next base: position 1,850 of record JBOGWU010000235.1, on the reverse strand, counting down.
CGGTAGTAGTCGGCGCGACCCTCGGTGAGATGTCCGTGCCAGGTCTGCGACCGCTCGATGTCATCGATGACCTCGGCCCGCTCGGGGCTCGAGATGTCGTCGACGAATACCGGATAGCGCGCGGTCGCGGCGATGCCTATTGCGAGTAAAACCAGTGCGACCCAGGCCAGGCGTCTGCGCGTGGGCACGCGCTTCAGACAAAGCCGAGCGCGGACCTCGCCAACGGCGTCATCTTGTCCGGCGACCACGCCGGCTCGAAGACCAGCTCGGCCGAGAACTCTCCGATGCCCTCGATCGGAGCGGAGACGTCTTTCATCTGCTCCTCGATCATCGGTCCGATGGGGCAGCCCATGGTCGTGAGCGAGTATTCGATGTGGACGTCGCCCGATTCGTTGACCTTGATGTCGTACACCAATCCGAGGTTGATGATGTCGATGCCGAGCTCGGGGTCATCGACCGCCTTGAGGGCCTCGGTGACCTCCTGCTTGATTCTTTCTTGATCGCTCATATGCCCATGGTAACGAAGCGGGCGCGGTTGGAATTCCTCGCCTAGAGGGACAGCCCCAGGAGCTCGGCCGCGTTGCGCCACAGCACCCGCTCGAGCTTGTCGCCCTCGAGGCCCATCTCGTCGAACTCGTCGAGCAGCCGGCCGGGGTCGAGCATCGGGTAATCGCTCCCCCACACGAAGCGCTCGTTGAGACGGCCCCTGCAGTCGCGCTTGACCTCGGCCGGGATGTACTTCGGGCGCCATCCCGAGAGATCGACCCAGACGTTGGTCTTGTGCAGGGCCGAGGCCAGGACCTCGAGGTGCCACGGATAGCCGAAGTGAGCCATAACCACGGTGAGCTCGGGATGACGCGCCGCCACCATGTCCATGAGCATCGGACGACCGTAGTCGTAGGCGATGCCCGATCCTCCAGGAACGCCGGCCCCCAGTCCCGTCTGACCGACGTGCACGACGATCGGCAACCGGTGTCGTTCGCAGACGTCCCAGATCGGGTCCCAGCGCTCCTCGTTCGGATAGAAGGCCTGAACCTGAGGATGGATCTTGAGACCCCTTAGCCCGAGCTCGCTGATGGCCCGGTCGAGCTCTTCGGCCGCGTCGGGCTTGTGAAAGTCTACCGAGGCGAAGCCCACGAACTGCTCTGGGTACGCCTTACAGATCTCTGCCACGCGGTCATTGGTCAGCGGAGGCATGCCGGTCGCGGTCTCCGCGTCCCAGGCCAGCAAGACTCCGAGCAGGTCCCAGTTCTTGTACTCGGCGGCCATCTCCTCGACCGTGCGAACGCGCACCTCGCTCCGGAAGTAACGGGCGGTGGCCTCCAGCATGGGGCCGATGGAACCCTCGAGCCATTCGTGAGTCGAGGCGTGAACATGAAAGTCGATAGCGCGCACGAACGTAACCTCCTAGATCCGTTTACAGGAAGAAGAACGAGATCGCCATGATCACGTAGGCGGCCAGAAGCTGTGCTCCCTCGAGCCAGTTGCTCTTCCCGTCGAGCACTATGAAGCCGAGAATGATCGCCGACGCGGCGACCGCGGCGATCTCGATGGTGGAGAACACCAGATCCAGTTGTTGCCCCACCGCCAGCGCGGCGAACACCAGCACCGGCGCCACGAACAGCGCTATCTGCACGCTCGATCCGATCGCGATCTCGATCGAGATGTCTACCTTGTCCTTGGCCGCTAGAAAGATGGCGCTCGAGTGCTCGGCCGCGTTGCCTACCAGTGGGACCACGATGAGGCCGACGAACAGCTCCGACAAGCCCAGAGCCTCGGTCGTCTCCTCGAGGGCGCCCACCAGGAACTCGCTCATCAGCGCGACTCCGACGGTGGCGGCAAGCAGAGTG
>JBOGWU010000234.1:0-6897 GCA_050693935.1 Actinomycetota bacterium | reverse complement strand
CCCTCCCCCGAACCCAAACGCATCTTCGAGATCCGTCCGATCCAGTGGCTGATCGAAAAGGACGTCGTGGTGATCTGTGGCGGAGGTGGAGGTGTCCCGACGATGTACGAGTCGAACGGCAACCGGACAATCGTCGGAGTCGAGGCCGTCATCGACAAGTACCTCGCAAGCGAGCTGCTGGCCCGTGAGATCGACGCCGACCTCTACGTCATGGCCACCGACGTCGACGGCGTCTACACCGACTGGAGCACGCCCGATCAGCGCCGGCTCGGCCGGGTCACACCGGACGAACTGAGAGAGCTTCAGCTGGCCGCCGGGTCCATGGGGCCGAAAGCCATGGCGGCGATGCGATTCGTCGAGCGCACCGGGATGCGCGCGGCCATCGGAGCTCTCGATCAGATCGAAGGGATCGTCGACGGAACGGCCGGAACCCAGGTGGTGCCCGCTGGCTGACCACCTCGAACCGAGGAGGGTAGTGATGGAGAAGTTCGGTGTCCAATCGGAAGTCGGCAAGCTGCGCAAGGTGATGGTTCACAGACCTGAGCTGAGTCTGCAACGGCTCACTCCGACCAACCACGACGAGCTTCTCTTCGACGACGTCCTGTGGGTCGAGCGCGCCCAGTACGAGCACGACCAGTTCGTCGCACGGATGCGCGAGCGGGGTGTTGAGGTGTACCTCCTCCGCGATCTGCTCGCCGAAACGCTGGTCGCCAGCGAGCCGGCACGCAAGCGGTTGGTGGAACTCGTGGCGTCCGAGTACACGGTCGGAGTCTCTCTGGTCGACGAGGTTCGTAACGCCCTCTTGAACATGAAGGGAGACGAACTCGCGAAACACGTCATCGGGGGTCTCACGATCGAAGAATCGGGGATCGATCTCGCTAAATTCCGGGAGTTCTCACTCGGTGCCGCCGCCGCCGACGACCCCAACTACTTCATCCTGCCGCCGTTGCCGAACACACTTTTCACGCGCGATTCCTCTTGCTGGATGTACGGCGGAGTGTCCATCAACCCGATGTACTGGCCGGCGCGCCGGCTGGAGGCGTACAACGTCGCTGCCATCTACCGGTACCACCCGATGTTCGAGGGCGCCGATTTCGCGTACTGGTACCCGCACTTGGGCGACGACGGGCGTTTCAACGTGGAGGACTTCGGTCGCTCCTCACTCGAGGGAGGGGACGTACAACCCATCGGCAACGGAACGGTCCTCATCGGGATGAGTGAGCGGACGCAAGCGCGGATGATCGAACAGATCGCCGGCGCTCTGTTCGCGAAAGGCGCTGCGGAGCGCGTGATCGCGGCCGTGATGACCAAGGACCGCGCCCACATGCACCTCGACACGGTGTTCACCCTGCTAGACAGAGACAAGGCAACGGCCTATCCGAAGGTCGTCAACAACATCCGAGCCATCAGCCTCCGTCCTGGGGATTCCGTGGGACGGTTCCACGTCACCGAGGAGCCGGACTTCCTCACGGCGGTCGCCGATGCGCTTGGCGTCCCCAAGATGCACGTCGTCGAGACCGGAGGCGACATCTATCAGCAGGAGCGAGAGCAGTGGGACGACGGTAACAACGTGGTCGCATTGGAACCCGGGGTGGTGGTTGCCTACGAGCGCAACACGTACACGATCTCGAAGATGCGTGAGCCCGGTGTCGAGGTGGTCACGATCGAAGGCTTCGAGCTCGGTAAGGGCAGAGGCGGCGGACACTGCATGACCTGTCCCATCCAACGGGATCCACTCTAGGAAGCCACGATGGACGACACCCGAGCATGGGTCATCTGCATCGTCGTAACCCTGCTAATCATCGGCTTGGTGGCCTTCGCCAGGGGTCCGGACCATCGTCGCGGCGACGAGATCGGAGCGTTGCGTAGCCCCGTTTTGACGACGGCGAACTGATGTCGCAGGAGCCGAGGGTGCAGGAGCCGAGGCCGCCCAGCCTCCTCGATGCGTTGCTTCCGGTCTTCGTCCTGATCGCGTTGCTCGCGCTCACGATCGTCCTCTTCGGCGTGGACGCGGCGAACGGTCCGCTCCAGGTTGCGCTGCTCCTAGCCGCTGCGTTCGCCTGCTTGATCGCCCTTAAGAACGGGCACACGATCGTTCAGATCCGGGAGGCGGCCGTCAGCGGCGTTTCGTCTGCTATGGGTGCGATCTTCATCCTTCTTGCGGTTGGCGCATTGATCGGCACCTGGAACATGGCGGGAACGATCCCTACGGTCGTTCACCTTGGCATCGGCATCCTGAGCGCGAACTGGTTCTTCGTCGCGGCGGCTCTGGTGTGCGCGGTGGTGGGGATGATCACCGGCAGTTCGTGGACGACGGCCGGCACTCTCGGAGTCGCCTTCGTCGGGATGGCAAAGGTCATCGGTGTCTCCCCCGAAATAGCCGCCGGAGCGGTTATCTCGGGCGCCTACTTCGGCGACAAGATGACGCCTCTGTCCGAGACCACGATCCTGGTCCCCCAGCTGGTCGGCGGTCTCACCGTGATGGAGCACGTGAAGCACATGCTGTGGACCGCACTGCCCGCTCTTGGGGTGAGCCTCATCATATTCGCCGTCCTGGGTCTTACCGGTGACGTGTCCGGGGCCGTCGACAAGAAGACCGCCCAGGACGCGATCGAGTCGGTCTTCAGCATCTCGTTCTGGAACCTGTTGCCGCTCTTCCTCATGGTCTTCCTTACCTTCAAACAGGTCCCGCCGTTCCTCGCTCTCATAGGCTGCGCTCTGCTCGCCGGACTGATGGCGCCGATTACTCAATGGAACGCGGTTGAGGCTTTCACCGGCGAGCCCGGCCAATCCGCGGTCGCCACCTCGGCGAAAGCGATCTACGGAGCCATGGCCAACGGATTCGTATCGAATTCGGGGATCAGCCCGATCGATTCCCTGTTCTCGCGCGGGGGGATGGCAAGCATGCTGACCACCGTCTGGCTCATACTCGGGGCGCTCTCGTTCGCTGCGATAGTTGAGCATGCCGGCTTCCTCGACCGCTTATTGAAGCCGATCGTGTCGTGGGCGCGTTCGACGGGCACGCTTATCAGCTCCGTCGTGGGGGCCGGGATCGGCTTGAACGTGATCGCGGGCGATCAGTACGTGGCCGACGTGCTGCCGGCTCGCATGTTCCGCACGGAGTTTCAGCGGAGGGGGCTGGCTCCTCAGAACCTCTCCGCCGCGGTCGAGAACGCCGGAACGGTGACGTCCGTCCTTATCCCCTGGAACAGTTGCGGCGCCTACATCGCGGGCGTACTGGGGGTCTCGACCATCTCGTATCTGCCCTACTGCTTCTTCAACATCCTGAGCCCCATCCTCGCCGTCGTATTCGGTTTCCTCGGTTTCAAGGTGGCACGTCTCCCAGGCGACCCGGCGGCGTCGGAGACCCCACCTTCAACTCGAGGCGCCGTAGTGCCTGAGCCGCAACCAGCACCGAAGGAGGCTTGAGGTGGCCGCCCAGACGGAAGCGCCACAGAGCGCAGGGAAGAAGCGATTCTCCCTACCTTCCGCGTACACCATCCTGTTCATCCTTATCGTCCTCGCAGCACTGGCGACCTGGTTTGTGCCGGCCGGCACTTACGACCTGGATAAGGAGGGGTCGCCGATCCCGGGGACCTATCAGGAGATCGACTCCAACCCGCAGAAGATCGTCGAGGACTCCCTCAAGGCCCCGATCAACGGCCTTTACGGTGTCGAGAACAAGAAGGGGAACATCGACTTCTACAACACGGGGACCCTGTTCGGCGCGATCGACGTCGCGCTGTTCATCATCGTGATCGGTGGCTTCCTCGGAGTAACGATGAAGACGGGAGCGATCCAAGCCGGGATAACGAGACTCGTCCTCAAGCTAAAGGGGCGCGAGAGGTGGATGATCCCCCTCCTCATGGGGGTCTTCGCGGCCGGCGGGACGAGCTATGGGATGGCGGAGGAGAGCCTGGCCTTCTATGCCCTAATCATCACCGTCATGATCGCCGCCGGCTACGATGCCCTCACGGGAGCTTCGGTGGTCCTCCTAGGTTGCGGGATCGGGACGCTCGGATCGACCATCAATCCCTTCGCAACCGGCATCGCGTCCGGCTTCGCCGACACTTCCATCAGCGAAGGCTTGGTCTCCCGATTGATCATCCTGATAGTCGGGCTTGCGCTCGGCATCTTCTTCGTACTTCGATACGCGGATCGCGTGAACAAGGACCCTTCGAAGTCGCTCGTCGCCGACATGAAGGCAGAGAACGAGGCCCATTTCGGCAGTGGCGGCGGCAACGAGGGGGATGCAGCAGTCACGCTCACAGCGCGTCACAAGTTGATCCTCATTCTCTTCGGACTTGCCTTCTTCGTGATGATGTACGGAGTGATCCCCTGGGAGGATCTCGGGGTCGGGCTCCCCACTCTGTGGTGGTGGTTCCCCGAGATGACAGCCTCGTTCATCCTGTTCTCGATCCTGATCGGTTTGATCGCAAGAATGCCTGAGGGAGAGTTGACCGCGACGTTCGTCGAAGGAGCGCGAGACTTGTTAGGGGTCGCGCTAATCATCGGGATCGCCCGCGGGATCACCGTGATCATGAACAACGGCGAGATTACCGACACAGTTCTGAACTGGGCCGAGGTCGCGTTGGGTGATGTAGGGAAGGCCGGATTCTCGATCGTGATGTACGGCTTATTCCTGCCTCTGTCGTTCTTGATCCCATCCTCTTCGGGGCTCGCCACGGTGGCGATGCCGATCATGGCGCCCCTGGCGAGTTTCTCAGAGGTGCCCTCACACCTAGTCGTGACCGCCTACCAAAGCGCCTCCGGACTCATGAACCTGTTCATCCCCACATCGGCGGTCGTGATGGGGGGCCTCGCGATCGCAAGGGTTCCGTATGGAAGCTACCTGCGGTTCGTGTGGCCGCTACTCGTCATGCTCGCCGCTCTCACCGTCGTGGTTCTAGGAGCAGGAGCTCTCTTATGAAGCAACCAACGCGCGCGTCGGAAGTGATGAGTCGATTGCTGGTCGCGCCCGGCGAGCCGGCGAACCTCGCCGGACGAGATACGGCGTGGACGGGAGGGCCGGAGTTCGAAACCCTCACCGCCAAGGAGCTGGATGCGACCGCGAAAGGGATCCGCTCCGAAGGAGTTGACGAACTCGCCGACGCGCAGGAACTCCTCTGGGCAAGCGATAGGTACGCACTCCTCATCGTCTTCCAAGCGATCGATGCAGCCGGGAAAGACTCGACGATCAAGCACGTGATGTCGGGGGTGAACCCGCAGGGCGTACGCGTCGTCTCCTTCAGGAAACCATCCGCCGAGGAACTCGATCACGATTTCCTCTGGCGCATGAACAGAGCCCTTCCCGAGCGGGGCGAGATCGGGATCTTCAATCGATCGCATTACGAAGAAGTCGTCGCACTGAGGGTTCATCCAGAATGGCTAGAGAAGCAGAGGTTGCCGACGACAACCTTCGACGAGGCCTTCTGGCAAGACCGCCACGAAGACATCAACCGCTATGAACAGCACCTCGACCGGAGTGGGACGAAGATCGTGAAGTTCTTCTTACACGTGTCCAAGGAAGAGCAGAAGAGAAGGTTTTTGGCTCGACTCGACACGCCCGGTAAGCAATGGAAGTTCAACGCCGCCGACGTCGACGAGCGGGCACTGTGGGGCGAGTACATGGATGCTTACGACCGAGCGATCTCCGCAACGTCGACGTCCTGGGCACCATGGTTCGTAATCCCTGCCGATCGCAAACACGTCATGCAGGCGATGGTGGCAAAGATCCTCTCCTCGACGATCGAGAGTCTTGAGCTCGATTGGCCTGTGGTCTCGGAGGAGGCTCGACGAGCCAATGCCGAAGCCCGCACGCGGTTGGAAGAAGAGGCTTAGGCAGACACCAAAGAGCGAACTACCGCTTTTCTTCTACTTGGAGTTCGACTTCGAGATCGAGATCCATAAACGTTTCAGCAGCGGTTCTCGCTCTTCATCATCTCGTTGCTTTGCGACCGTGGAGTCTGGTAGGTCCTGAGTCAGTGCGCTGCTCACGACCTCGTATCGGGTGAGGAGCGTCGAGCCGAATGCTTGAAAGATGGCAGCAACCGGCAACGCGAGGAAGGCAGCCGAGGCTCCGCCGAGCGCTCCTCCTATCATGGCCGCGACAAACGCAACGGCAGGGTGCAGCTGCATAGTGCGTTCTGACAGCTTCGGGCTGATGAAAAGGTTTTCGAGCTGCTGATAAACGGTCGCGAACGCCACAAGTATCAACGCCGGGGGCAACCCCTTCGTGCCGAGAGCAACCAGCACGGGCAGGGCGTAAGCAAGGTAAGTGCCGACGACAGGAACGAACTGCGAGACGAAACCGACGAAGATCGAGAGCGGGGCGGCGAACGGCACTCCCAAAATTCGCAACATCGCGTAACTGGCGAGACCGGAGATAAGCCCCATTAGCGCGCGGCTGTAAAGGTAGCCACCGATCTTCTCAGTGGAGATCTCCCAGAGACGAAGCATTTCCAACTGTTGCTTGCGGGGAAGCAGCGCTGCCAAGGTTCGTCTCAACTTGGGCGCCTCAGCCGTCAGATAGAACGAGAGCAGGGCTATCACGCTGATGTTCCCAATTGTTCCGAGAAGCGAGGCGCTCAGCTCGAGCGCGTTGCCTGCGAGGTCTGCCGCGAGCGCCGCCAAGTCCGTTCGTTCGTTCTGAAGGACCTCCTCGATCTTGCTCGCAGAGACGTCGAATCCGAGCCGCTCGCCGAGGTCCGCGAGCGCGTTAGGGAGATCCGCTAACAAACCGGCAAGCTCGGAGATCAGAGTGGGGAGAATCGAGAGCAAGACCAAGACGGCCACGATCCCAATACCACCCATCAGCGCTCCGGTGGCAACGCCTCGACGCCAACCCCGGCCGGCGAGCCAGTTCACGCCCGGTTCGAGCGCGAGGGCAATGAACTG
>JBOGWU010000233.1:0-4444 GCA_050693935.1 Actinomycetota bacterium | reverse complement strand
GTTCTGACTGATCATTACTCGACGAAATAGTCTCACCGGCCGGCTCGCCGGTTACAACCTGCTCGTCGACCGCGTTCGTTCGGAACATTGGCAGTCCCACCAGGATCGTCGTGGCGAGCGCAACAATCACGAACGCAACGGCCATCGGCGCGCGCAGCTCTGTGCGTCTGCGTGTCGCCAGATAGCCACCGACGAGCACGAGGCCGAACCACACCGTCGTCAAGATCATCGCGGTGCGATCGTCGTCCGCAACCCGGCCCCAAAGGAACACTCCGGCCACAAGCACTACGAGCACCACGATCGCAGCCAGAGTTCTGCCTGCTCCCCCGATTCGTGAAGTGCCCAAGCTCATATGACGAAGCTAGCGCGGTTCCGGCTCTTCGAAAGGGGATCGGTATTACGAACCGATGAACCTCGCCCCGCCGGATCAAGGGAATACCACCCTGAGGCCAAGCACCCGGGCAATCGCCTGCTACTTGCTCGAGTACCAGGGCTCCGTGATGTCGAGGAACTTGGGCTCACCGTCCGAGATGGCTTCCCATTCGCGCATGAACTCCTGAAACTCGGGTGTGGACGACGACTCCTTCTCCTTGGCGCGCGCCTCCGCTTCGGATGTGAAGTAGATGGCGTTCGTGTAGCGGCCGTTCTCCGGATGCCAGGCCACGAATCCGCCGATCACATCGGGACGCATATCGTTCATCTGCCGCTGGGTTTCATCGTCGATCTGGCGCGACTTGTCCACGTCGGTCGTCTTACCTTGGATTACCTGGACGAAGCCGGCCTCGTCGGAACCTCCATCGTTCATCAGGTCGACCAGCGTGCAGTCGTGGAACAAGGGGACCTCCAGGTACTGCGAGGTCTCTTCCCACCACGCCCCCTGCTCGGCGCGATCGCTGTTGGCGCGCGCCTCCTCCTCGCTCTCGAAGCGGGCCAGGGCGATGAACTCCCCGTCCGCGGTGACTCCGGCCGTGCTGCCGAGGTAGCCCTTGGCGCCCGGCTTGATCTCTTGGTCCCACCTTTCCCACTGCTTGCGGAGACCGGCTGGATCCTTCGTTCTGCCTTGGATCACCTGTACGAACATGGCTCCTCCCTCTATTCGGCCTGCCTTGTTTCTACTGCGCCAGTTGGGCGCGTCAAGTGGACCCATGAGTGAGTCGGGAGGCAATCGACCGATTTCAGCCGGCCGGCTCTACCCGGTAGGTGTCGTCCTCCTCGGTTACCACCACTCCGGAGCCCTTGGAGAGCGGCTCGACTGCCTCACCGGTCAGTCCGTAGACCGCGACCTCTTGCATGGGCGAATGCCCGACGATGAGAGCGCGACCTCCCTCGGGAAGCCCCTCGAAGCATGCCCTCAGGGCTCCGCCTATAACGACCGCCTCATTCTCGACCAGGTCTGGATCGACCCTCAGGAACGAGGCGATGTCTCCCGCACCCGAGGAGTCATAGGCGGCCTTCCAGCGATCCTCGATTTGGCTCCTGAAGCGAGCATCGACGACCACCCCGCTGTCCACCTTCGCTCCGGCAGCGGCCAGGAAGCACCCCAGCGTCTGGGTCGCCCGCTGCGCCCCCGACGAAATAGCCACGTCGTACGCGCCCGTGAGCCTGGATCCCAGAGCGAGAGCGTCCCGAACTCCCTCAGGTGTGAGGAGGTCGCCGTCGGCAGCGGTGTGCCTCCTGAGCTCCACACTCTTGGCCATGATCGCGGCCTAGGGCACCAACACCGGTTGCCAGTCCGCGTCGACCTCGAACTTGATCGGCGTGTCGGTTAGCCGTCGCACCCTGCTGCCGTTGATCCGCATCCTGAAGAGATCGCTTCTCGTCTCGCGGCGCGCCCGGGTGAACACGAAGGAGCGACCGTTGGGTGAGAACTTGGCGCCGAACTCGTCGGCCCCGGTGTCCGTGACACGGTCCTTGCCGGACCCGTCTGGATCCATCGTAAAGAGGTCGCACCCCGACTCGAAGCCACAGCGGCTGAACACGATCCGCGTTCCGTCTGGAGACCAAGAAGCGTCGACGTCCTGTCGCCTGCGGTTGTCGGTCAGACGCGTTTGGGTGGTCCCGTCCGGATGGATGGTGAAGATCTCGATGTCACCGCGCCGCGGCGAGCGCTCGAAGACGATCACGTCGCCCACGCCCCAATCCGGCGCGATTTCGTCCGACCGGGTGTCGGTCACTCTCGTCTTGTCGCCCGTCGTCAGATCGATCGTGAAGAGATCACACTGCAGACCGCACTTCTGATAGACGGCCCGGTTGCCATCGGGACCGAAGGCGACCTGAAACTCATCCTTTTTCGAGTCGGTCACGCGAGTCGGGTTGCTGCCGTCGGCGTCGCGCAGGAAGAGGTCGACGGTGCCGTCGTCGTTGGCGCGCGAGTAGATGAATCGGCTGCCGTCGGGGCTGAAGCTTGCGCCGAAGGAATTTCTGGACCGTGGCGTGAGCCGCGTGGAATCGGATCCGTCCGGCTCGATTGAGACGAGGAAGGTCGGAGTCTCGATCGATCCACGATTAAAGATGATCCGGCCGTTGTCGCCGGGGAAGCTCGCCCCCGCCCCGAGGGGGGTCAGCGCCACCATGACAAGCGCGGCGCCTAGTGCCGAGCAAACCTTGAGCCTGTTGATCATATGTTGGCCTCCCATGCCCTAAACGAAGTGCTCAGTTTCGGTGCTAAGGAAGGTGGCATCAAGCACCTACGAGATGTTGGTGATGATCCGGGATGGAATCACCCGCACTCGCGCCGTGTTATCGAGGACAGAAATGGACTCGCAAAGGGTGATCCGCAGCTACCTCGTGATCAGCGGGCTATTCACGCTGTCGGCCTCGCTGATCTGGGGCATCAACACCCTCTTCCTCCTTGACGCGGGCCTCTCGATCTTCGAGGTATTCGTAGCAAACGCCGTTTTCACCGCGGCCATGGCGCTGTTCGAGATCCCCACCGGGGTGGTGGCCGACACGCGCGGTCGCCGGGCGTCCTTCTTGTTGTCTGAGGCCACGCTTGCCGTGGGCACTCTGGCCTACGTCGGCGTCGCCGCAATCGAGGGCGGCCTGCTGCTCTTCTGTCTCGCGGGCGTGATTCTCGGGCTCGGCTACACGTTCTATTCCGGAGCGGTTGAGGCCTGGCTAGTGGATGCGCTCAAGGCCACCGGATACGAGCACGAACTCGATGGCGTGTTCGCAAGGGCCGGCATGGTCTCGAGCGTGGCGATGGTGGTCGGAACGGTGGGCGGGGGGGTCCTCGGTCAGGTCGACCTTTCCCTGCCGTACCTCGGCAGGACCGTGCTGGTCCTCATGGCCTTTGGGGTCGGGCTCCGGACCATGCACGACACCGGATTCACCCCACGGACGCTTCGCATGAAGGGCATCGGCGGGGAGATGAAGAAGGTGGCGAGCGCGGGCATGACCTACGGGTGGCGAACGCCCGCGGTGCGCCTGCTCGTCATGGAGTCGTTCCTCACCTGGGGGTTCTTCTCGTGGGCCTGGTATGCCTGGCAGCCGTACTTTCTCGAGCTGTATGGAGAGGACGCGATCTGGCTGTCGGGCCTGATCGCGGCGCTGTTTGCGCTGGCCGGCATCGCCGGCAACGCGCTGGTCGGACGGTTGGCCAAGCCCGGCCGAAGGAGGACGACCATCCTCCTCTGCTTCTCGGCGGTCACGACCGCAACCATGGTCGCCACCGGTATCGTTCAGTCCTTCTGGGTGACGGTGCCAATATTCCTGCTGGGCGCGCTCGCCGGAGGGGTGCTGGAACCGGTTCGCCAGACTTACCTCCACCAGTCGATCCCCACCTCGGAGCGAGCCACGCTGGTGTCCTTCGACTCGCTGCTCGGCAGCCTCGGAAGCGTCGGAGGTCAAACCGGGCTCGGATACCTCTCGCAGGAGCGCTCCGTCCCGGCCGGCTTCGTGATCGGGGGCGCGGCCACCATCCTCACGCTGCCCATCTTCGCCAGGCTGCGAGCCCTGAACGAGCCCGCCGACCGGATCACGGCCGAGGCCCCGGAGGCGGAGGCCTCACCCACGCCGCCGCCCATGCATCCCGAAGGCGACACCGTGGCGGCGCGTCAGCCCGAGTAGAGCTGCGGAGGCGAGCGCCGCCACCTCGACTCAAGAGCGGCGGCGAATCCTGGCGCTCAGGACGTCTCGCAGGCTGACGACACCGACGACCTCGCTCCCCTGCGTGACGGGAAGATGGCGGAACCCGTTGGTGAACATGACTGCGGCCGCTTCCTCGGTGTCCATGTCGGGTGACGCGGTGATGGGATCGCCGGTCATCCAGTCCTTGACCTTGGTGGCGTTGAGATCCTCGCCCGAGGCTGCCGCTCGCAACATGTCTCGCTCCGTGATGATGCCTGCGAGCCACGAGCCCTGCATGATGAGGGCCGAACCGAGACGTCCCTTGGCCATGCCCCTCGCCGCCTCGACCATCGACGTATCCGCGCTCACGGTGAAC
>JBOGWU010000232.1:0-6771 GCA_050693935.1 Actinomycetota bacterium | reverse complement strand
GTTGGTACGCTACGCGTCTTCTGAGCTCGAGGCCGCAAGGGGGCGACCCGCCGCTGAGTTCGCAGGTCGTGAGGTGATCCACAGGGATCAGCTCGTCGTACTGGAGGACTGACATGGCGGAATCGGTTACCGACGTCTGCAAACGGGCCGCCGGGGCCGCTCCACGGATCGCGCAGCTCGAGCGCGCAACCAAGGACGCCGCCCTCGTGGCCATGGCGGACGCGCTGCATGACTCCGCCGGGATGCTGTCCGATGCCAACGCGAAGGATCTCGAACTTGCCACCGAGCAGGGCACTTCTCGAGCGTTGCTCGACAGGCTGACGCTCACTCCTGCGAGGCTCGGTTCCATGGCGGAAGGACTACGAGCGGTGGCCGCCCAGAACGATCCGGTCGGAGAGGTGGTTTCCAGTTGGCGTCGCCCCAACGGTCTGTTGATCGAGCAGGTAAGGGCTCCGCTGGGCGTAATAGGCGTGATCTTCGAGGCGCGCCCGAACGTCACCAGCGATGTTGCCGGGCTGTGCCTCAAGTCCGGAAACGTCTGCGTTCTGCGCGGCTCCTCCATTGCGCTGAACTCGAACCGGGCCATAGTCGAGGTGCTCCGAGCCGCGCTCCCCTCGGCCGGCGTCGACTCGGATGCGTTACAGCTCGTACCCGGCGCCGGACGAGATGCGGCGCTCGAGCTCATGCGCGCTAAGGGCTACGTGGATCTGCTGGTTCCGCGAGGCGGAGCCGCCCTCATCAAATCGATCGAGGACAACGCAACCGTGCCGTTCATCATCGACGGCGATGGGAACTGTCACATCTACGTCGACGCGTCCGCCGACGAGACCATGGCTACCGAGATCGTCGTGAACTCAAAGGCGCAGCGTCCAAGCGTGTGCAATGCGATGGAGACGCTCTTGGTGAACGAGACGTTGGTCGACGCTTGGCTTCCCGGTGCGCTGGATGCACTCGCGGCCGAGGGAGTCGAGATCCGGGGCGATAAACGAGTCGTCGAGGCCTGGCCCAAGGCGACCCCTGCAACCGATGACGATTGGGCGACGGAGTACCTCGACCTCGTGCTGGCCGTGAAGGTCGTCGACTCGTTCGACGAGGCCGTCTCGCACATCAACGCCTTCGGAACCGCGAACGCAGAGGGGATCGTCACCAACGATCTGACCGCGGCCAGGCGCTTCGCAGCCGAGGTGGACGCGGGCTCCGTGTTCGTGAACGCGTCCACGCGCTTCTCAGACGGTGGTGAGTTCGGCTACGGCGCCGAGATCGGCATCTCGACTCAGAAGCTGCACGCACGCGGCCCCATGGGTTTGACCGCGCTGACGTCGACGAAGTACGTGGTGTGGGGCGAGGGCCAGATTCGCTCCTGAGGGATGTTCACATTCGCTTCTAGAGCTTGTCACGAGCACTCCATCTCGCCGAGCTAGCTTGCCCCCAGAGTCCCGGCTCTGCACCAAGAGGGAGAGGTTTTTGTCCCCCAAATGCCCTCCCTCTGCAGCGTGCGGCATGGGGGGTCGTCCGGATCCCCCATAGCCGCAGCGCTTCGTCGTCACTAGAATGAACCCTTGCAATCGACGGCGGGCCCCGTTGTAAACGGTTAGCTCGTTGTTCATGTTTGGGACAACTGCAGTTTCTATTCTGGACGCCGATGACAGAGCCGAGCTTTCTTCCCGAGGACCGTTACTTCAACCGCGAGTTGTCATGGATCGACTTCAACGACCGCGTCTTGGAGCTGGCGGAGAGTCCCGACCTTCCGCTGCTCGAGCGGGTCAAGTTCCTGGCGATCTTCGCCAGCAACCTGGACGAGTTCTACATGGTGCGCGTGGCCGGGCTCAAGCGACAGGTCGATGCCGGCCTGTCCAGCCGAAGCTCGGACGGCCGCACGCCGCGGGAACAACTCGCGGCGATCACCGAGAAGGCGGTCCCGCTGGTGGCCCGCCACGACCGGCTGTTCCTCGACGAGATCCTCCCCGAGCTGGGTAAAGAGGGCATCGATGTGCACCGCTGGAGTGATCTCGACGAGTCGCAGAGCGCCGAGCTCCGTGAGGTCTTCCGCGACCTGATCTTTCCTGTGCTGACACCGCTGGCGGTCGACCCCGGACACCCGTTTCCCTACATCTCGAACCTATCGTTGAACCTCGCGGTCATGATCAAGGACCCGGAGAGCGATCGCAGCCACTTCGCAAGGGTCAAGGTCCCGCCGCTGCTTCCTCGCTTCATCGAGCTCGCCGAGGGCGAGATATTCGTTCCGATCGAGGACGTCATCGCCGCCAACCTTGATCAGCTCTTTGCCGGCATGCAGGTGGTCGAGCATTACTACTTCAGGGTCACGCGCAACGCCGATCTCGAGGTAAACGACGACGGTGCGGAGGATCTTCTGCAAGCCCTCGAGGAAGAGCTCCGCAAGCGCCGGTTCAGTCCGGCGGTGCGCCTCGAGATCGAACAAAGCATGCCTGACCATGTGCTAGAGCTTCTGATGCGTGAGCTAGAGGTGGGCGAGGAGGACGTACACGCGCTCGCCGGTCCTCTTGACCTCTCTGGCCTTTGGGACCTGTACGGGCTCGAGCGACCCGAACTGAAGGACAAGCCCTTCCAACCCGTGACGCCACCAGACCTGCAACGCGGCGATGAGGGGAGCGGCGACATCTTCGACGTGCTGCGCTCCAAAGACGTCTTGGTGCACCATCCCTACGAGTCCTTCGTCACTACCGTCGAAGAGCTCGTCGAGCGAGCCGCCTCCGATCCCAACGTGCTGGCGATCAAGCAGACGCTCTACCGAACGTCGGGCGACAGCCCCATCATCGACGCGCTCGTCGACGCGGCCGAGTCCGGCAAGCAGGTCGTGGTACTCGTCGAGATCAAAGCACGCTTCGACGAGCGGGCCAACATCAACTGGGCCCGGGCACTGGAACAAGCCGGCTGCCACGTGGTGTACGGACTGGTCGGCCTGAAGACACATTCGAAGCTGTGCCTCGTCGTGCGACAGGAGAAGAACAGGTTGCGCCGCTACGTTCACGTCGGCACTGGGAACTACAATCCCAAGACGGCGCGCATCTACGAAGACCTCGGGCTTTTGACCGCGGACGACGAGATCGGTGCCGAGGTCAGCCACCTGTTCAACTTCCTGACCGGCTACTCACGGCACGCGCACTACAGGCGGATCCTTGCGGCACCGTACGGTCTCCGCGAGCAGGTCATCTCGCTAATCGAGCGTGAGGCTCGCATCCATAGGCCGGATCGGCCCGGGCGCATCGCCATGAAGCTCAACAGTCTCGTCGACGAAGACGTGATCGACGCGCTCTATCTGGCGTCACAGGCGGGAGTGAAGGTCGACCTGATGATTCGCGGGATCTGCTCCCTGAAGCCCGGGGTGGCCGATCTCAGCGAGAACATCACCGTGCGAAGCATCCTCGGACGCTTTCTCGAACACTCCCGCATTCTCTACTTCGGCAACGAGGGAGGAGATGATCTTTACATCGGCAGCGCCGACATGATGCAACGCAATCTCGATCGTCGCGTCGAGGCCGTTGTCAGTGTCAACGACAAGAGGCTCAAGAACCGCCTCAAGGGGATTCTCGACATCTCGTTCGCCGACAACAGCTCGGCGTGGGAGCTCGACGGCTCCGGAGAGTGGACCAAACTGGAGCCCGGCGAAGCCGAGATGATCAACCTGCAAGAAGTGCTGATGCGCCGAGCGAACGTGCATGCGTGAGGTCGAGCTCAAACTCGCCGTCCACGGACCCTTCGACATCCCCGAACTGGGCTCGGTGGACGGCGTCGCAGAGGTTGCCGAGGCGAGGCCGCAACACCTGAGGGCGACCTATTACGACACCGAGGACCTTCGCCTGGCGCGCAACGGCATCACCCTGCGCTACCGGTCCGGCGAGGAGCCCGGACCGATGTGGACCGTGAAGCTGCCCGTCGATGGGCTATCCAACAAGGTGAGCGCTCGTGAGGAGATCAACGTCGAGGGCAGTGCCTCGTCGGTGCCGCGCTCGGCTGCAGACCTGGTCACCGCCTTTGCCCGGTCGGCCCCCTTGGCGCCGATCACTCGCATCCACACGCGACGCAACCGGTGGAATTTGATAACGGCTGATGGCGTGATCGGAACCGAGCTCGTCGACGACGAGGTCTCGATCACCGAAGGCAGTCGCGTCGTGGCGCGCTTTCGCGAGCTCGAGATCGAAGACAAGGGGGCGGGAGAGGGCACGCTGGAGAAGGTCGGCGACGCGCTGAGGGCGGCCGGCGCGATGTCCGGCGATCAGACCCCCAAGGCTTTGCGCGCTCTCGGCGCGCGCGCCACTGCTGCTCCCGACGTGGTCCCGCCCACGAAGATCTCGCCCAAAGAGCCTTCGGGCCACGCGGTGGGAGCGAGTCTGGCGACGGGGACGCTTCGTCTGATGGTCAACGATCCACACACACGGCTCGGAGACGAGGATGCCGTGCACCAGATGCGCGTGGCGGCGCGCCGGATGCGAAGCGACCTTCGCACCTTCGGCCCCCTCGTCGAGGAAGGATGGGCGGAAGCTCTGGTTGTCGAGCTGAAATGGGTCGCAGACGCCCTCGGTGAGGTGCGCGACCTAGACGTCATGCAGGGACGCCTCCGCAAGGCGGGTGGTGGCATGGAGGATTCGCTTGGGCCGCTGTTCCAGTCGATGGACGTCAAGCATGACGTCGCGCGCGATCGACTCATCGAGGCGCTGTCCTCGTCGCGCTACACAGATCTGCTCGACCGGCTTGTCCAAGCAGGTCGCTCGCCGGTGCTGACGGAAGCGGCGGCCGAGCCCTGCGCCGAGGTCCTACCCCCGTTGGTGAGGGAGGCCTGGCGAAAGCTGGCCCGGCGCGCCAGGTCGCTGCGGCCCGGAGATCCAAACGAGGATTTCCATCGGGTGCGCATCCTCGCCAAGCGGGCACGCTATGCCGCTGAGGCGGTGGCTCCATCGTTGGGGAGGAAGGTCGGCAAGCAGGCGAATTCGTTCGCCTCGGACTGCGCGGACGTACAGGACGTGCTCGGGACGCTCCAAGATGCCGTAGTTTCTGCCGGCATGGTTCGACATCTCGCCACCGAGCACGGCACCGACGGACCCTTCAACCTCGCGCTTGGACGCTTGCTGGAACGTCAGGAGCACAACGCCCGCGAGGCCCGACAGAGGTTTCCAAAGGTGTGGAGCTCGCTCGACAAGCCCAAGAACCTGAGTTGGCTGGACAGCTGAGAGCCCGGCGTGCCCGCGCCGCCCACCGGCCGACGCCATGATCGGCGAGCACGTAATCAGGGCGGCCGGGGGAGTCGTCTGGCGGCCCCGCGAGTCGTCTAGAACGACCGACGACGTCGAGGTCGCGATCGTCCACCGGCCGCGCTACGACGACTGGAGCATCCCTAAGGGCAAGCTGGCGGTGGGCGAGTCGGTGGTGGAATGCGCCATCCGTGAGGTCTTCGAGGAGACCGGTTACCGGGTCCGCATGGGGCGCTACCTGGGCGAAGCCCACTACATGAAGGTCTCGGGAGGAGTCGAGCGACCCAAGGTCGTCTACTACTGGGCGCTGCGAGCCGATGGGGGCCTCTTCACGCCGACGCAGGAGGTTGACGGGCTTCGCTGGCTGACGCTCGACGACGCCCGGAACAAGCTCACGCGCTCTACCGATAAAGGCATGATCGATCGCTTCGCCGAGGGTCCCATCTTTACCTCGGCGGTCCTGCTGGTGCGGCACGCCTCCGCCGGAAGCCCGTCGGAGTGGGACGGTGACGACCGCCTGCGGCCGCTCGATACGAAGGGGGCCGAGCAGTCCGAGCAACTCGTGCGCCTGCTGTCCCGCTTCGGGGTGCGCCGCATCATCTCGGCCGACTTCGTGCGCTGCGTCCAGTCCGTGGAACCTCTCAGCGAGGCTGTCGGTGTTCCCGTCGAGCAAAACGAGCTGCTGAGCGAGCTCGGCTATCCGGGCAACGAGGCGGCCGCCCTCGGCCTCATTCGGTCGATCGGGACGACGGACGGCGCCGTGGTGCTCTCGAGCCAGGGCGGGGTGATTCCCGACCTGCTGGAGCGGCTCTCCAAGGAAGACGACCACGAGCTGCCCCCGGATTTCGAGTCGAAGAAGGGGAGCACCTGGGCGCTGATGTTCGACCGCGACCGTCTGGTCGCCGCGGAGTACTTCCCCCCGCCCCGAGTGGAGACATAAGTCTTCAAGCCCGCCCCTCTCGGCGTCGATGGACATGTTGTGTTTGTTGCATCCGTCGCTTTCTGGGCAATTTCGGTTTACTAGAGTCGTGAAGAGGCTTGGCGTTATGGGAGGCACTTTCGACCCCCTCCACCAGGGGCATCTGGTCGCGGCGTCCGAGGTGTTGCATCAACTCGGGCTCGATCGGGTCATGTTCGTACCCGCCGGCGACCCCTGGCAGAAGAGCACCGAGGCGCCCGCCGAGGACCGCTTCCTGATGACGGTGCTGGGAACCGCGTCCCACAGCCGCTTCGAGGTGTCGCGCATCGAGATCGACCGCAAGGGCCCGACCTACACCGCCGACACCATGGAGACGCTGCACGACTTCTACGACGGCGCCGTCGACCTGATCTTCATAGCGGGCGCCGACACCGTGCTCGGCCTGGGGTCGTGGGAGAAACTCGACCGTTTGGCGGCGCTCGCCGAGGTCGTAGTCGTGTCTCGTCCCGGCTTCGATCTCGCGAACCTCGATCCCGGTCCCAACTGGCCGAGGACCGAGGTCGTGGAGATGCCCGCGGTGGAGGTGTCCTCCACGGAGATCCGCGAGCGAGTGCGCCAGAGCCT
>JBOGWU010000231.1:0-3071 GCA_050693935.1 Actinomycetota bacterium | reverse complement strand
GGCAACAATCAATGCATCGGGCATCGGGGTCTCCTTGCTTGGGGGTGGCCGACATCGTAAACCTGTGAAAAAGTGCCGTTCGAGCCAAACCGACGGGCTCAGTCGTGCGGTAATGGGTCCCGACTCTGCGTCTCGGCCACCCGAGCGCTCTCACAAGGGAGGATTGTCGATGTCCGTGCGATCAATGAATCCCGATTCCAACCTTGGCCGGAGGCCACACACCAGGCTGCGCCTGCTGGTCGTCTTGGTGTTGGCAACGGCCGCGCTTGCGGCCTGCGGCGGAGACGATGAGGGGTCGGGCGATGGTGGCGGGGACACGGGCGGAGGTTCGGGGACCGAGCTGAGCGCGGTGGACAATTCCTTCGAGCCGACCGAGATCACGGCTCCCGCAGGCGAAGAGGTGACCGTCACGTTCACCAACGACGGCAGCAACCCCCACACCTTCTCCTCCGCCGAGGCGGACATCGATTCCGGCACCGTTGACGCCGGGGAATCGACGGAGGTGACCTTCACCATGCCCGATGCCGAGACTCCGTTCCAGTGCGACATCCACGGCGCGGCCATGGGCGGCACGCTGGTCCCCGAGGGCTAAAGCGAGGGGGCTAAGCACCCGCCTAGCCCCACTGGGCTAGAAAAAAATGGATATTCCGAGCCATCCAGAAGCCTCGCTCGGGGCCGATTTCTTACCCGAGGGGGTCGGTCTGCGACCCCACCTGTTGTGGGGCCGCCAACATGCAAAGCACCATCCCGAGAACCGCGGAACTCACCCTCGCCGTGAGCTGGGGCGACCGTCCCAAACGTCTTCTCGCGGCGC
Organism: Actinomycetota bacterium; assembly: GCA_050693935.1. Taxonomy (GTDB): domain Bacteria; phylum Actinomycetota; class CADDZG01; order CADDZG01; family WHSQ01; genus WHSV01. The sequence continues at coordinate 2,257 of JBOGWU010000231.1, read as the reverse complement.
TGGTCGCCTGTTTCGCCCTGCTCGCAATCACGCCCGCTAACCCCCTCGCACAAGAGGCCGCTCCGCGCATCTCCGTCATCGTGCGCGAGCTCCCCGGCTTTGCCGGCGACCTAAGGGGCCTCGTCAAAGATCTGGGCGGACGCGTCGGAGTCGGCCTCGGAATCATCGACGCTTTCGAGGCCGACCTGCCGCCCGCAGCCATCGAGAGCCTCTCGGGTGCTCCGGGCGTTCATTCGGTGACTCCCAACGGCTCGGTGCAACTCCTCGGAAAGAGCGGCGCCTATCACGGTAGGGACGAGAGTCTCGGCTCGATGTTTTCGGTCGCCCAGGAGGTGACCGGCGCAGCAGAGATGTGGAACGACGGCGTCACCGGGCGGGGAGTGGACGTCGCCCTCATCGACTCCGGAGTGGCGCCGGTCGACGGAATGAGCGTGCCGGGCAAGGTCGTAAACGGCGCGGACCTGTCGTTCGAGTCCCAGTCCGATGACCTGCGCTATCTCGACTCATACGGCCACGGCACCCACATGGCCGGAATCATCGCCGGCCGTGACGACTCGGCCCCGGCGGTCGTCCAGAAGGGCGACAGCAACTTCCTAGGAATGGCACCCGACGCCCGCATTCTCAACGTAAAGGTCGCGGACGCCAACGGAGCAACCGACGTGAGTCAGGTCATCGCCGCAATCGACTGGGTCGTGAAGCATCGCAGGGACGAGGGACTGAACGTGCGCGTTCTCAATCTTTCGTTCGGCACCGACGGCACGCAGGACTATCTTCTCGACCCGCTTGCCTACGCCGCCGAGGTCGCTTGGCGCAAGGGGATAGTGGTTGTGGTCGCGGCGGGCAACGGTGGCTTCGGCTCCGCCAAGCTGAACAACCCCGCCTACGACCCCTACGTGCTCGCGGTGGGCGCGGCCGACGGCAACGGCACCTATGACATCGAGGACGACACGATCCCGAACTTCTCGAGCTGCGGCAATGAGGGCCGGCACCCGGACTTGGTGGCACCGGGGAAGTCCATCGTGAGCCTGAGAGTCCCGGGATCGAGCGCCGACGACGAGTACCCGAAGGCGCGCGTGGGCGACACGTTCTTCCGAGGCAGCGGCACCTCTCAAGCCGCCGCGGTGGTGTCGGGCGCTGCGGCCCTGATCATCGATCAGCGACCCGACATCACACCGGATCAGGTCAAAGCCCTCCTCACCTCCAGCGCCTCGCCGCTGCCCGAGGCGGCGCCCGCGTGCCAGGGGGCGGGGATGGTGAACCTCAAGGTCGCCCGTGACATTGCGACGCCCGCCAGCGTTCAGAGCTGGCCGCCGTCCACCGGAACGGGCTCACTCGAGCTCGCACGCGGCTCGGCGCACGTGGTCGATGACGCGTCAGGCGGTGCCGAGGAGGACCACGGTAAGGGCAAGCGAAAGGGCCAACAGGTCCCCCTAACGGGCGAGATTGACATCTTCGGCCACGCCTGGGACGGGGCGAGCTGGTCGGCGAAGTCGTGGAGCGAGAGCTCGTGGTCCGGCGGTGTCTGGAACGGCGCCCTGTGGAGCGGCGACTCGTGGAGCGGAACGACTTGGGCGGGCAAGTCCTGGTCGGCGGCGGAGTGGGCCGCCAAGTCGTGGTCGGGCCAGAGTTGGAGCGCCAAGTCGTGGAGCGCCAAGTCCTGGTCCGGCAAGTCCTGGTCCGGCAAGTCCTGGAGCAGCGACGCCTGGTCGTCCGAGGGGTGGGGTGACTAGCCTGCTCGGCTCGATGAGCCGCAGCGCTCGTCTCTGGTCCTTCGTCGCCGGCGTGGCTCTAGCGGCGCTGCTCGTGTTTCTCATCGGGGTTCTGGGCCTGGAGGCTCCCGACGCGCCACTTCGGCTCCCCTGGTGGATCTTGATCGCGCTGTTCTACGTCACCGAAGCGGCGGTGGTACACGTGAGCTTCAGGGGCGAGGCTCACTCATTCTCGATCAGCGAGATCCCCCTGGTGTTCGGCCTCTTCTTCTTCGATCCGGCACTGGTGGTGGTCGGCTACGTGTGCGGCGCCATGGCCGCGCTGCTGATCCATCGCCGTCAGGTGGCGGTCAAGGTCGCGTTCAACGTTGCGAGCTTCGCGCTCCAGGCTTGCGTCGCGGTAGTGGTCTTTCACGCCATCATCGATCTGAGCCAGCCGCTTGCTCCAACGAGCTGGCTCGCGGCACTAGCGGCCTCGCTCGTCGCGCTGCTCGTTGCCGACCAGCTCATCAACGGAGCCATCCATCTATCGGGCGGCACGCTCACTC
>JBOGWU010000230.1:0-3926 GCA_050693935.1 Actinomycetota bacterium | reverse complement strand
AACGTACATGAGGCCTTGCCTTTTCCCCAGGTGAAGAGAGTGTGGGCAGATGCCGAAGGTATCAACGTGGATCATCGGGCACGACCAGGACCACCCGAGCGGTGACTACGCCCCAGCGAACGGGCGAGATGATTCAAGCCGCCCAGAACCGCGATTTCCGCGCTTTCGAGACGGCCTACCAACTGAGAGGCTCGGAACTCGGAACTCGAACGTTCCGATGGGTTCCCGGGTTGTGGTTCAAGACCATGAAGGTCGCCGTGATTCTGGTTGCCGCCTGGTCAATTGGAATCGTGCTCCACCTGCCAGTCATGTGGGGAGCCGGAGTCATTGGTATGGCTCTCTTCGATGCTCTCCATTGGCACGTCCTGCGAATTGCCCGACTGACAATGATTGTCGGTGCGCTATCCGTAGGCATGCTTGCGCTCGGTCTGGTGACCAACGCTTTCTGCACGATGTGGTTATGCCCCGGCTGACGCCCATCCTCGAAGGTAGATGAGGGCAATGAGCACCGGACGCGTGACGCCGGTCACGTTTCCCCGACATCTTGGTTGCGCTTCGAAGCAGGGGTTGCCGTTTCGCCGCCCCTATCTCCTAACCCGTCAAGCACATGAGGGGCTGGCGTGGCGGGGGGCGCGGTTGTTCATGAACCGGTCAGGCGTCGGGGTCCGTTCATGGGCTTCGTTCCCGGCCGAGGGAGAAGAATGACGAGGGTGCGGACTTTCCGCTCATTTCTTGATCTCGTAGCGCAGAAGTACCACGCCGTTTTCGAACGAGGTGGCCTCGACCAGCTTCAGGTCTTGCCGATCCTCGAAAATGCGCGTTCCTTTGCCGCGTGACGCTGGGCAGACCCGCATCTGGACTTCGTCGACGACACCGGCGTCCAACAGGGAGTGCATCAGTTTCAAGCTCCCCCACAGCCAGATGTCCTTGCCGTTCTTCTCCTTGAGCTCCCGGATGGTGGCGGACGGGTCGCGCGTCACGGTCGCGGCGGGAAAGTCGCCCCAGGGGGCGTCATCCAGCTTCGACGAGGCGACGAACTTGGTGAGGTTGTTGAGCTTCTCGCCGTACTCGCCCTGCTCGTCGGCGTTCGGCCAGTAGCCCACGACCTGGGCGTAGGTATTCGCGCCGAGGATCATCGTGTCGACCGAGTCGATGAACCCCCATCATGCTTGCCTTGAATGCACTGGTGTCGGTCTCGGAAAAGGGCTCCGCTGACACGAAGCTGAGCCCGCCGTCCTCCTCCGCAGCGATGTTGTCGACGGTAACCCACTGCTGGACTTTGAGTTCTCGCATGGCGCCGACTGTAGCAGAGCTCATTTCTCGTACACCTCAGGTCAAATCCGCGGAGCGAGTCAAAACGCCTAGGAAAGGGTCGAATGAGAAACGGCTTCATCCCGCTGCGTTAATAAGACGACGCGCCAATCTTTCAAGGCGGTAGCACGGGTACAAATCTCGTTGGTGCCACCAGTAAAAGAGAAGGTCAGTAGCCTTTCTGAAGGCTTCCGGGATTTCCTTTACCGATTTGGGGACCGTTGGGGGGTCGCGCGAGCGCCCAGGAGCGCATCCAAGCGGTCTGGTACGTCGTCACCGACGTCCTCATAGAGATGCCCATTGCGATCAAGGGTGAACGCAACTGACGAGTGGCCCGCTCGGATAGACACCTCTTTGGGAAGAGGGCACTGATTACCGAACGTGCCAAAAGCGGCGCTCAACGAACATGCGACCGTACGCCACCGCCAAGCCGATGATTGCTCCAGCGAACGCCGCGATGGCCAAGGGCGGAAACAAAAGCAGGATCACCCACGCCACGAGCAACCCTATGGCTCCGCTCCAAACGACCCTCATAAGCTCATGCTAGCGCCAAACCCCAAAAACCGGTCGACCCACAAGTCGCCATCGATCCAGCGCTGGCTGCTGCGCCACCGCGCGCTTCACGCTGCACTTCACGCCGTCCTACAGCTCCTGGCTCAACCTCGTCGAGGGGATTCGCCGAGCTCACCACCAAGTGGCGATGATCTGCTCGCGGATTCGTAGGGGCTCCCGCCCTCGCGCGGGCCAACGTCGGAATCGCCCGTCGGAACGGGTTGCGATCGAATCAGCAGGTGTGTCCTCGGCTCGGACGACCCACCAGCGGTTGTCGGCGTGATCAAGCTGTCGAAGGCGACCTACCACAGGATGGTGCAGAACATCGTGTCGGCCACCAGCGAACAACTTCTGCGACGTCATGTCGCATAGCCCGGCAAGACGGTACTGGGCACGTGGGCGTTGGAGTCGACTTCTTCGGTGTTACGAGCGGCTGCGCGCCGGGCCCGTTCCCCGCAGGATGAAGAGACCCTGCTGCTTGTTCGTTACGTAGATGTAGCCCCGGGAGTCAACGAGAACGTCCTCAGTCTGGACGACGTCGCCGGAGGGGATGGGCCCGTACCTGGTGGTCGGATCGGGCGGGATGAAGTAACCGACCTCCCGAGGCAGTCGCGGGTTGGCTATGTCGTAGATACGCAGACCTGCGTTGAAGTAGGTCAGGTACGTGAGCGTGTCCGAATGGTTCGTAAAAGGACTGTGGTAGTGCTGGTTGAAGTTGTGCGGTCCGAACCTGCCACCAGTCTTCTCGCAGAAATCGTCATAGGGAGCGTTGCGGGGAGGCAGTGGAATTGGAAACGTGCTCAGCAAGAAGGGTGCCGTTGGGTCACTGACGTCCACCACAGACGTGTGGTTCAGGGGCTCTTGGCAGTCTTCCGCGATCGCCTCCGAGGTAACGAGTGCAAGGTTGCGCTCCGAGAGCGGCAGAACGCTATGAGCACCGATGTTCGCGTTGAACGGTGGGCTGAAGTCGAGCCGCCCCACCTCCGAGGGTTGCGCCGGATCGCTGATGTCCAGGATCACCATCCCGGCTCCCCCGTAGGACAACCACGCCAGATCACCCACGACATGGGGCGGCCCGTGGAGTGACACGGCGTCCTGATCTGGCACCTCGCCGCCCTCAATGTGTTGACCGGGAACCCACCAGCGCCCGACCTCGGTCGGGGCAGTCGGATCGTCGATGTCGACAATCACGTAGATGTTGCCCTCGTAGCCCGACATCCCGGCTGCCAGGTGCATGTAGCGACCGCCATCGTAGAAGTTCCTATGAGTTCCCGAACCGCCGGTCGGGAAGTGCCCGAGGAGCTTCGTGTGTACCGGATCCTCCGCCACGTCCCAGATGAGAACGCCCTCCTCGAAGGGACTATTGGGGTCGCCGCCCCACGACTCGGGCATCTGCTCCAACGCGGTGATCATCTTCCCGCCGTTCAGTTCCATCTGAATGGTCCAGGTGTTCTCCGGTCCCTCGATGAAGTTGAGGACCTCGGGCCTGGATGGCCTCGTAACGTCGAGGATCGTCCAGCCGCGGTGCCAAAGGTGTCCGAGATACAGAAGCCAGCGGCCGTCGACCTCCTGGATCGCCATCTTGAAGCCGCCACCCCGATCATCGAGATCCGAATACCCCACCGTTCGAACGTTGTGGGCGCTGCCACGGGGAGGCTTCGAAGATCGGGGTCCACCGGATGCCGCAGCCGGCTCGCCCATGATGCCCAAGCCGGTGGCCGCGAGCCCGAGGAGGGCGGTTCGGCTGAGCATCTGGCGCCTGGTCCAGGCGGTGGTCGTTTCCTGTCCCTCGAGGTTATTGCCCGTTGAGCTGCAGAGATCCCTGCACATAGCCTCGCCCTCCCGCCAGTCCGCCAACCCAGACGGTCACATATCGCCCAGAACGTTATATTTCGGTACCGCAGCCGGTCAAGACCACGCTTCGCTAGGCAGAGTTTGTCGGCGACGCTGCAAAACTGACCCCTAAACGACGGTCGAATTTTGACCCCCCCTCTCTTGGAATCCACGACGGAGAGTGATTTCGAGACGAGCCTGAGCGCAACCGTGTCGGTCGCCTCAGGAGG
>JBOGWU010000229.1:0-8864 GCA_050693935.1 Actinomycetota bacterium | reverse complement strand
CTTTGCATGCTCATGGGGCTAGAGAAGCCGTATTAGGCCGTACTAGATTGGGTTCGGCCCCTAGAAGAGAGGACTGGCTATGGCCATGCAGGCAAGAATCAGCACGGTCGAAGGTGACCCGGGAAAGATCGACGACGCGATCAAGATCATCAACGAAAAGATCATGCCCGCGCTCAAGGAGCTGGACGGTTTCATGGCGGTCAACTTCTTGGTTGATAGGTCGGCAGGAAAGCTCGTGGCCGTGGCCTTCTATGAGAGCGAGGCTGCGCTCGAAGGAAGTGTCGAGGCGGTCAAGCCCATGCGAACCGTAGTGGCGGAGGCGATGAGCGGCCAGGTCATCGGCACCGAGTCCTATGAGCTTGCGGCGCAGAGCTGGTAAACGTCGCAGTCCTGATTAGCGAGCCCTAGTGTCCGCGACTAGCGTCGCTTCCCGACGCTGAACGCGGAGACGAAGTTTCTCGGGAGGTAGCCGGTGCCCACGAGCAAAAATGATCCCGGGGCGGTCGAGGCGTATCTCGCTGGACTGCCCGAGGCCGATCGAAGTGCACTCGAGGACCTGCGGGAGTTGATCAAGAACACCGTGCCGGACGTCCAGGAGCGAATCTCCTAGACGTCGGTAATCTTTGCGCTGGAGCGGGATCTGGTCGGCTTCGTCGCCCAAGAGAAGCACTTGTCGTTCTTCACGATGAGCCCGGATCTGGCGACCGCCATGCGGGACCAGATCAAGGCCACCCACAAGCTCTCGGGGGCAACGATTCACTTCAGCCAGGACAACCCGCTGCCGGCATCGCTCGTCAACAAGATCCTGCGGGCGCGATTGAAAGAGGAGACCCGCAAGGGCTAGTCCTTAGTAGACCTCGACCTGGGCCGCAATTGATCGCTTGCCCTGAAAGTGGTTGATTCTTGGTCCTGTTGCACATCAGGGTGGAAGACTTGGCGATGATGAGAAATCAGAGCCCCACACCGAGCGAAGATGGATTCTCGATGCCGGCTGAGTGGGAGACCCACGAAGCCTGTCTGATGGAATGGCCGACCGTGACGCGCCGACACTTCTGGGCCGACCGATTCGAGGAGGCCATGCGCGACTACGCCGCGGTGGCGAACGCAGTCGCCGCCTTCGAGCCGACCGTGATGGTCTGCGACCCGGATCAGGAGGCCGAGGCGCGTCGGTACAACGGCGAGGGCATAGAGATCCTTCCTCTTCCAATCGACGATTCCTGGATGCGCGACAACGGCCCGATCTTCGTGCGAGATAGATCGGGCCGCGTGGCGCTGGTCCATTTCCGATTCAACTCGTGGGGAGAGAAGTTTCACCCCTTCGGCAAGGATGCCGAGGTACCGCGTCACGTCGCTGCCCATTTGGGGATGCGCCGCTATGAGGCGCCGTTCGTGCTCGAGGGCGGGTCGTTCTTCGTGGACGGCGAGGGAACGCTCATCACAACCGAGCAATGCCTGCTAAACCCGAACCGCAACCCCACGATGCGGCGAGAACAGATCGAGCAGGGGCTCCGCGACTACCTGGGCGTCGAAATGATCGTCTGGCTCGGGCTCGGCCACTCCACCGACCGGGATACCGATGGCCACATCGATGGCATCGCGCCGTACGTTGCACCGGCGGCAGTCGCGCTCCTGATGCCAGAGGATCAGGAGGACCCAGACCACGAGCGAGGGCGCGACAACTTGGATCGACTGCGGCGTGCCCGGGACGCGAGGGGACGCCGTTTCGAGGTAATCCCGTTCCACACGCGTCCACCGGGTGTTGTTCCTTACCTCAACTTCTACCTGCCGAACGGCGGAGTGGTCGTCCCGATTGCGAACCGGCCAGAGGATGAGCAGGCTCTTGAGCAGATCGCGAAGCTCTTCCCCGACCGCGAGATGGTGCCGGTACCGGGCAATTGCCTCTGCTTTGGAGGCGGTGGGCTTCATTGCATTACCCAACCACAGCCCATCGGCGTGCCGGTGCCCGCGTAGATGTACCTGAGCCCGACCGAGGACGACCGGCTGCGCATCTTCGCCGCCGCGGAGCTGGCGCGCCGCACGCTCGCCCGGGGACTCAAGCTGAACGCACCGGAGGCAACGGCCCTGATGTGCGACGAGATGCACATGGCGGCTCGCGCCGGCGCCTCCTTCGACGACGTCGTCGAGACCGGCCGACGAGCCCTTCAAGCCGACCAGCTCATTGCAGGGGTGGCCGATGTCGTTGACGAGATCCGGCTCGAGGTGCTCCTCGACGAAGGGAGCAGGCTCGTCGTCCTGCGGAGGCCGTGGGGGTGAAGGAGCCGATCGAACTCGCTCCCGGGAAAGAGAGGATCCGGCTCGCGGTCAGGAATACATCGAGCCGGGTGGTGCGGGTCTCCTCGCACTACCCGTTCTGGCGGACCAATACTCGCCTGGCGTTCGACCGCAAGGCGGCGCAGGGATTTCGGCTCGACATCCCGGCTGGCGCCTCGGTGCTGTTCGCTCCGGGCGAGGCAACGGACGTGGTGCTCGTGCGCTACGGGGGCAGGGAAGGCATCGATGGTTGAGATTTCACGCGAGGAATACGCGCGGCGCTACGGCCCCAGCACGGGCGATCGCGTTCGCCTGGGCGACACCGACCTCTGGGTTCGGGTCGAGGACGACCACGTAGGCTTTGGAGACGAGCCGATTTGGGGGTACGCGAAGAACTTCCGCTCGCGAATGGCGCAGTTCGATCGGGCGACCTCCGAAAGCGAGCTCGACATGTTGATTGCCGGCGTCCTAGTCATTGACCCGCTTCTAGGCGTGCTGAAGACGAACGTCGGTATCAAAGACGGGCGGATCGCCGGAATCGGCCGGGCCGGGAACCCCGACATCACCGACGGCGTCGAGCTGGTCGTCGGGCCCAACACGTGGCCGATGAATGCTTACGGGCTCATCGCCACGGCTGGGGCCATCGACAGTCACGTGCACCTCATCACCCCACGGCTCGTGCCCGTGGCGCTCGCTGGCGGAGTCACCACCCTCATCACTGCCGGGTTCGAGGAGCCTGAATACACCATGGACAAGACCTACCGGGCTTTCGAGGAGCTCCCGCTGAACCTCGGGCTCCAGTGCAGCGCTCGGACTGACGTTCCCGGACAGGTGGAAGACGTGATCGAGGCCGGCGCGTGCGGCCTCAAGATCCATGAGGACTGGGGGGCCTACCCCGAGATAATCGACGCCGCGCTTCGCCAGGCTGACGCCCACGATGTCGCCGTGTGCCTCCACTCAGACGGGCTGAACGAGTCCGGCGAGCTCGAGGACACGATCGAGGCGATCGCCGGGCGAGTTGTGCACGCCTACCACGTGGAGGGAGCTGGGGGAGGTCACGTGCCGGACGTGATCGGCCTCGTGCGAGAGCCCAACGTGGTGTGCTCATCAACGACCCCGACGCTACCCTTCGGACGGGCGACGGCCGCAGAGCATCTGGAAATGATCCTCGCGGTCCACGGCGGTTCGGCCGACACGCCCGAGGATGTCGAGGCGGCGCTGGAGCGGATCCACCCTGCCACGATGGCGGCCGAGGGTCCGTTGCACGACCTCGGAGCGATCTCGATCGTGAACAGCGACTCACAAGGAATGGGCCGAATCGGTGAAACGATCCGCCGTACCTGGCAGCTCGCGCACGTAATGAAGATGTGGGCGGGGGAGCGTACCGACGATGACAACGATCGTGTCCTGCGGTATCTCGCGAAGTACACGATTGAACCGGCGCGCACCCACGGGGTCGAACGCGAGGTGGGATCGCTCGCGCCCGGTCGCCTCGCAGACATTGTCCTGTGGCGCCCCACTCTCTTCGGGGTGAAGCCCGAGTTGATTCTCAAGGCCGGGCACTTCGCGTGGGGCGCGATCGGCGAAGGGAACGCGACAGTCGAGTCGGCGGAGCCCCGTCGGTACGGCCCCCATTGGGGAGCATTGGGTAAGGCCGCGTCTGCCCTTTCGACGACATTCGTCTCCAGGGCCGCCCTCGAAGCGGGGATCCGGGAACGCTTGGGGAGCCATCGGCGGTTCGTGGCCGTCGACGGTACTCGTACGGCCCTCCGTCGATCGCTGGTGCACAACACCGCGGTTCTCCCCGTGCACGTTGATCCCAATGACGGTGTCGTGACGCTTGATGGGAGCGTCCTCGCCGCGGATCCCGTATCCGAGGTGCCGCTGAGCCGCCGGTACATGCTCGGTTAGTCAGAGCGGACAGGGTTTGCCGGGGGGCAGAACACGCTCTCGTGCTCCCGGCGGGGTTCGTACCAGAAGGGAACGAGGACGACCTGAGGAGCTACCTCGCGAACTCGGAGAACGCGACGCGCCAAGCTTGCTCTTCGAACGCCTTCCGTGCAACCTCAAGCGGACTTTCCATCGACACCAAGAGTCTAGGAGCCGGCATGCACCGCCGTTCCCTTCTGCCATGTGCCACCTAGGGATACGTACCAGTAGGCAACAGTGCCCCCGGAGAGAACCGACCCAAAGGGGTGCACTTCCACGCTCACATTGGCGGCGACCTACGCGCTTGCGTGAAGGGATGCGATGGGGCCGGCGCGATGAATAGCGCGATCCGTGGTGCGATCCGTGGGCCAGTCGGGATCCACCCACGCATCCTTGGCGTTTTGGGCGGCGCAGGTTATCGGCGAAAAAGCAGCTGTTTGCCCAGGCGTGAGAATCCGGCTGTGGACTCTCCTCTCCAGGAGAGTTTCCGGTAACCGGCCGGAGGTGACTCCGTTTTCCCACGTCGTGACCAGCAGCGACGGCCACTGACCTCTGACCTGACTCGTCCCTCCGGCCGGGACCGGACTAGCGGAAGTGACTTGATAGAAGGGTGCTCGAACCCAACGCCTGGCTGTCCTCCCGCTGGTCACATCGTAGGTCGACTGGCGAAAGGAGACCAGGATGGATGTGGCGGTCGGTGTGGATTCTCACAAGAGCTCGCTCGCCGTGGCGGTGCTCGATGAACTCGGGCGGTTGGTCGGGAGCCGGGAGTTCTTGAACGACGACGGGGGTCATGGAGCGTTGCTCGAGTGGATTCGAGGGCATGACGACAACCGCGTGATCGGAATCGAGGGAACCGGCAACTTCGGAGCCGCTCTGGCTCGCCGGCTCATCGAAGCGAACGAGGATGCAAGGGAAGTCCCCTCCTTCCTGCCCCATCGGGAACGAAGGAAGCACCCATCGCGGGGTAAATCAGATCTCCAAGACGCGGTTGCCATCGCCAGGGTGGTTGCGAGAGGAGAGGGGCTTTCATCACCACGAAGAGTCGAGATTCTTCGGGACCTGAAGCTGCTCACCGACCACCGTGACCAGCTGGTTCGCGCCAGGACGCAACTCATCAACCGCACCCACAAAGACCTAGTGATCTCTCACCCTGGATACGAGCGGAGGATTCCGAAGCTCACCTCCAAGAAGAGGCTCAGGGAAGCGAGAACCCTCCTGCGCGCGGACCGATCGGTGAGGGCGGAGCTGATCCGGGATCGCATCGCCGAAATCACCAGGCTCATCGACAAGATCGCAGCGGTGAAGAAGCAGATCGCGACCAAGATCGCCGCATCAGGTACCACTCTCACTCAGCTTCACGGGATCGGCTTCCTGGTCGCCGCGAAGATCCTTGGTGAGGTGGGGGATCCCTCACGGCTTCGCTCGAAGGGCTCCTTTGCGATGCTGACGGGGACCGCTCCGATCGAAGCGTCCTCGGGCAAGACGCGTCGGCACCGGCTCAACCGCGGCGGAAACCGCCAGTTGAACTACGCGCTCCATGTCATGGCCCTGGCGCGTCGTCGGGGACATGCAGACACCGGCGCGTACATCGAGCGCCTCCGGCAAGAGGGGAAGTCCGATAAGGAGGCGATGCGCTGCCTTAAGCGTCAGCTATCGAATGTCGTCTTTCGTCAGCTTCATTCGGACCTCCGCGAGAGCCTGAAGGTAGCCGCTTGACAACATAGAAGGTCAGGTCAGCCCCTATCCATCACCACGCCCGTCCACCAAGGAAGGGGTGCGCCATCCGCGCGCCATTCATTCATTCACAACCATTTTCCGAATCTCGCGTCGGCTTGACTCCTATGTTGCGCGCTGGCGGGCTGGAGAGAGGGCACTGCAATCGCCATCTGCACCGTCCCTCCCGCATCTTCGCTTAGGAACTTGGGTCGGATAGCATAATCGTGAAGAAGCTGTGCCCATTCGACTCCCCAGCGCGATGAGCTCGTCTAGGTGAGGGAAGTAGACATCAAGGCGGGCCGAGCTCCCGTTGGCTCTTACTCGTGGAGTCGGAACAGGGCAGGCTCGAGAGCCTCAGCGAGAAGATCGCCGAAGCGTCGGACGAGATCGCCGTGACCACGAAAGAGATGGCAGATGCCGATCCCCAGAGTGTCGACGTCGACCTCTAGCGGACCCAACAAAAGCTGCGCGGCGCAGGAGGCGATAGAGGAGTCTCGGATAAGGGTCGCGAAGGCTCTGGAGGCCGCCCAAGAGGACCGAGAGCGGCACAGGCACCAATAGTGGAACAGGGACCGGGTACCGAGCTAGGACGCGACGAATCCGACGCACTCGCGGCGATCATCCAGTCCTCGGACGTTGCGATCTATTCCAAGGATCGCAACGGGATCATCACTTCATGGAACGCTGCGGCGGAACGTCTCTACGGGTACGCGGCGGAAGAAGCCATCGGTCAGCCGATCTCGATGCTCATCTCCGATGATCGCCGCGGCGAGGAAGTAGACATCCTGACCAGCATCTTGCGGGGAGAGAAGATCGATCACTTCCAGACCCAGCGCCGGGCCAAAGACGGACGATTCATCGAGGTGTCGGTGACGATCTCGCCGATCCACAACCCCGCGGGAGACATCGTCGAGGCCTCGGTCGTAGCGAGAGATATCTCCGAGCGGACCCGCGCCGCGGAGGAGAGCGATCGCCTCGCGGCGATCGTGCGTTCCAGTAACGACGCCATCTACTCGAAGGACTCCAATGCGGTCATCACGAGTTGGAACCCCGCCGCCGAACGACTCTACGGATACGCGCCGTACGAAGCCATCGGGCAACCGGTCGTCATGCTCGTGATCCCCGAGCGCAGGGGTGAGGAGATCGAGATCCTCCAGCGAGTCTTTCGAGGGGAGCGCGTCGAGCATTACGAGACCCAACGGATGACGAAGGACGGCAGCAGGGTCGACGTGTCGATAACCGTGTCACCCATCCACAACATCCGTGGCGAGATCGTCGAAGCGTCGGTGATCGCTCGTGATATCACCGAGCAGAGACGCGTCCTTGAAGCCCTCGAGGTCGCTCGGGAGAAGGAGCTCGCGGCTCAAGCCGTCCGCGACTTCGTCAGCATGGTGACGCACGACTTGAAGCAGCCACTTTCGACGATCGCAGGCGCCACTTCGACCCTCAGGGAGAGCTGGTTCGATCTCGACGAGCAGGACCTTCAACGACTTCTCGACGGCATGCTCCGGAACAGCGACATCATGACTCGGATGATCCAAGATCTCTTGCTCGTGTCGAGGGCCGAGGCGGGCGAGCTACACCCAAACAAGGAAGTAGTCGAGATCAGCGACGCGCTACGAGAGATCGTTGTCGCGCACGAAAACACCGGGATCGAACTTTCGGTCCCTAATGAAAGATTGATGATCGATGTCGATCGCCACCACCTGGAACGGATCGTCTCGAACCTGATCTCGAACGCGCGAAAGTACGGAGAGGTGCCGATCGAAGTCATCGCCGCCGCGACCAACGGCGACGTCGAACTGGTCGTCGCAGACCATGGCCCTGGCGTCCCCGCGGAGCTGGCTCACCATCTCTTCGAGAAGTTCTCGAGGGCCGAGAACGTGCGGGGTATGCAGGGAACCGGTCTCGGCCTCGCGATCGTACGGTCCCTTGCAGAAGCGAACGGTGCCGAAGTGGCGTACACGGACAATCAGCCGCGTGGGGCTCGGTTCCTCGTGCGGCTCCGGCGAGCCAACTAACCTCCCGGCAGGGAACTACTCTCCGAGCATGCGGGCGCGTTCGTCCATCTTCATGTCCTTCACACGGAACACGACAGTCGGGAGTGCCCTCGGCAGGAACCGAACGAAAGGGGCGCTGGGAGTTGCACCTGACGGCCGCCTACAGCTTGGAGTGATTGGGAGAGACGCGCCTCTCTCTATCCTCGCCGGACCGCCTCTATCGGGCCCGAATAGAGGAAGTACGTAGCGAACCTCGCTCGCCTTAAGTCGTGCGATGAACTTCGACGCGCGCCTTCTGGCGACCAGCCGGCGCGAGCGACGCGCTCGTCGGACGGGCGCGAGCTGGCGCTGAGGGACTTGAAAGCGTCGTTTTTGTGCACGAGATCGTGCCGGCGGAGCTGAAGCGGGCTGGGCCCACCTCGGGAACGGATGCTCGACACTCAAACGGTCACGACCGCGGCCACGATCAGTGGCTCGTCGGGTTGGACGGAGCGCACAAGGTACCGGTACGTCTCGACACTGACAGGAGCCGGTGAACCAGTCGCATCGAACGAGTCCCAACGCACGTCGACCAGCCAGACCGCTGACGCGAGCTGCTCGACTCCGCGGACCGTGGCGGCGGCGCTGAACGCGCCGCGTGCGCGGTAACGCTCCGCCATCCCAGTGAAGTACGCCTCCAGGCTGGTGGTCATGATGCTCTGCGGGGATGGTGGGTGTCGGGGATCTCGGCGGGTGTGCGGCCGCGCATGTAGTCGCTGTGGTTGCGGCGCCGATGGTGGTAGACGCATCCTGATGGGCCGCGCGCTCCCCTTTTGTTCGTGCCCCCGGCAGGATTCGAACCTGCGCACCTCGCTCCGGAGGCGAGTGCTCTATCCCCTGAGCTACGGGGGCCCAGAGGTGAGACTTTACGGCATCGATATCGGTCGTCCGCCGAGGTTTTGTGGG
>JBOGWU010000228.1:0-33754 GCA_050693935.1 Actinomycetota bacterium | reverse complement strand
AGCTCCCCAAGCCTCCGCCTGAGGGCGCTCCGCTCGCCGAGGTCAAGATCGACATCGGCGCCAAGGGCACCTACTTCACGATCCAGGACTTCATCAGGCGTCTCACCGAGCTCGACCGTGCCGTGCGTATCGACGGCTTTCAGATGAACGCCGTGGTCGAGGAGGGCAGTGAGGAGGCACTGATCGAACTGACGGCGGTGGCTCGAGTCTTCTTCGAGCAGCCGGCCGGTGGCGCTGTGGCGCCGGGGGTCGCACCCGCACCTGTGACCGCCCCGACGCCTGCTCCCAGCACCGAGGCGACGCCCGCACCGACAGAGTCCACAACCGAAACCCCGGCCCCGTAGGAGATAGCGATGGCAAACCAATCAGGCCAGTCGGCCTCACGTACGCAGCTCATCATCATCGGTGCGCTCTTCGTGGTGCTCCTCGGGATCGTGTACTTCATGTTCCTGCGGGGAGGCGACGAGGCCCCGGTCACAGAGACCGCTCCGCCCCCGGCACCGGTCACCGAACCCGAGGTAGCCGAGAACGAGGACGAGCCCATGGTGCCCGAGAAGAAGGGCAAGGGCCCGATCGAGACCTCTGAGGTGCTCGGCGGCAAAGACCCGTTCGAGGCGGTCCTCGACCTGACCCCGGACGCGGGTGGCGGCGAGGCAGCAGCGACCGACGCGACCACGTCCACGGACACCGGCACCACCACGCCCACCGATGGCACCACCACGCCGACGGACGGTACGACCACAACGCCGCCCCCCGTGGTCACTCCTCCTCCCACCGACGATGGTGGCGATGACGAGCCCAAGACGGGATGGACGGTAAGGCTGCTGACCGTCTACAAGGACGACGGAGTCGACAAGGCGATCGTCGGGGTGGTCAACCACCAGACCGGCGACCACACGACCTACAAGCTGGTCAAGGGCAAGCGCTTTGCCCGCAACTTCAAGCTGGTGTCGATCAACGATGACGACACTGCATCGTTCCTCTTCGGTGACGAGCCCTTCAGCCTCGCCGAGAACCAGAAGGTGACCAAGAAGTAGCTGCGACAAGGACCAGAAAAGGGCCGCCCTCTGGGGGCGGCCCTTTCTGCGTCCAGGGCTCTTTCTGAAGAACGGCGAGAGCCAGCTTTCGACCAGCGTGCACTGAAACGGGGCCGTACCGTCGAAAAAGGGCCCTCGACTATGGCCCAGCGTTTGTGGCTTCTTTCGATGTCACAGGTGGTTAATAGCCGACGAGGTCCTCATCCAGCGTGTCATGAAGCTCTACGGATTGAAGACAAAGCGTGCGGCCATCGACTTTGCCCTGCGCGCGGTCGCCGGCGACAAGAGTCCACGAGACATGCTCGGCCTCCGCGATAGCGGCTGGGAGGGTGACCTCGACGAGCTGCGCCAAACCCGCCACCCCGAATCTTGATAGTTGCAGACACGTCGGCTTGGATCGAGTTCCTGCGAGGTTTGGAGCTTCAATCCTATTCAGATTTCGATGCCATCGTCCGACACAGCGACCTGCTGATCCACTCCGAATAAGGGATGCGAAGATGGATGGCATGAGCCGGCTTCGTTACCTCACCGCGGGAGAATCGCACGGGCAAGCCCTCGTGGCCATTCTCGAGGGGCTCCCCTCGCACCTTCCGGTGTCTGTCAAGGACATCGCCGACGAGCTCACTCGCCGCCGTGCCGGTTACGGGCGCGGCCCCCGCATGAAGATCGAGAAGGACGGGCTCGAGATCCTCTCCGGCGTGCGCGCCGGTGAGACCCTCGGAACCCCTGTGGGCATCGTCATCCGCAACACCGAATGGGCAAAGTGGCAGCACGTCATGCCGGTCGAAGGCGATGCGGGTGGCCGCGAGCTGACTCGCCCTCGCCCCGGGCATGCCGACCTGGCGGGCATGCTCAAGTACGACTTCGACGATGCGCGAAACGTGCTCGAGCGCGCCAGCGCCCGCGAGACCGCAGCGCGCGTCGCCATCGGAACGCTGGCCAAGCTGCTGCTCGGCCAGCTCGGTATCACGGTGATCAGCCACGTGCTGTCGATCGGCGAGGCGCGCGTTCCGGACGAAGCTTCGCTCCCGGGCCCGGGCGACCTCGAGGCGATCGATGCGTCGCCCACTCGCTGCTTCCACGAGGAGACCACGCAACGAATGATCGGAGCCATCGAGACGGCCGGCGCCGAGGGCGACTCGCTCGGAGGCGTCGTCGAGGTGATCGCGTTCGGCCTACCTCCCGGTATCGGCAGCCACGTCCACTGGGACCGCAAGCTAGACGGGCTCCTGGCGGGAGCACTCATGGCGGTCCCGGCCATAAAGGGGGTCGAGGTCGGAGGTGGGTTCGAGGTCGCCACCCTGCGCGGCTCGCAGGCTCACGACGCCATCGAGGCGGACCTCACGCGCGGGACCAACCGCGCCGGCGGGACCGAAGGGGGCATGAGCATCGGCGGCTTGCTGAGGGTGCGCGCCGCCATGAAACCCCTGAGCACCCTCAAGCAGCGGCAAAAGACCGTCGACATGGCCACCGGCGAGCCGGCCGAGGCCTTCCAGGAGCGCACTGACGTCTGTGCGGTGCCTGCTGCCGGTGTCGTATGTGAGTCGGTCGCAGCCCTGGTGATCGCGGGGGCGGTGCTCGACATGTTCGGGGGCGACACGCTCGGCGATCTCAAGGCCTCCTACGACCAGTACCTCGAGCGCGTGCAAGCGCGTCCCTAGGCCGAGGCGCAAGGTCCATTGATCGCTCTCGTCGGCTTCATGGGATCTGGAAAGTCGACCGTCGGTCGCCTGCTCGCCGAGGAGCTCGAGCTTCCCTTCGTCGATACCGATCTCGTCGTCCAGAAGCGTGCGGGAGCGACGATTCCGGGGATCTTTGCATCGGGCGGCGAGGAAGCGTTCCGCGCGCTCGAACGCGAGGTCGTGTCCGAGGTGCTTGCGGGGCCCCCATCGGTTGTGGCGCTCGGCGGCGGCGCGGTGACCGATGCGGAGACTCGATCCGAACTTACCGATGCCCTGGTTGTGTATCTGAACACCTCATACGCGAGCGTGCTCGAGCGCGTGGATCTCGATGAGGGAGATCGTCCACTGCTCGGGGCCGGCGATCCCTCCGAGCTCTTCCGTGATCGAAGTGGTGTGTACCAGCGAGTGGCCGATGTCGTGATCGAGACCGACATGAAGGAGCCGAAGCACGTCGCGCTCGAGGCCGCTGCCATGGTCGAGGTCTTCGGGCCATCGCAGCTCACGCGCGTGTGGACCCCGCTGGGCGAGCGAGGTTACCCGACCTACGTCGGGACCGACCTGATGAAGCGCGCGGAATACCTGCTTCCGCCGTTTCCCGACGCCGAACTCGTTTACGTCGTGACTCACCCCTCGTTGGCCGAGCTCGCCGTCCCGATCGCCGCCGCCCTCGAGAACCGCGGTCTTACCGTTCATCTAGGTGCGGTGCCGGAGGGTGAAAGCTCGAAGTCCGTCGCCGCAGCCGCGGTGCTCTACGACGAGCTCGCCAAGGCCGGCGCGCACCGTCACGACGTCGTCGTCGCCGTCGGAGGGGGCGTGGTGACCGACCTCGCCGGGTTCGTGGCGTCGACTTATCACCGCGGCATGCCCGTCGTGCACGTGCCCACCACCCTTCTCGGCCAGGTCGACGCCGCAATCGGGGGCAAGACCGGGGTCAACTTGGAGCACGGCAAGAACCTGGTCGGTACCTTTCATCAGCCGGCCGTCGTGATCTGCGACGTCGACGTTCTGAAAAGCCTGCCCGAGGCGGAGCTGAGGGCCGGGCTGGCCGAGGTCATCAAGTACGGCTTCATCGCGCGACCCGAGATTCTGGATCTGGTTTCGGCGAACGTCGATGCGATCTTCGCCCGAGACCCGATCGTGCTGGGTGCGCTGGTGGCGAGATGCGCGGCCATCAAAGCAGAGATCGTGGCGGCCGATGAACGCGAGTCCGGTCAGCGGGCACAACTCAACTATGGACACACCTTCGCCCACGCCATCGAACAGGCCGGCTGGGCCGGGCAGGATGGCGCGACGGACAACGGCGCCATCCGCCATGGCGAGGCGGTCGCCCTCGGTATGATGGCCGCCGCTCATCTCGCCCGCGAGTTGGGGCGCATCGACGAGGGAGTGGTGGACCTCCACCGGCGCGTCCTCGACGCCGTCGGGCTCACGACGACCGCCGCGCTCGACCTCGAGGTGTTGGAAAAAGCGTGGCTTCACGACAAGAAGTACCGGGGTGGGGTGCGCTTCGTGTTGCTCAACGCCGTCGGTGCTCCCGAGGTCGACGTACCGGCGAGCAAGCCGGCGATAGCCGCCGCGCTCGAGAGAATGGTCTAGCGAGGGAAGTGGGAAGTTGAAAGCGTTTGTGATCAACGGGCCGAACCTGAACCTGCTGGGCTCACGCGAGCTCTCGGTGTACGGGGATCGGACGCTCGACGAGGTCACCGCGATCGTGCGGCAGGAGGCCGAGGGACTCGGCTTCGAGCTCGAGTTCTTCCAGAGTGCGCGCGAGGGCGAGATCATCGAACTACTGCACTCGGGCATCGAGGCAAAGATTGACGGCGCTCTGCTGAACCCCGCGGCCTACTCGCACACCTCGCGCGCCATCGCGGACGCGGTGCGGGCGGTGCCGTTTCCCGTCATCGAGGTTCATCTCAGCAACATCCATGCCCGCGACGAGTGGCGACGCAAGTCGGTGACGGCCGAGGCGGCACAAGGCATCGTCGCAGGCTTCGGCCCCCACTCCTATGTCGCCGCACTGGTGGCGCTCAAGGGGGTTCTGACCTAATGGACTACGAGGGCCGGATCGAGAAGGTACGGCGCGAGATCGACAAGCTCGATGCCGAAGCGTTGCTCATCACCAACCTGATCAACGTCCGGTATCTGACCGGCTTCTCGGGCAGCAACGCACAGCTGCTCGTAACCGGCGACGCGGCGCGCTTCCTGACCGATGGGCGCTACCGGGCTCGGGCCAAAGAGCTCGTGCGCGGCGCCGACGTCTCGATCTATCTCAAGCGCATGACGGATGAGCTCGCACCGATGCTCGGCAACGCCGGCGTAACCACTCTCGCCGTCGAGGGCAAGACCATGACGCTGGCTCAGCGCGACGATCTCGCCAAGCGGCTCGACGGTGTCGATCTCGTGAGTGCCGGTGGCGTCGTCGAGGAACTGCGCCGGATCAAGGAGCCCGCCGAGATCGACAAGCTGCGCGCCGCGATCGCGATCGGAGACACCGCCTACACCTACATCCTCGACCGGCTCGCTCCGGGCAGGACCGAGCGCGAGATCGCCCTCGACCTCGAGGTGTTCATGCGCACGAACGGAGCGGACGAGATCAGCTTCGAGCCGATCGTCGGCTCGGGCCCG
The DNA here is from genome assembly GCA_050693935.1 of Actinomycetota bacterium. Lineage (GTDB taxonomy): Bacteria > Actinomycetota > CADDZG01 > CADDZG01 > WHSQ01 > WHSV01. Next base: position 28,410 of record JBOGWU010000228.1, on the reverse strand, counting down.
CTGTCGGCGCACATTCATCACACTCCCTCGGAGCGCGCGCTCGAGAAGGGTGACTTCGTGCTGCTAGATTTTGGGGCGCGCGTCGACGGCTACTGCGGGGACCTGACCCGCACGGTAGTGCTGGGTGCCGCAACCGACGAGCAGTTGCGGCAGTACGAGGCGGTGTTGAGGGCCAACGCGAGCGCGCTGTCCGCGATGAAGCCGGGCGCGTCCTGCAAGGCGATCGACGGTGTCGCGCGTACGGCCGTCAAGGATGCCGGCTTCGACGATTTCGGTCACGGGCTCGGACACGGCGTCGGTCTCGAGGTCCACGAGGACCCGCGCTTCTCGCGCATCAGCGAGGACACGCTCGCCGCGGGCATGGTCATGACCAACGAGCCGGGCCTCTACCTGGAGACACCCGGCGGAGTTCGCATCGAGGACTGCGTGCTGATAACCGATGACGGCGCCGAGGTGTTGACCGGCGCTCCCAAAGACACACTCATGGAGCTCTAGGGAGGACCTGCGGATGATCTCGACGAACGACATGAGGCCGGGGCAGACGCTCAATCTCGACGGCACTCTGTTCACCATCACCTACTACCAGCACGTAAAGCCGGGCAAGGGGCACGCGTTCGTGAAGACGAAGCTCAAGAACGTCGACACCGGCGCGGTCACCGACCGCACGTTCAGGGCAGACGAGAAGGTCGAGCTTGCGGTGCTCGACAAGCGTGAGATGCAGTACCTATACAAGGACGACGCGGGCCTCGTGTTCATGGACAACGAGAGCTACGAGCAGGTGCACGTCGATGCCGATCTGCTGGGACCGGCGGGAAAGTTCTTGAAGGACGGGACGACCTGCGTCGTGCAGACCTACAACGGACGGCCGGTTGGCGCCGACCTTCCGGTCAGCATGGTGCTGGAGATCACCGAGACCGAGCCCGGCATGAAGGGCGATCGCGTCTCTGGAGCGCTCAAGCCGGCGACGGTGGAGACCGGCGCCATCGTGCAGGTGCCCCTGTTCCTCGAGACCGGCGACAAGATCAAGGTCGACACACGCAACGGCGAGTACTCCTCGCGAGCCTAGTGGCGCCCTCGGGTTGTTCTTCTGAGCGCGGCGAGTGAAATCTCGCCGCGCAGCTCGCCGGCTGGCGCTCGACGTGCTGTACGAGGCCGAGATACGCGATGTGCTCCCTCAGGAAGCATTCGAGATGCGAAGCAGCGAGGGCTGGGTGGTACCCGCGCCCGACGACCAGGCTCCCTCCGACGAGAGCGAGGGGGTTCCCTCGCCGGCGGAGGAGTCGCCCACCGAGAACGAACTTGCTTACGCGCTGGCCTTGGTCGAGGGAGTCCAGGCCCACCAAGCGGACACCGACCAGCTGATCGCCCGCTATGCGGACCGGTGGGCGATTCAGAGGATGCCGGTGATCGATCGCACCCTGATTCGGATGGCCATCTACGAGCTGATCTGGCGCGACGACATTCCCGTGGCGGTGGCGATCAACGAGGCCGTCGAGCTCGCCAAGGAGCTGTCGACCGATGACTCGGGGCGGTTCGTGAACGGGCTTCTGGGCCGGATCGTGGAAGCACAGGCCGAGGCCTGAAGGGTTCGAGCCCGGCTCAACTCAGCAGGTATCCGCCGACGAAACCGATCACGGACGCGGCCGCGACCAGGCCGCTAACTTCGTCGAAGGCGTGAGGAATGATCGAGATGGTCACCACCGACAGCACCGCGCCGCCCGCCACCGCCTGAGCACCCCCGATGAAAGTGGGACTCGCATCGAAGAGGACGGTGCCACCCATGATCGTCGCAGCGGCAAGAGCCACTCCGATGCCACCGAGCAGCCCGACGGCGAAGCTCCTCGAGCGGCCCCCGGCGATGATCGGCTGCGCCGCCCCGTAACCCTCGACGACGTTCCCGACCAGTATTCCGACGAGCAGCGCGAGTCCGATGGCTCCCTCGGCGATCGTGAGCCCAAGCGCCAGCGATTCCGGCACACCGTCGACGAACAGGCCCACTGCAATCGACTCACCCCGGCGTGCTTCGGCGTCATCGGGCAATCTCATCTCTAGTCCTGCAGCCGCGGCATGACCCGCTCGACGCATCGATTTCATGTTGTCGTCGCGATTCAGCCACGCGTCCGCCCCGACGTAGATCAACATGCCTGCCAGAAGCCCCGCGGCCGTGACGCCCGCGCCGGCCTGCTCGTCGGCCTCCGGCACGAGTTCGAAGGCCACCGCCGCCAGCAGCACGCCTCCTCCCAGGGCGGTAATCGTCGCCGCCGCTCGCCGGGGCAGCTTGAGGGTCGCGGCGGCGATGGCCCCAAGAAGAAGACTCGCGGCCACGGCCACGCCCCAACCTGCGGCAGCCGCGAAGTTGCCCATTCCGTCCTTCGTTCAGGTGAGATCGGTTTCGCTACAGCTTGCACCGGATGCAGAACGGGCATGCGAAACAGTCCTTGCCGGCCGGTGTAGCCTGCTCTACGACCAACCTTTAATTCGGCCCTGAGAGGCCGGGAAGGGGAGAAACATCTGGTGGTAGCTCTGCCTGCAGCCGTTCATTTGCCGCAAACCGACGCTTCCCCGGCCGTTACGACGGATCGAGGAGGCGTTTTTTGATGCGCGCTCGCCCGTCTCAAGCAAAGGTCTTCTCGCTGAAGGCCAGGGTAATGGAGCCCGAGGACGTCCGCCGGGCACTCGTGCGCGTCAGCCACGAGATCATCGAGCACAACAAGGGCACCGACGACTTGGTGATCGTGGGGATCCGGACCCGCGGAGCGCCGCTGGCCGACCGGATCGCGTCGACCATCGCATCGTTCGAGGGCGTCGACGTCCCCTCCGGTGCCCTGGACGTGACCCTCTATCGGGACGACGTCGCCCTCAAGGGACCGCGCAACCTGGAAGCCACCACCGTGCCCGGTGATCTCGACGGCCGCATTGTGGTTCTGGTCGACGATGTGCTCTATACCGGCCGCACGATAAGAGCCGCCTTCGACGCGGTGCTCGATCTCGGGAGACCCCGGGCGATCCGGCTTGCCGTTCTGGTCGACCGGGGCCATCGCGAGCTGCCGATTCGTGCCGATCACGTCGGCAAGAATCTCCCGACCTCGGCCCACGAGGTCGTCAAGGTGCACGTCAACGAGGTCGACGGCGAGGACGCCGTCCTGATCGGAGAGAACCAGTGATCAAACACCTGTTGTCCATGGACCAGCTCTCGGCGGACGAGATCACTCAGATCCTCGATACCGCCGAACAGCTTCGCTTGGTCACCAACCGCCCCATCAAGAAGCTCCCGACGCTCAGGGGCCGCACGGTGTGCAACCTCTTCTACGAGGCCTCGACTCGGACGCGCATCAGCTTCGAGCTCGCTGCAAAGCGATTGAGTGCGGACGTCATCAACTTCTCGGCCGATTCGAAGTCGTCGGTTGCGAAGGGCGAGAGCCTCAAAGACACGGCGTGGACCCTCGAGGCCATGGGGGTGGACGCCATCATCATGCGGCACGGTTCCTCCGGGGCGCCCAAGCAGCTCGCCGGTTGGGTGAAGGCGAGCGTCCTCAACGCGGGCGACGGCGCGCACGAGCATCCGACCCAGGCCCTGCTCGACCTCTTCACGATCCGCGAGCACTTCAAGGACTTCGACGGACTAAAGGTCGCCATCGTTGGTGACATTCTCCACAGCCGGGTGGCTCGCTCCGGGGTGAAGGGGCTGGTGACGATGGGCGCGGACGTGACGCTGGTGGGGCCACCGACGCTGATTCCCGCGCAGGCGACTTCGTGGGGTGCGCGCATCAACCACGACCTCGACGACGTGATCGCGGACGTCGACGTCTGCTACCTGCTTCGGGTGCAGAAGGAGCGCCAGAGCGAGCAGCTGTTCCCCTCGCTTCGCGAGTATGCAGCCCTGTGGGGTCTCGACTCGCGCCGCCAGGCCCGCATGCGGCCGGAGGCGCTGGTCATGCACCCGGGTCCGATGAACCGGGGAGTCGAGATCTCGGCCGACGTGTCGGAGTCGCCCCGCTCGATAATCCTCGACCAGGTCGCCAACGGGCTGGCGGTGCGCATGAGCCTGCTGTACCTGATGCTCGGTGGCCGCGAAGAAAGCTTGGAGGCGGTGGTCTGATGGCGAGCTACCTGATAACCGGCGGGCGGGTGGTGGATCCGGCGACGGGCCGAGACGAGGCCGCCGACGTGCTCGTCGCCGACGGAGTCATCGCCGGGATAGGAACCGCGCTCGAGGACAGCGGAGCCGAGACGATCGATGCCGGCGGCTGTGTCATTGCACCGGGTTTCGTCGACCTTCACACGCATCTGCGCGAGCCCGGTCGTGAGGACGAAGAGACGATCGCCAGCGCGTCGGCCGCGGCGGCCGTCGGCGGCTACACCGCGATCTGCGCGATGCCCAACACCGATCCGGTGTGCGATAGCTCGTCCATCGCAGAGAAGGTTTGGGCGCTGGGACGCGAGGCCAGGCTCGTCGACGTGCGCGTGGCCGGAGCGCTCAGTCGTTCGCTCGAAGGCACCAAGATGGCCGATGTCGGCGAGATGGCTCGCAGCGCCGCCCGCGTCAGAATGTTCACCGACGACGGCCACGGGGTTCAGGATTCGCTGTTCGCTCGCCGCACAATGGAGTACCTCGCCGGGTTCGACGCCATCTACGCCGAGCATTGCGAGGACGCGGCCCTCGCGGCCGGGGGACAGATGCACGAGGGCGAGCGCTCGGCCGCGCTTGGACTCCGGGGCATTCCGGCAGAGGCCGAGGAACTGATGGCGGCGCGCGACATCGCCCTGGCGCGACTGACGGGATGCAGGCTTCACCTCCTCCACATCAGCACTGCCGGAACGGTCGAGCAGGTCCGGGCGGCGAAGGCCGAGGGCCTGCGCGTCACGGCCGAGGCCACACCTCATCACTTCACGTTGACCGACGCAGAGGTGGAGACCTACGACCCCCTGATGAAGGTCAACCCGCCGCTGAGATGCGACTCAGACGTTGCCGCGGTCATCGAGGGACTTGCCGACGGGACCATCGACGCCATCGCCACGGATCATGCCCCGCATTCGGTCGAGGAGAAGGATCAGGAGTTCTCCTACGCACCACCGGGGATGCTGGGGCTCGAGACCGCGCTGGGACTGACGATCACGCACCTCGTCGAGCCCGGACACATCTCGCTGAGCCGCGCCGTCGAGCTGCTGGCGACTCGCCCCGCGTCCATCCTGGGGCTCCGGGACCAGGGCTCGCTCGAGGTTGGCTCGCCTGCGAACCTGGTCGTGTTCGATCCGGGAGCGCGCTGGACGGTCGACGCGAGCGCTCTGCAATCGAAGAGCCGGAACACCCCGTTCGCAGGCCGGGAGCTCACGGGCCGGGTGCTGCACACCTTCTTCAAAGGAGCCCCCACGGTGCGAGAGTCGCGGCCGGTCGAAGGGGTGCTGGTGTGAGTCGCGCCCTGCTGGCGCTCGAGGACGGAACCACCTTCGAGGGGAAGGGCTTCGGGGCTCGGGGGACGACCACCGGCGAGGCTTGTTTCAACACCGGGCTGACCGGCTACCAGGAGGTCCTCACCGACCCGAGCTATCACGGCCAAATAGTGGCCATGACCGCTCCGCAGGTGGGCAACACCGGCGTGAACGCGCACGACGACCAGTCGTGGCGGCCCTGGGTGGCCGGCTTCGTGGTCAGGGAGCTGTCGCCGCTACCGTCTTCGTGGCGCTCGGAGGGCTCGTTGAGCGATTATCTCGAGCACCACGGAGTGTGCGGGATCGCGGAGGTGGACACCCGCCGCCTGACGAGACACCTGCGAGATCGCGGCGCGATGAGGGGGGCGCTGTCCACCGAGATCCTGGATGCATCGGAGTTAGTGGACGTCGCTCGATCTTCGCGCAGCATGGTCGGCGCCGACCTCGCCCGCGAGGTGTCCACCGAGAAGTCGTTCGGCTGGGGTCCCGACGAGCTCCACGTGCGCACGGGTTCGGGCTACGCCGCAGGAGCGGAGACCTCTCCGGCAACCGGCGAGCTGCTTGAACGATTCGCAGACGAGCCGCGGGCGAAGGTCGCCGCCTTCGACTTCGGGATCAAGAAGAACATCCTCGACCTGCTGGCCGCGAGCGGCTGTGACGTCACCGTCCTCCCGGCCACGACCGATGCTAATGAGGTGGTCGAGGGGGGTTACGACGGTGTCTTTCTCTCGAACGGCCCGGGTGATCCCGAGCCTGTGAGCTACGGGATCTCCACCACGCGCTCGCTGCTGGGTCGGGTGCCGGTGTTCGGGATATGCCTGGGTCACCAGGTTCTCGGGCTCGCACTGGGGGCGAGGACGTTCAAGCTCCCCTTCGGGCACAGGGGCGGCAATCACCCGGTGAAGCGTATCGACTCAGATCGAGTCGAGATCACCTGTCAGAACCACGGCTTCGCGGTGGATCCGGCTTCGGTCGAGGGAACCCCGGCGCGCCTGACCCACATGAACCTCAACGACCAAACGGTCGAAGGGCTGGAGGTGCCGGGGGTCTGCTTCAGCGTTCAGTACCACCCTGAGTCCGGGCCCGGCCCCCACGACTCCCGCTATCTGTTCGAGCGCTTCCGGCAATTGATGACCAACTTCGAACCCGCAGAGCTCGCTCTGCAGGAGCGCGCATAGATTTCCCAACACACGATTCGTCGACTTAGGAGGAAACATGGGACGAGGAGACCGCAGGTCCGCTCGCTGGAAGAAGGACCGGCAGAGGAAGAAGAAGGAGCGGCAGGTGCGCAAGGCCGAGGCCAAGGGTGCCAACCGTAAGTGACTCAGGGCAACGAGTGAGCGTGGGGAAGGGCGCGTTCGAGGTCCGAGGGATCGACCACGTCGACATCACCGCTCCTGAGGGGCTGGAGGCCGACGTGCTGGTCTGGTACGAGTCCGTGCTCGGCCTCGAACCGGTCGCGAAGCCCTCCGACGCGCCGCCAACGGGAGGATGGTTCCGCGTCGGCGAGCTCGAGTTGCACATAACCCGGGCCGAGCACAATCCTCACCCGCGGGCGCACTTCGGCATCGAGGTCGACGACTCCGAAGCAGTGGTGCAACGGCTGCGTGAGGCGAGGTGCCATATCGAGCAGGCGCGCCCGATCGAGGGACGCCATCGCTTCTACACGCGCGATCCGGCCGGGAACCGCATCGAGATCATCAGCTACGACGAGAAGTCGCCGTAGTGCCCGCGCGTCGGGACATCGCCAGCATTCTCGTCATCGGCTCGGGCCCGATCGTGATCGGCCAGGCGTGCGAGTTCGACTACTCCGGGGTGCAGGCCTGCAAGGTCCTGCGGGCCGAGGGCTACCGAGTCATCCTGGTCAACTCGAATCCGGCGACGATCATGACCGACCCTGAGTTTGCCGACGCCACCTACATCGAGCCCATCACGCCCGAGTACGTCGCCAAGGTGATAGCTCGAGAGAAACCCGATGCGGTGCTGCCCACGCTCGGCGGGCAGACGGGGCTGAACACCGCCATGGAGCTGGCCAAGGACGGAGTCTTCGAGGCTCACGGGTGCGAACTGATCGGGGCGACTCCAGAGATCATCAGACGAGCCGAGGACCGGCGCGAATTCAAGAAGGTGATGGAGTCGGCCGGCATCGACCTTCCGCGCTCGGCCTTCGCCTACTCGGTGGACGACGCGCTGATGGCCGCGGAGGAGCTCGGCTATCCGGTCGTCATCCGGCCTAGTTATGTGCTCGGCGGCGGTGGTTCCGGAGTGGTGAAATCCCCCGACGAGCTCGTGCCGGTGGTGTCCGAGGGCATCCGCCTCAGTTCGATCGGCGAGGTGCTGGTCGAGGAGTCGATCTCGGGCTGGAAGGAGTTCGAGCTCGAGCTGATGCGCGACCGCAACGACAACGTGGTGGTCGTGTGCTCGATCGAGAACCTCGACCCGATGGGTGTGCACACCGGCGACTCGATAACCGTGGCACCGGCGATGACGCTGACCGACGTCGAGTACCAGGGCATGCGCGACGACGGCGCGCGCGTCATGAGGGCGATCGGCGTCACCACCGGCGGTTCGAACGTTCAGTTCGCCGTTCACCCGGAAACGGGGCGGCGCGTGGTCATCGAGATGAACCCGCGTGTGTCGCGCAGCTCCGCGCTCGCGTCGAAGGCGACCGGCTTTCCCATCGCCAAGATCGCCGCGAAGCTTGCGGTCGGCTACACGCTCGACGAGATCACCAACGACATCACCAAGAAGACGCCCGCCAGCTTCGAGCCGAGCATCGACTACGTGGTGGTCAAGATTCCACGCTTCAACTTCGAGAAGTTCGCCGGCGCGAGCAGAGTGCTGGGCACCAAGATGAAGTCGGTCGGAGAGGTGATGGCAATCGGCCGCACCTTCCCCGAGGCGCTGCAGAAGGGCTACCGGTCGCTCGAGCGGGATCTCGACGGGCTGGGGGGAGCCGCCTTCGACGGCGAGGACACGGCCGAACTGCTCGAGCGCATCGCCGACCCCACCGAAGAGCGCCTGCACCTCGTCGAGCGCGCCCTGTATCGAGGGGCGTCCGAGCGCGACGTGGTGGAGAGCAGCAAGATCGACGCCTGGTTCGTGGCTCAGATCGGGCGCATCGTCGAAGCGAGGCGAACGCTCGAGGCCACCTCCTTCCTAGGGGATCTCGACGCGCCGCTGCTGCGACGAACGAAGCGTCTCGGCTTCTCGGACGCGCAGATAGCGGAGCTGGTCGGCTCCACCGAGCAAGAGGTGCGCGCTCGCCGAGTGGCGCTAGGCGTGCTGCCGACTTACAAGACGGTCGACACGTGCGCGGCGGAGTTCGAGGCGTTCACGCCGTATTTCTATTCGACCTACGAAGACGAGGACGAGGTCGCGCCCAGCGAACGTGACAAGGTGCTCATCCTTGGTTCGGGACCGAACCGTATCGGACAGGGCATCGAGTTCGACTACTGCTGTGTCCACGCCGCGTTCGCGCTTAGCGACGCCGGTTTCGAGACCATCATGTTGAACTGCAACCCCGAGACCGTCTCGACCGACTACGACACTTCCGATCGGCTGTACTTCGAGCCGCTCACCTTCGAAGACGTCATGAACGTGGTCGAGAAGGAGCGTCCTAAGGGGATCATCGTGCAGCTCGGAGGCCAGACTCCTCTGAAACTGGCTCGCCGGCTGGAGAGGGCCGGCGTTCCTATCTTCGGGACGCAGCCCGAGGCCATCGACCGCGCCGAGGACAGAGAGCGTTTCGGCGCGCTGCTGGCCGATCAGCGGCTACCTCACCCCCACAACGGAATGGCGCGCTCGGTTGCCGAGGCGCGCGCGGTGGCGAGCTCGATCGGCTATCCGGTGCTGGTGAGGCCCTCCTATGTCCTGGGGGGCCGGGCCATGGAGATCGTCTACGAGTCCGGCTCGCTCGAGCGTTATATGAGCACTGCCGCCGAGGTCAGCCCGGCGCACCCCGTGCTCATCGATCGCTTCCTCGAGGGAGCGATCGAGGTCGACTGTGACGCGGTGTTCGACGGCGTCGAGCTCTATGTCGGCGGGGTGCTCGAGCACATCGAGGAGGCCGGCGTTCACTCGGGAGACTCGGCCTGCGCGCTGCCTCCCTTCACGCTCGGGAACGACGAGGTCGCTCGAGTGGTCGAGTACACCGAGTCGATAGCCAGGGATCTCGATGTGCGCGGGCTGATCAACGTGCAGTTCGCGGTCAAGGACGACCAGGTCTTCGTTATCGAAGCCAACCCGCGCGCCAGCCGCACCGTTCCGTTCGTGTCCAAGGCGACGGGTGTGCCACTTGCGAAGGTCGCGGCGCGGGTGATGACCGCGTCGTCGCTCGCGCAGCTTCGGGACGAAGGACTGGTGCCCCGGCGCTCCATCGGACACGAGACCATGCGTCACGTCGCCGTGAAGGAAGCCGTGATGCCGTTTGAACGCTTCCCCGGAGTCGACACCCTGCTGGGTCCCGAGATGCGCTCGACCGGGGAGGTCATGGGCATCGATGCGAACTTCGGGGTCGCCTTCGCCAAGGCCGAGGGAGGCGTTGGGGTCAGGCTGCCCACCAAGGGCACGGTTTTCATCTCGGTGTCGAACCGCGACAAGCGAGCCGTGATCTTTCCCGCCAAGCGGCTGGCAGATCTCGGCTTCCACCTGGTGGCGACGGGTGGCACCGCCCAGGTGCTCCGACGGGCGGGTGTCGATGTGGATATCGTCGCCAAGGTGTCGTCGAAGTCGAGCGGCGACGAGCCCAACGTCATCGACAAGATCGCATCGGGAGAAGTCGAGCTCGTGTTCAACACGCCCCTGGGCAGGGGTGCTCGAACGGACGGATACTTCATTCGGACGGCGTCGGTCACCGCCGGCGTGCCGTGCGTGACCACGATGCCGGGCATGGCGGCGGCCGTACAGGCCATCGAGGAGATCATCCGCGGTGACCTGTCGGTCCGGCCTCTGCAAGACTTCCTTGCAAAGATGCCGGACGCGAACGAAGCCGAGGAGGCGAGCTAGAGAGGTGCTGCTTACGAAGGGGGAGGTCCTCGGCCACAAGAAGTACGGCGAGCACTATCACTCCCTGACGATCGTGGCGCCGGAGATCGGCGAGAAAGTAGAGCCGGGTCAGTTCGTAAACGTGCTGTGCGGTGAGGGGAGCGCGCACATCCTGCGCCGCCCCTTCTCCGTCTATCGCGTGCACAAGCGCGGGGGATGGGCGTCGACGATCGAGATCGTGTTCGACATCCGCGGTGCCGGAACCCAATATCTCTCCCAGCTTCGCGCCCACATGATCGTGGACATCGTGGGTCCGCTCGGACGAGGCTTCGCGCTTCCCAAGGGCCGCGCCCACTGCTTGTTGGTCGGCGGAGGCATAGGTACGGCGCCGCTGTTCTTCCTCGCCGACGAACTGCGTAACGACGGCCACCGCGTCGACGTCATCATCGGCGCGCGCACCAACCGAATGCTGCTGAATCCCATCGAGGTGCGCAGGCTTGCCTCAGTCGCCCGCGTGGTAACCGAGGACGGCAGCACCGGCGAGGAGGGGCGGGTCACCGACGTCCTCGACGAGACGATCGACCGCTGCGAAACCGAGATCATCTATACGTGCGGCCCTCATCGAATGTTAGAGGCGGTGACCGAGATCGGAGCGGCACACGGGCTTCCGGTGCAGGTCGCCGTCGAGGAGCTGATGGCATGCGGTTACGGAGTGTGCATGACCTGCGTGATGCCGCTGCGCAACCGAAAGAAGACTGCGACGCGCGACAAGGACAAAGACACAGACGACGAGGTCATCTACGCGCGCTCGTGCACCGAGGGGCCCGTGTTCAACGGCGCGTCGGTGATATGGAACGGCTCGGCCGACCCCGTCTCGGAGGATCAGGCAGAGCTTTCCACTGCGGGTCTGGCGGTGTCGCATGGCTCCTTCGACTACTCCGCCGATGAACACCCTCCACCGGGAAACTAGTGACTCCATGACCGCCGACTTATCGATCAACCTCGCCGGAGTCGAGCTAACCAGTCCCGTGCTGGTCGCGTCCGGGACCTTCGGCGCCGGTCGCGAGGGCAGCTTGTTCATCGAACTAAGCGATCTCGGCGGGGTCATAGTGAAGTCGACGACGCTGACGCCGTGGAGGGGAAAGCCGACCCCGCGAATGTGCGAGACGCCGTCCGGCATGCTCAACGCGATCGGCATTCAGAACAAGGGAATCGACCATTTCATCAGCACCGATCTGCCGTGGTTGCTCAAGAGGAAGGCGACGGTGTTCGCGTCGATCGCCGGCAACACCGTGGAGGAGTACGTCAAGGTCGCCGACAAGCTGCGCACCGGGGGCCGAGGAATCGCGGCCGTCGAGGTCAACATCTCCTGTCCAAACCTCGAGGATTCCAGCAACATGTTCGGCCACAGCGTCGAATCAACCGGGGCCGTCGTCGAGGGCGTCAAGAAGGCGCTTCCCCGAATAGCAGTCTTTCCGAAGTTGTCTCCCAACGTGACCTCGCTGACCGAGATCGCCGGTGCAGCCATCGAGGCGGGAGCCGATGGATTGTCGCTAATCAACACGTTGTTCGGCATGGCGATAGACGTCGAACACCGGCGTCCCAAGCTCGCCGGCATCACCGGTGGTTTGTCGGGTCCGGCCATACGCCCGGTCGCGGTACGGGCGGTGTGGGACGTTCACAACGCGTTTCCGCACGTTCCCATCATCGGTCAGGGCGGCGTCTCCACTGCGGAGGACGCGCTCGAACTGATCATGGCAGGCGCGAGCGCGGTGGCGGTCGGTACAGCGAACTTCATCAACCCACGCTCGACCCAAGACGTGGCCGCAGGTATCGCCGACTACATGGACCGGCACGAGGTTGCATCGGTGGAGGAACTTGTCGGCGCGGTGAAGGCGGAGGGATGAGCAGCGCGCGCTCCGAGCCTGCGCGTAGCCCGATCTGCGTGGCACTCGACTTCGCAACCGCGGACGAGGTTCGCTCGGCGGCGCGGGCGGTAGTTGATTCGGTGGGTGTGTACAAGGTGGGCCTGACCGCGATCTACGGTGCCGGCACCGAACTCGTGGACGAGCTCGGCGCGACGCGCCCGGTGTTCGTTGACGCGAAGTTGCACGACATCCCGGCTCAGGTTGCCGGCGCGACCGCGGCGATAGGAGGACTTGGAGCGCGCTACGTGACGGTGCATGCGGCGGGCGGCTTCGACATGGTCAAGGCTGCGGTGGGGGCGGCGGGGGACTCGATGAAGGTGCTCGCGGTAACCGTGCTTACGAGCCTCGACGATGCCGAGCTCGAACAGGTGGGAATGAGCGGCCCGGCCACATCGGCGGTGCTTCGCCTTGCCGAGCGTGCCCTCGATGCCGGCGCCCACGGATTGGTTTGCTCGCCGCTAGAGGTTGCGGCGATGCGTGCGCGTTTCGGCGACGCTTCCGAGCTGGTCGTGCCCGGCATTAGGCCGAGGGGGTCCGGCTTCGACGACCAGCGCCGAACGCTCGGACCACGCGCATCGATGGACGCGGGAGCGGACCTGTTGGTGGTGGGCCGTCCGATCACGGCCGCAAGCGACCCGGGGCGCGCGGCCAGGGCGATCCTCGAGGAGGCGACGGCCGGCGCATGAGCCCAGACGAGGTACTCGAGATCCTGGAGCGCAACGGCGCGGTGCAGCGCGGGCACTTTCGGCTTACCTCGGGCCGTCACAGCGACGTCTTCGCACAGAAGTTCCGCGTTCTCGAGCATCCGCGCCTGGCCAGCGCCTTTGGCGACGAGATCGCGCGATCCTTCTCCGGTGAATTCGATGTGGTGGCTAGCCCGGCGGTGGGGGCCGTGATCCTGGGGTTCACGACGTCGCTCGCAGCCGACGCACGGTTCGTCTTTATGGAGCGAGTCGACGGCGCCATGGCCCTGCGGCGTGGCTTCGAGGTCGCACCCGGCGAGCGCGTGCTGGTCGTCGAGGACGTCGTCACAACAGGGGGCTCGGTCCAGGAGGTGGTGACGCTGGTTCGGGCGGCGGGCGGCGAGGTCGCGGGCGTTGGTGCGCTCGTGGATCGAACGGACCCCCATTCACCGCCGAATTTCGAGGCACCCTTCCGCGCTCTGGTGAGGCTCGACGCGGGCTCGTGGCCGGCCGACGAGTGTCCCCTTTGCCTCCGGCGGGAGCCCATCGTCGAGCCCGGCAGCAGCCGGCTTAGTGCCTAGACAGGCGCGTTTGTTCCGCGGCCCGGCCGAGCCCGTTCCGCGTTTGTCCTGCGGCCCGGCCGAGCCCGTTCCGCGCGAAAAACGGCCGTTGAGCAGGGAAAAGAGGGTGGTGCGCGTTGCAGGGGCCCGCGCCGAGTGCCTATACTCCGGCACGGCCCCGGGGTACTCCACCGCATGATGCCGAGGCCGGCGAATTTCTTCATCTTTGACCAGCGCAATCCAAACGTGAACTAGAGAGGACGCCTCGATGCCCTTGCCACCTCCGCTCACCGACGAGCAGCGCAAACAGGCTCTGGAAAAGGCGGCCATCGCGCGCCGCAAGCGCGCCGAGCTCAAGGAGCAACTCAAGAGCGGTAGGACGACGCTGAGGGAACTGCTCGATCGAACCGGCGACGAGATCGTCGGCAAGATGAAGGTGTCCAACGTTCTCGAGTCGCTGCCGGGCGTGGGCCGGGTTCGGGCGAGAAAGATCATGGAGCGCCTCGACATCTCCGAGTCACGACGGATGCGGGGCCTCGGGGCCAAGCAAAAGGAGAACCTGCTGTCCGAGTTCGCTCGCCGCTAGCCGATCGGGTGGCGAGACCTGACTCATCGGGAAGAGGACGGCTGTTCGTCGTGTCCGGTCCCTCCGGAGCGGGCAAGGGAACCGTCGTCGCGGGCGTTCAGCGACAACGCCCCGATGTCTTTGTGTCGGTGTCGGCGACGACCCGGCCGGCCCGCAGGGGTGAGATCAACGGGACCAACTACCACTTCGTGACGGAGCGAGATTTCGTCGGAGGTCGCGACCGCGGCGAGTATCTGGAGACCGCCGAGGTCTACGGCAACTACTACGGCACCCCTCGGGCCCCAGTCGAGGCCGCCCTGAGGGCGGGGAGGGACGTGATCCTCGAGCTCGACATCCAGGGGGCTCTGGCCGTCAAGCGGGCGGAGCCGGCGGCGATCCTGATCTTCATCGAGCCCCCCTCGCTCGATGACCTGTTCAGCCGTCTGCGGGGCCGCGCAACGGAGGACCCCGACGCGCTCAGGCGCCGGGTCGAGGCGGCCTACGACGAGGTCAAGGAGAGGGGCGCCTACAACCACATAGTCATCAACGACCGCATAGATGATGCGGTCGACCAGGTCATCCGTATACTGGAGAAGACCCCACACGGCGGCTAGCTCGGAGTGATCGTCTCGACGATCGCCGATCTGACTGCCGTTCGACCACGCTCTTGCGGATGCTCCTCTCGAGCACTCCTGCGACCAAAGGACTGAAGCAAAATGATCGAGCCAAAAGTCGAGACGCTCCTCACCGACGTCGACTCCAAGTACACCCTGGTGATCCTTGCCGCCAAGCGCGCTCGCCAGATCAACTCCTACTTCACGCAGTTGGGGGAGGGCATCGCCGAGTTCACCCCTCCACAGATCCCGTTGAACCCCGACCGCGCCCCCAAGCCGCTGTCGATCGCGCTCACCGAGATCGCCCAGGGCAAGATCTCCTACGAGCGCACCACCGACGGCATCAAATAGGGCCCAACCCGATGCGCCCGGGGGCTGATTCCTCCATCCAGGGCAAGAAGATAGTCCTCGCCGTCAGCGGCGGGATTGCGGCATACAAGGTGGTGCATGTCGCTCGCTCACTCACCCAGATGGGCGCGGACGTCAGGGTCGTTATGACCCGCTCGGCCCGCCGCTTCGTCGGCGACCAGACCTTTGCCGGTGTCACCGGCAACCCCGTGGCCACCGAGCTGTTCGGAGAGGGCCACGACGCCCCCCACGTCGAACTGGCGCGCGGCGCCGCCCTTGCGATAGTGGCTCCGGCCACGGCCAACTCCCTTGCCAAGATGGCCGCGGGGCTGGCCGACGATCTCTTCACGGCGACGCTGCTGACCGTCCAATGCCCCATCCTGGTCGCGCCGGCCATGCACGCGGAGATGTGGGAGAACCCCGCCACCGCAAGCAACCTGGCCACGCTGGTGGAGCGGCGCGTGATCCAGGTTGGACCGAATGCCGGCCCCCTCATGTCGGGCGATATCGGCATGGGTCGGATGGCGGAGCCCGAGGAGATAGTCGCCGCTGCGCTCGGCGCAATCGGACGGGCCCAGGACCTTGCGGGCCGCCGCCTGGTGGTCACCGCGGGCGGTACCCAGGAGCCGATCGACCCCGTTCGCTTCATTGGGAACCGCTCCTCCGGGCTGATGGGCTTCGCCATCGCGCGGGAGGCGAATCGGCGCGGTGCCAAGGTCACGCTGGTTAGCGGGCCGAACAATCTCGCGCAGCCGCCGGGGATCGACGTGATCGACGTTCATACCGCCGACGAGATGCGCTCTGCAGTGCTCGAGAACGCCGCCGACGCAGACGCAATCGTGAAGGCCGCCGCGGTCGCGGACTTCAAGCCGGTGACGCATGCGGGCAAGAAGCTGAAGAAGGCGGAGGGTCCTCCGGACGTCACCCTCGAGCCGACTCCCGACATCCTCGCCGAGCTGGGCGCGCACCCGGAGTTTCGCAAGCCCGGCGGTGTCCTGGTGGGATTCGCAGCCGAGACCGAGGAGAACGTCGAGCGCCTGATGGAGCTCGCTCGCCTCAAGCTCGACTCCAAGGGCGCGGACATGATCGTCGCCAACGAGGTGGGCACCCACGATTCCGGCTTCGGTGTCCGCACCAACCGGGCCGTGATCGCCACCGGCGAAGGGACCGTCGACCTGGGGCTCGTATCGAAGGAAACCCTGGCGGCCGCCCTCCTCGACCGAGTCGTAGACCTACTTTCGGAATAAGGCCTTCCTGCCGCTTCCCGGGAGTTTCGAGCATCAGCCCCGCCTAGCGGGGGTGAGGCTCGAGAGAACCGGTAGGCGCCCTTCGCAGCAGAGGCGGCCGCGCTAGACGGCTGCGTGATCCGCGGGCGGGTCGCCGGGCTCGGCTAGGATGCCGCTCATGGCGAATCCCGAATCACTCCGACTGTTCACGTCCGAATCGGTGACCGAAGGGCATCCCGACAAGCTCGCCGATCAGATCTCGGATGCGGTGCTCGACGAGATCCTGGCCGAGGATCCATACGGCCGCGTGGCGTGCGAGACGCTCGTGACCACCGGGCTCGTAGTGGTCGCCGGCGAGATCACCACCAAGATCTACGTGGACATCCCCGCGGTCGTGCGCCGCACGATCACCGACGTCGGCTACACCTCGTCCAAGATCGGTTTCGACGGAGCGACCTGCGGCGTCTCGGTGGTCATCCAGGAACAGAGCCCCGACATTCAGGCCGGAGTAGACCACGCCTTCGAGGAGCGCATGGGCGATGCCCCGGACGAAGCTCTCGACCATCAGGGCGCGGGCGACCAGGGGATGATGTTCGGCTTCGCGTGCACCGAGAGCGAGGACCTGATGCCGATGCCGATCTGGCTCGCGCACCGGCTGGCGCAGCGACTAAGCGAGGTCCGAAAGGCGGGCGTGGTTCCCTACCTGCGTCCCGACGGCAAAGTCCAGGTCACCATCGGCTACGACGGTGACAAGCCCGTAAGGCTCGACACGATCGTCATTTCGACCCAGCATCAGCCGAACGTCGACATCGAGACCCTGTTGCGCCCCGACCTGATGCAACACGTCGTCGACCCACTCATCCCACCGAACCTGGACGCTCAGGACGTGCGCGTATTCGTCAATCCAACCGGCGTCTTCGAGATCGGGGGACCGCGCGCCGACACCGGTCTCACGGGCCGCAAGATCATCATCGACACCTACGGCGGGATGGCTCGACACGGCGGTGGCGCGTTCAGCGGGAAAGATCCGACCAAGGTCGATCGCTCGGCCACTTACGCGTGTCGCCATATCGCCAAGAACGTCGTCGCCGGGGGTCTGGCCGATCGCTTCGAGGTCCAGGTGGCCTACGCCATCGGCGTGGCGCACCCGGTGTCGATCTCGATCGACACGTTCGGGACCGAGACCGCGGATCCCGCCAAGATCGAGTCGGCCATCCGCGAGATCTTCGATTTGAGACCGGCTGCGATCATTCGCGACCTCGACCTGCAGCGACCGATCTATCAGAACACCGCGAGCTACGGCCACTTCGGGCGTTCGGAAAAGTCCTTTACCTGGGAGCGCACGGACAAAGCGGATGAGCTCCGCCGCCTCGCCACCTAGGCGGAACACCGAGCGCGGCGTCACCGTCTCCGTCGTCCCCCTGGTGCCCGCGTGGCGGCTGGACAGGACCTTTGATTACACGCTCCCCGAGGAGCTGCGCCCCGTGGTGCGCGTGGGATCGTTGGTAAGGGTGCCCCTCGGCCACCGCCGGACGCGCGCGGTGGTCGTGTCGCTGGGGTCGTCGGACGACGCCGGCCTCGAGTCGGTGGTGGCGCTGGTGGCCGGCGCGCCGGTGGCCCCGGGTGCACTGGTCGAGGTGTTCGCCTGGCTGGCGCGCCGCTACGCCGCCCCGCTGGGACTCGCCTTCCAGCGAGCGGTGCCACCGCGGGTGCGCACCAAGCTCAGGGCCTCCGATGCGATCCTCACCGGAGGCGGGTCGGAGCGACTCTCGAGCTACGAGGGCTCGGCCGAACTCCTGGAGGCCCTGCGACGCCGGGAGGCGGGGACCTGGTGCCTGCGATCGCTGCCGGGCGAGGACCGGGGCGGGCTGATCTCCGAGCTCGTGGACTGCGCACTGGGCGACGGAGACCAGGCCCTGGTGGCCGTGCCCGAGGTGCGCTTCGGCTCGGCGGTGCTCGACGCCCTCGGCGAACGCTGGCCGCAGCTCGCGCGCCTGGATTCGGCCCAGGGTGACAACGAGCGAGCGCACGCCTGGCTCCGCATCGGGGCCGGCGCGCCGCTAGGAGGAGGAGGCCGCTCGGCCGTCCTCGCACCCGCCGAGCACCTGCGGCTCGTTGTCGTAGACGAAGAGCATCATCACTCTTACAAGGAGGATCGCTCGCCGCGCTACGACGCTCGACGAGTCGCGATCGAGCGGGCTCTCCGCCAGGGAGCAACCTGCGTGCTGCTGAGCTCCACGCCCCGCGTCGAGACCGCGGCCGCGGCCCGCGACGGAACCTTTGGTTCGGTCGCGCCGCGCACCATCGACGCGCGCGCGGCGCGGCCGATGGTGGAGACCGCCGAGCCTCCGGGCGACCGGGTGTTCTCGCGCGCCCTCCACTCCCGGATCGCAGGCGCTCTGAGGGCCGGTGAGCGTGTCGCATTGTTGGTTCCGGCGCGCGGGTACTCCCGCGCCCTGTGGTGCGCCAACTGTCGGCGATCGGTGCGGTGTCCTGTCTGTGAGGCCGGTTTGTTCTTCGACCGAGTAGGGGCAGCGGTCCGTTGCGCGCATTGCAGATTCGAGGCGCCCGCCCCCGAGCGCTGCCCTTCGTGTGGTGCGTCGGACTTCCGGTACGTGGGCGCGGGCAGCGAGAGACTTTCCGAGCAACTATCGAAGTCTTTTCCGCGCGCCACCGTGGGTCGCATGGATCCAGACGTGATCGCGAACGCGGTCGATGCTCCCGCTCCGGATGTAGATATCTTCGTGACCACCTGGATCGGAACCAAACCGGCGCTCCGGCCCCCCGCAAGCCTGGTCGGCGTGCTCGACGCCGATGCGATGCTCCGGCGCCCGGACTTTCGTGCGGCGGAGAGCGCCTACCAGGCGCTTGCCGCGATGGCGGAATGGGCGGGTCCTGCCTCGGCGGGCGGACGTCTGCTCATCCAGACCGCCGAGCCGGAGCATTACGCGATTCAGGCAGTGATCAGGGCCGATTACGACTATTTCCTCGAACGCGAGCTCGAGGAGAGGGCCGAGCTCGACTATCCGCCGTTCTCCGAGCTCGTCAAGGCGACGAGCTACGGACCTCGTAAGCAGGGCCTCATCGAGCGGGCCGCGGGGGTAGCGCGCGCGACCGGAGCGCGCGTGCTCGGCCCCATCGAGGTCCAGACGGTTGTGTCCGACGGCAAGCTCACCGACGGGCTCGAGGTGCTGATCAAGGCGGACGACGCCGAGCCGGTTGCCGTCGCGCTGCGGGGTATCCTCGCCTCGGTGCCGGCCGGGAGCCGGTTGCGAGTCGACGTCGACCCCCGCTGAGGGCGAGCACTAGACCATGAAAGGGCATCGATGGCGGTTTTGACGATCAGGACCTTCGGGGATCCCGTGCTGCGTCAGAAGGCGCACGAGGTCACCGACGTCACCGATGTCCACGGACGCCTTTCGGCCGACATGATCGAGACCATGCGCGAAGCGCCCGGCGTCGGCCTCGCCGGACCCCAGGTGGGCGTGCTCGAGCGCATCTTCACCTGGGAGGTGGGGGATGAGTTCGGGACGATCATCAATCCGGTGATCAGCAAGCGCTCTCGAAAGATGTTCAGTGACGAAGAGGGCTGCCTGAGCCTTCCAGGATTGGTCTACCCGGTCGAACGCCACCTCAAGGTGCGCGTCGAGGCCATCGATGAGCTCGGCAACACGGTGAAGATAGACGCGGAGGAGCACCTCGCCCGCGTCTTCCAGCACGAGATCGACCACCTCGACGGAATCCTGTTCATCGACCGTCTCCCTGATGACCTCCGGCGCGAAGCCAGGCGCATCCTCGCCGATCAGGCTCTGGGTCTGCCGGTGCGCTCGAGTCACGTACGAGCATCGGTTCCCACCGAGGAGACGATCTGAGGACCGTCTTTTTCGGCACGCCCGCGTGGGCGGTGCCGAGCCTCGATGCCTTGATCGCGTCCGACATCGAGGTGGCGGCCGTAGTCACCAACCCCGATCGTCCTGCCGGACGCGGGATGGAGCCGCGGCCCTCGCCGGTCAAACAGCGCGCGCTTACCGCGGGTATCGAGGTTCTTCAACCGGAGCGGGCGCGCACCGACGAGTTCCACGAGCAACTGCGCAAGCTCGCGCCGGATGTCTGCAGCGTTGTCGCCTACGGCAAGATCCTGCCGGTCTCGCTGCTTGCGGTGCCACCACTCGGTTTCATAAACCTCCACTTCTCTTTATTGCCCGCCTACAGAGGGGCGGCGCCCGTGCAGCGAGCGATCATGGAGGGAGAACTAATCTCCGGAGTTTCGGTCATCGTGCTTACGGAGGGCATGGACGAGGGCCCGGTGCTGGCGGCTGCAACCGAAGAGGTGAAGCGTTCCGACACCGCGGGGACGTTGGGGGAGCGTCTCGCGAGGACGGGTGCTCCGTTGTTGGTGGACTCCCTAGCGGCTTTCGCGTCGGGTGATCTAGCCCCGGTCCCACAGCGGCACGATGATGCGACCTACGCGCCGAAGATCACCACTGAGGTTGCGCGCATCGACTGGAGCGATCGCGCGGCGGTCATTCGTAACAAGGTGCGCGGCCTCAATCCCGCCCCCGGAGCCTGGACTACGCTGCGCGGAAAACGCGTGAAGCTTCTGTTCGCGAAGGAGACGGACTTCGAGGGACTGGAGGCGGGCGCGATAGCCGAGCGCGAGGGCGCTCTGATCGCCGGGACCGGCGAGGGGGCCCTCGAGCTGACCTTGCTTCAACTCCAGGGCAAGAGGGCCATGAGCGGCGGCGAGGCGGCACGCGGGCTCCGTCTGGCCCCCGGCGAAGGATTTGAGTAGGTTCCGACGGTGAACAGTCGTGTTTCCGACCGGCTCCAGCTCTCGCCGTCGATCCTGACCGCCGACTTCGGACGCATTGCGGACGAGGTCAAGGCGGTGGCAGAGCACGTCGACTGGTTCCACCTCGATGTGATGGACGGTCATTACGTACCCAACCTGACGTTCGGGACGTCAACCGTCGAAGCAGTGCGAGCGGCGTGCGACCAGCCTCTGCACGTGCATCTCATGATCGAGAACCCCGGGGAGTTCGTCGCCGGATTCGCCGCGGCGGGAGCCGACCGGATCAGTTTCCACCCCGAGGTGACCGACGACCCGGTCGCGGTAATCGATGCGATCCGAGGGGCGGGCGCAGGCGTGGGGATCGCGGTTCACCCCGACGTCGATCTGTCGTTTGCCGCGAAGTATCTCTCGTCGCTCGATGTCATCCTTATGATGACCGTTCGACCGGGCTTCGGTGGGCAGAGCTTCATGGGTGAGATGCTGCCCAAGATCACCGAGGCGCGCCGGTTGGTTGACCCGGCGGATGGGGGTGCCGACATCGAGGTAGACGGTGGTATCAAGATCGACAACATCGACCTCGCGGTGCAGGCGGGAGCGAATATTCTGGTTTCGGGTAGCGGTGTTTACGACGGCATCGATGCGGGAGCGGCGGCAGCGCGCTTGCGCGCCCGGCTGGACCAACTGAGCAGCGGGGTTGGAGCGTGAACGCCGGGCGTGAAGTCGTCCTCGTAGCCGATGACGACGAAGACATAGTCCGCTTCGTTGAGGTCAACCTCCGGCTCGAGGGGTTCGAGGTCATCACCGCATTCGATGGCGAAGCGGCTCTGCAGATGGCCTACAACTCGCAGCCCGACATCATCCTGCTCGACGTGATGATGCCGCGCCTTGACGGTTTCGAAGTCTGTCAACGCCTCAGGGACGACGCACGCACCAAGCACATCTCGGTGATCATGTTGACCGCAAAGTCGCTGTCCGCCGACAAGGTAGTCGGCCTTACCTCGGGCGCGGACGACTACATCATCAAACCGTTCGATCCCATCGAGTTGGTGGCGCGGGTGAAGTCGGCGCTGCGGCGCTCGCGCGAGATGCGGGCGGTCAACCCACTGACCCAGCTCCCCGGGAACGTGCAAGTGGGTGAGGCCGTCGGCGAGCGAGTCGACTCGGGCGAGCAGTTTGCCCTGATGTACGTGGACCTCGACAACTTCAAGGCCTTCAACGACCATTACGGGTTCCTGCGCGGCGACGAGGCGATCAAGCTCCTCTCGAGCTGCGTGCGGCGCGCGCTCGAACCCCGCCCCGGCGACAAGACCTTCCTGGGACACATCGGAGGGGACGACTTCGTGATACTCGTAGATCCCGAGATCGCGGAGTCGGTTGCCAAGACGGTATGCGAGTTATGGGACTCGGGCGCCCCAGAGCTCTACGACGCCGGCGACGCCGAGCGCGGCCACATCGAAGTCGCCGACAGGCGGAACCAGGTGAGCCGATTCCCCATCATGACCGTATCGATCGGCATCTCCACCAACGTGCTGCGTACGATCGACAGCCAGTGGCTCGCTGTCGAAATCGCCACCGAGATGAAGCAGTTCGCGAAGCAGGACTCAGGGTCCTCCTTCGCGGTCGACCGCCGCCGCGACTGACTCGTCCGGACCCCTGAGCAACCGGGCCGGCAGCGCAAGCCGGCTCCTCGAAGTAGTCATTCGGGACCAAGTTCGACCCTCGAAAAAATGGCTCCGTTGCTCTATTCCGTCGAATGCGGCGCTACCCCCATGCTGATGTATCAGCTCAAGCACTGGGCCGGCCGTGCCGGTTCGCGGTCGACAGGGAGAGGAAATGGTCTCGGATGGCGAGGCGGTTTGAACCGGGCGCTGCGGGTGATCGTCTGTGACGACACCCTTCAGGTTCGCGTCCTGATAAAAACCGAGCTGAGCCTCGAACCGGACATGATCGTGGTGGGAGAGGCGACCAACGGAGCTGAGGCGATCGACCTTGCTCGCTCCGAGCAGCCCGACGTGGTGCTTCTCGATCTCGGCATGCCGGTGATGGATGGTCTCGAGGCGCTTCCCGAGATCAAGGAGGCGGCTCCCACGGCCAGGGTCATCGTGTACTCATCGTTCGAAGTATCCGAGATGGCCGAAAAAGCCGTTGCGGCGGGCGCCTCCCGATATATCGAGAAGAGCGCGCCTGCTGATCAGCTCGTCGCTGCGGTTCGCACGACCGACTAAGGCGCGCCGTATACTCAATGGGCCCCGCAGGTAAGGCGGGGCGTGAACCGAATGACTGGAACCTCTTCGGGGCAGGGTGAGATTCCCGACCGGCGGTGATAGTCCGCTACCCCCGCACGAACTGCGGGGTTGATCCGGTGGAACTCCGGAACCGACGGTAACTCGCATCTCGTGCGCAAGCGCGGGGGCGACAAGTCCGGATGGGAGAAGGGGTGACCGAACGAAGCGCGTCGCCGGCAGGCGGGGCGTGAGTTTGGCGTAGTCCTCTCCCGTTGCACGCTGCTCCCGCGGGTGGTTCCTGGACCACCGGAGGACCGGTTGAGCAGCCAGATGCACGAGCACCTCATGGACCGAGCGCTGGAGCTGGCGCGCCGGGCTCCCTTTACCTCCCCAAACCCCAAGGTGGGCTGCGTCCTGGCCCGCGACCACGAGATCATCGCCGAGGGGTATCACAGGGGCGCGGGGCTTGCTCATGCGGAGCGCGAGGCGCTGTCAATTGCGGATTCCACCGCGGGTGCCACCGCGTACGTGACGCTCGAGCCCTGCACCCACCAGGGCCGGACCCCGCCGTGCGCTCGGGCGCTGGTAACCGCCGGGATCTCTCGGGCCGTCATCGCCACGCTGGATCCCGACGAGCGGGTCGCGGGCGGCGGCGCGCGCCTGCTGTCCGAAGCGGGAGCCGAGGTGCTGATCGGGGTGCGTGAGCGAGAGGCCAGGGCGCTGAACGCCCCCTACATCCACCATCGGCTGACGGGGCGGTCCTACGTGTCGCTGAAGCTCGCGTTCAGCCTCGACGGCCGGCTCGCGGCTGCCGACGGCACGGCTCGGTGGATCAGCGGCCCAGATGCCCGAAGGGAGACTCACCGTCGCCGGCATGGCGCCGATGCGGTGGTCGTGGGCTCCGGCACTGCGGTCGCCGACGATCCATCGCTCACGGTGCGCGACGTCGAGGCCGTGCGTCAGCCCGCACGCGTCTTGATTGACGCGAGCGGAAGGACCCCACCCACGGCTCGCCTGTTTGCCGGCGGAGAGGTCATAGTCGCCACCACCAACCACGTTCCGCACGAGGCGCAAACCGCCTGGAAGGAGGCGGGTGCCGAGGTCCTCCAGCTCCCCGGCGGCCCGGCGGGCGTGGACCTCGACGCCCTGATCGTCGCGCTCGGCCGGCGCGGCTGGCTCGAGCTTTACTTCGAGGGGGGCGCGCGGCTCGCAACTTCACTGCTGAGGGCCGATCTCGTGAATCGGCTCGACCTCCATGTTGGCGCCGTGCTCCTGGGCCGGGGAGGCCCCGACCTGGGGGACCTCGGAGTCCCGACGATCGCAGAGGCCGGCCGCTGGCGCCTGCTCGGATCCGAGAGCGCGGGGGACGACGTCCTGCTCTCTTACGAGAGAGACGCCGGTTAGATGTTCACCGGCATCGTTACCAGTCTCGGCGTGGTGAAGCGGGCGCGTGAGCGAGTTGGCGTGCTCGATCTCGAGATCGAGGCCGCAAAGCTCGCGCGCGAGCTCGACGTCGGAGACTCGGTCGCCGTAAACGGCGTGTGCCTGACGGCAACTCGTACTACGCGCAAGACCTTCACCGCCCAGGCCATGGACGAGACGCTGGCGGCCACGACCATCGGATCGCTGAGCAAGGGGAGCACGGTCAACCTCGAACCGGCGGCCAGGTTCTCGGACCGCATCGGCGGTCACATGGTGCAGGGTCACGTCGATCACGTGGCCTCGGTGGTGCGTATCGAGGAACAGGACGGAACGCGCCGGATGTGGTTCTCCCTACCCGAGGCGGGTCTGCGTTACCTCGTGTCGAGAGGATCCGTGGCGATCGACGGTGTGTCGCTCACGGTGGTCGAGGTCGGACGCACCTCGTTTCAGGTTGCGCTCATTCCACACACCCTCGAGGTAACGACGCTGAAAGACCTCTCGGTCGGCTCGGTGGTCAACATCGAAGTCGACGTCATCGCCAAGTACGTAGAGAAGTTCGTCGAGGGATTCGACGGCCGTAGTGGTCTATCGGGCCATTAGGGCAGCGCACCTACCAGGAAGGGATGAGCATGCCGCTCGCAAGAGTCGAAGAAGCGGTCGAGGAGATCAAGAAGGGCAACATGGTCATCGTCGTTGACGACGAAGACCGCGAGAACGAGGGCGATTTAATCTTTGCGACCTCCAAGGCATCTCCCGAGATGGTCACCTTCATGGTTCGTCACTGCTCGGGCATCATCTGCGTGCCGCTCGAGTCCGATCGACTCGACCATCTGCACCTGCCGCTGATGGCTCCCAACCACACCGATGCCCTCGGCACCGCCTTCACCGTCAGCGTGGACGCCGCCAGTGGAACCACCACCGGCATCTCGGCTGCCGATCGCGCCCGAACCATCACCGCGCTCATCGATGAGTCCACGCGGCCGCAGGACCTCAACCGTCCGGGGCACATCTTCCCGCTGCGCTATACGCCCGGCGGCGTGCTGCGCCGAGCCGGCCATACCGAAGCGTCGGTCGACCTCGCCAGGCTCGCGGGGCTCTATCCCGGTGGAGTGCTGTGCGAGATCGTCAACGAGGACGGAAGCATGGCTCGCATGCCGGACCTGGAGCGCTTCGCAGACGAACACGGCCTGCTCGTCATCTCGATTGCCGACCTCATCCGCTACCGCCGTAAGACCGAGCAACTCGTGACCCGGCAGACGGAAGCCCGCATCCCGACCGCGTTCGGTGATTTCACCGCGGTGGCCTACGAGAGCGACGACGGGCGCACTCACGTCGCGTTGGTCAAGGGAGAAGTCGCGTCCCAGGACAACGTGCTGGTCCGGGTTCACTCCGAGTGCTTCACGGGCGATGTGCTCGGGAGCATCCGGTGCGATTGTGGCATGCAACTGCACGACGCAATGAGGCGCATCGACGAGGCCGGCCGGGGAGTCGTCGTTTACATCCGCGGCCACGAGGGCCGCGGGATCGGCCTGCGCCACAAGCTCGAGGCCTACGCGTTGCAGGACGGAGGATTAGACACGGTCGAGGCCAACGTCGAACTCGGCTTCGCTCCCGACTCGCGCGACTATGGGGTGGGGGCCCAGATACTCGTCGACCTCGGGGTCACGACAATGCGGTTGCTCACGAACAACCCGACCAAGCGCGCCGGGCTCGAGGGCTACGGCCTGACCATCGTGGAGCGGGTCGCCCTCGAGAGCGCGCCGAACGAGGAGAACATCCGCTACCTCACCACCAAGCGAGAAAAGCTCGGTCACCTGCTCGAGACGATCGGAGCGGAGGCCGAGTCAGCCCCGTCACCCAAAGGGGAGGTTCAGTGATGCAGACCCATGAGGGCGCACTCGACGGCAAACGTCTGAGGATCGCCATTGTCGCGAGCCGTTTCAACGAGACCATCTGCAAGCGACTGGTAGATGGGGCGCTCCAAGCCTTGTCGCGCCACGGCGTTGGCGACGATGAAGTTTCGCTGACCTGGGTTCCCGGTGCATTCGAGATCCCGGCCGCCGCTCAGCGAATCGCCGCCTCCGGCGAAGTCGATGCGGTGGTGGCCATCGGTGCGGTGATCCGCGGTGAGACCGCTCACTTCGACTATGTCGCGGGAACCGCGGCGTCCGGGGTGTCGAGCGCTTCGCTGGCAACGGGCGTGCCGATCGCGTTCGGGGTACTGACGACCGACACCACCGAGCAGGCCGCCAACCGGGCGGGAGGCAAGCTGGGTAACCAAGGCTACGAGGCCGGCATGGCGGCCATCGAGATGGCCAACCTGTTCGCCTCGCTCCCGAAGCCGCAAGCGGACCTGTGACGAACACTTAGTCTGTCGCAATGCTCAAGCTCGTGATCCCCAAGGGGTCGCTGGAACGCGCGACCCTGCAGCTGCTCGAGGACGCCGATCTCAAGGTCACCCGCGCGAACGAGCGCGAGTACCGGGGCGCGATCGACGACCCCAGGATCGATTCGGTCGCCGTTCTGCGACCCCAGGAGATTCCCACCTACGTCGAGGACGGCTACTTCGACATCGGGATCACCGGTGAGGACTGGATCACCGAGACCGCCTCGGACGTCGTCAAGGTGGCCCCCCTGCATTACTCGAAGCAGACCGACAGGCCGGTCAAGGTAGTGCTCGCGGTTCCCGAGTCCTCGGGCATCACCGAACCGCAGCAGATCAAGCCGAACTCTCGCATCTCAACCGAGCTGCCCAACATCACGAAAGCCTTCTTCGAGGAGCTCGGCATTCCCGTGCGCATCTTTCTGTCTTACGGGGCCACCGAGGCCAAGGTGCCCGAGATAGTCGACGCGATAGTGGACCTGACCGAAACCGGATCGACCTTGCGGCGCAACGGAATGGTCATCGTGCACACGCTGCTCGAGTCACGCACGCATCTGATCGCCAATCAGAAGTCTTTCGCCGAGGAGGCCAAGCGGACGGCCATCGACGAGCTGACCATCCTCCTCAAGGGCACGGTGGACGCCAGAGGGAGAGTTCTGGTGAAACTGAACGTGGACTCGGATCACCTAGAGGGAGTGCTCGAGTTGCTCCCGGCGATGCGCTCACCGACGGTGAGCCACCTGGCGGACACCCGCTTCCTGGCGGTCGAGACGGTGGTCCCCAAGAGCACCATCAACGTTCTGATCCCCCGGCTGAAGTCCTTGGGGGCCGAGGACATCGTGGAGATGCCGATTGCCAAGATCGTTCCATAGAGCGATCAGCCTGATCGACTCCGCATCCCGAAGCGCCCTCATCCACCTTAGGCCGCTGCTGCCCTGCTGAACAACGACGCCCAGACGAGCGCCGGACCTGCGTCTGGACCCATCGGTCCCCGCCGAGTCCCCGGCCTTGTGAAGCGGATAACCACCCTCCGCCGCCCGAAACTTACCCAGGAGGGCTCATACGGGCGGCGGGGCTCCAATTTCCACCGTTTGGACCCCGGAAGGGGCCAACGGCGTCCCCGTTTGTGCTACGTTTTTGCCGTTGTTACAAGGGGGAGGGTGCGCCTCGGCTCGCGCTCCTCGAAGCATCGAAAGGAAGTGCGTACGTGGCTCAAGGCACGGTCAAGTGGTTCAGCAACGAGAAGGG
>JBOGWU010000227.1:0-8113 GCA_050693935.1 Actinomycetota bacterium | reverse complement strand
TCACACCAGGGCCAACCGACATCGTGACGTCGTTTACCGCGACCACGTTGCCGAACCATCGCGAGACGTTGTCCAGGATCATCGTGGTCACGACACCGACACCGATCGATAGCGCAGCAGCAGGATTGCGTAGGACCCGGCGACGATAAGCAGAGCCGCGGCAGAGAACAGCAGAGCACCGGTCGCGCCGGGGGGTGAGGGCAGGGGGCTCGCAGCACCCAGCAATGAGCTCTGGACGCCCAACACCAACGTGAACGGGGACAACAGGGCGAGGTAAGGAGCAATGTCTAGGCTTTCGGCGCCTGCGATCTCCTGCAAGATGCCCTGTACTCCCGCGAGCACCAGAAGGACGGCGATGATAGCCGCGACTGCGAACCCCCTGCGGGGCGTGATGGCGGCGATGACCAGCCCGATCCCACCCAGGATCAGCGAGATGAGGACGGCACCGGCCAGCGCGCGCAGGTAGTCGGGGATCTGCTCGGTGATCGGTAGCCCGACGACCAGCGCCCCGCCGAACATGATCGTTAGCGGCGCCGCGGTCAGCACGAACAGCGCCGACGCCATCGCGGCGTACTTCGCGACCACGTAGTCCACGCGCTCGAGAGGACGCGACAAGTACAGCGACATCACTCTGAAGCGCAGATCGCGCGACACGGTGGCCGGCGCCTGCGAAGCGATGAAGATCAGCACGACCAGCTGCAGGTTGAGCACATAAGACGGGTAGTCGCCGAGCAGCTCATCGCCGTTCGTGACTGCCGTGATCGTCACGATCACGGCGGCGGGCAGGCACATCACGGCGAACAGGATCATGGGCATGATCTTGTAGCGAGCGCTCCGACCCAGCCCGAAGGCTCCTTTGAGACTGTCGACGTACAACGAGCGCCGTATGTAGCTGCGCGCACGGCGTTCGCCGTCGTAGTGCCGATACCCGATGTCGTGGATGACACCGGCGCTCGGAGCCGGCATGCTCATCGTGCGCTCCCCGCCGTCGCGAAGATCTCGGCCATGCGGTGCCGGCGTCGCTCCATCCGGATAAGCCCCACACCGGCGCGCACCACGGTGTCCCGCACGACGTCGTAGGCCGAGTCGTCGCGCAGCTCGACCTCCACGAAAGGGCCGACCACGCGAGCGGCGAGGCCGGCTGCCTGCAGCAGAGCGGCAAGCGCGTCCGCCGGCTCATCGACCTCGACGACCACCACCTGGCTGATCGCCGTCACGTCCGCGGTAGAGGAAGCCCTCAGCAGCGCGCCGGCGTCGATGACCACGATGTGATCGCACACGCGCTCTAGCTCGCCGAGCAGATGTGATGTCACCAGGACCGAGATTCCGAAGTCGGTGTTGATCCGCCCGATGAGCCCGAGCATGTCGTCGCGGCCGGCGGGATCCAGGCCGTTCGTCGGCTCGTCGAGGAACACGAGCTGCGGGTCGTGCACCAGCGCCTGCGCGAGCTTCACACGCTGGCGCATTCCGGTGGAGTACCCACCGATCGGCCGATAGCGCTCCTCGTATAGGCCGACGTGTCGCAAGATGTCCGCCGTTCGCTCCCGCGCCGCCGTCACCGGGAGTCCGGACATCCGCGCCATGTGCACGACGAAATCGGTCGCGGACACGTCCGGCGGAAGACAGTCATGCTCGGGCATGTAGCCAACGCGCTCGCGGATCGCAGCGCCGGCGCTCGCCACATCGAGCTCCAACACGGTCGCCCGCCCCTTCGTCGCCGGCAGGAGCCCGAGCAGGATCTTGATCAGTGTTGACTTACCGGCGCCGTTGGCCCCGATCAGCCCGACGACGCCGGCACCGATGCTCACGGTCAGATCCGAGACGGCGGTCACCGGCCCGAAGCGCTTGGTGAGCCCTTCCGTGACGATCAGTGAGCCGGTCATCACGACGTTAAGGGGTGGTAGACGGGCATCGGCTCTCCTAGGGGCGTTGGTTGAGTCACACAGCCTCGCACCCACGCCTCGCTACCGCTATCAGGGATGACCCTGATTTCCGTTGAACCCGACCCCGAAACGGTGCTCTACCCGGGGGTGCGGTGCGTGGACGGTGACGGTTTCGAACCGCCGAGTCGGCAGGATCCGGACCAGTCTCGGTCTACGGTCGACGAAATTCCACAGCGCATCTCGGAAGCACCGCTCCGTTCAGCGGATGTGGCCCGGCCATACGGAGCGGCCTTGCCGGGTGGGCCTCGGCCATCAGCCGGGCCCACGCCATCTCGGTGACCGGGCGTGCTGCCCACGGCACCGCGCAGGCGGGCGGTAGCAAGGCGAGGTTGTTGCTCCACTGATCGATCAGTTATGTCGGCGTATCTAGAGTCCGCCCCGATTTGGGCCGAAGATCCCCTTCGTAGGCAGTTCCGAGTCAGGAGGACGAAAGACAGTGAGTACTGAAGCAGCCCAGGTCGTGTACGTGGAGAAGCGGACCAACGGCATGGCCGTCGCCGCGCTCACGCTGGGCGTCGTCGGCACCGTTTTTGGAATGATCCCGCTCACCTTCGCGGTCGCTTTTATCTGCGGCACGCTGGCCGCGATCTTCGGGATCGTCGGAATCCGCAATGCCAAGGAGCGTGGGCGGAAAGGCCTCGCCATCGCTGGGACGGTTCTGGCCGGCGCAGCTCTCGCCCTCGGTGTGGTGGGAGTGGTGATCACGAGTGCCGCGGTAAACGAGCTCGACCGTCAGTTCAACGAGATCAGCGACGATTTCGATCGCGACATGAACAAGCTCGACCGGCAGCTCGACAAGGATCTCAAGAAGCTGAACCGCCAGGCGAACTCCTAGGTCTCCTGACTCGGAGAACAGAAAGGGCCCCCCTTCGTGGGCCCCTTTCTGTATGGCACCTTCTGTCGCCGACCGCTTGACTAAGTAAAGAGATTTTCTCACAGATGATTCTGGCGCGCGAGCCTATTGAGGTGAAGTGACTCGACCGCGGTCCATCTCAGTCACACGGATCTTCTGGCTGGCTTGGCTTCTCCTGCTCAACGGAGTCCGGCGCGTCCGGGCCCTCGACCGGCGCTCCCACCACCACCTTCGAGTCATCGTGCTGCTTCTCGGCCTCCGAACACTCGTACTCGACGTCGGGGTGTGAATCGAAGACTCCGGCACCTGCCAGGGCGGCAGGGATGAGCGCAAGCAAGACAACGACCACGGCTATCACCCGTCGCCGTCGGAAGAAACGAGATCGCACGCTGGGATTCGTTCGAGCTGCTCGCATCAAGTCGGCGCGTAGCGTCTCGCGAAGCCTGTCTACGGCCGGAAATCGTGTCTCATCTATTTGGTTCGTCATGTGACCTCCTCGATGATGGAGTTCTGGTTCAGGGCGACGGCCAGTTCTCGTAGAGCGCGCGAGACTCGCGCCCGCGCCGCTGCCTCGGATATCTCTAGCCTGCGCGCTACCTCCCGGTAGGGCAGCTCATCGATGACGCGGAGCTGAAGCGCTTCGCGACGAGCAGGCGAGAGCTCGTTTAGTTCCGTCCTCAGCGCCGTGCGAACCTCGTCGAGCGAGGCGAGCCGCTCTATCTGCTGCTCGGTCTCGAGATCGAGCTCGGGTCGCTCGAGCCCGAGCCGGCGAAGCGCTCGTTGCTCGGCCGCGCCTTTCTTGAAGTCGCATCGCAGGTGCGCCGCGTCAGGTACCTGAGCAGATCCTCGAAATGGGCATCGAAGAAGTCGCAGAAAGCCTCGGGACTCAGCACCGAGCGCTTCAGGTTCTCGGCTGGATTCGTCCGGTTCATGTACTCCCCAGTGCAACCCAGGAGCAATTGTGTGACAGGGTCGGGATCGTTGCTTTCGATGAAATGGTTGAGCTGGCCCAAGGCCTCCTGAGTCTTCTGAATTAGTTGAGGACCTCCCCAGGGGATGATGCTCCACAGGCTCAACAATGCAACGGAAGCCGCAGGGCGACGTGCGCCCGAGCCGTTCTGGAGCCGAGAGGACGAGGTGCCATCCGTGGCAAACGCGGACTACCGACAACCAGGCGAGCCCGCCCGTCTTGACGGGGCTGCGGTGCGAGACCGTGCCGCAGGCAAACACCGTCCCCGCGCAACCGACTACGACGCCGAGCTGCGGCTGCACAACGAGGTGCTGCGCGGCGCCTGTCGAATCCAACGACATGAGCACGTCCTCGATATCGGATGTGGGACCGGGCAGACGACCCGTGATGCCGCCCGGATGGCGCCGGCAGGGAGTGCGCTCGGGGTCGACATCTCCGCGTCCGCCATTGAGCGCGCCCGCGAGCTGGCCCGAGCGGAGCGGCTCCCCAACGTCACCTTCGACCAGGGCGATGCGCAGGTCCACCATTTTCTGCCGGAGCATTTCGATCTCGCCTTCAGCAGGTTCGGCACGATGTTCTTCGATGACCCCATCGCCGCGTTTGCCAACATCGGGCGGGCCCTGCGCCCAGCCGGGCGCCTGCTGATGATGGTCTGGCAGCGCCACGAAGTGAACGAGTGGTCCGTGTCGATCGAGCGAGCTCTCCGCGGGCGCGAGGGGGCGGCCCCCCCGTTCCCGAGGCACACGATCCGTTCTCGCTGGCGGACCCAACGACCGTGAAGGGAATTCTGGACGCGGCCGGTTTCACCAATGTCACGTTTACCGATGTCCGTGAGCCCGTCTATTACGGTGGGGACGTCACCGCTGCGCTCGCGTGGGTTCGCGCCTTCGCGTGCACGAGCGATGCATTGAAACGCCTGGATCAAGCCTCTGCGGCGCGCGCGCTCGACCGTCTGCGCGAGATGCTCTCGGCGCGCGCCAGCGACGACGGTGTCTGGTTCGACTCCCGTGCCTGGATCGTCGCCGCTAGTCGCTGAGCGAGGACGCATCGCTTGCTTGAAGTGGCAAGCTATTGGTCGTTGGTGGAGTTGAAGAACTCCACCAACGCAGGAGCAAGCGCCTCCGCGGCGACTACATGCGTCTGTCCCTCCAGAGTACGGTGTTGTGCGTTTGGGATAGCGTCTGCGAGCCTCCTTGCTGTGGCATGCGTGGAAGGATCGCTCGCTTCGCCGGCCAAAATGAGCGTAGGCACAGTAAGACTTGCCGCCCGTTCGGTGGGCAGCGAGGCATCTGCACCCAGGACGTCGATCTCGTAGCCGAGCGTAGGTGCAACGGCTTCCCACATCGGCCACATCGGATATTGACGCATCTCATCCAGCTGGTCGGCGGGCACCCCCAGGAACGTCATGAAGTGGCCCACCGCATCGCCGCGTCGATCGTCCGCGAGCGCTTCCCTAAGCTGCCTTCTGAGTTCCCTTACTCCCTGTCGGTAAGCTTCGTCATCGCTGTAGGGCGCCTCGTACATCGCGAGCCCCTTCACCTTGCTGCCGAGGGCGAGCGTCGCCTCGAAGGCAAGCGCCGCGCCGGAGGAGATCCCGGACAGGTAGGCCGATCCACCGGCTTCGTCGAGGAGGACTTCGATGTCCTCGATCTCTCGCTGGACGGCATACGGTTGTATGTCGGTGCTGTCGCCTCGTCCCCGCCGGTCATAGTGAATCACGGTGAAGTGCCGGCCCAGGAGGGGGAGTGCAGCGAGTTGGGCGGTCTCTGAGTCCATGGCTCGATGTTCGAATGAGCCACCGACGAGGATGAGCGCCGGTCCCGTGCCTGACTGCTCGAACGCGATGGTCGTATCGTCTTTGGAAGTAACCGTTTTCATGCGAGTTCTCCTCTGCTGGCACCTCCTTGGTGCCTCTTATCGAAGACGTCGGTGCCATCGCCCCATCTCGGACATCTACCCGTCATAGTTCGCCAAGCGAGGCTCAGGGGCGCCAGTGAGGCGGGCGGCTCGAGCGTGGAGGTAGCGCTGTTTCGGAAGGCTGGTCGTTTGCCGGGCCGCCGTTTGGTAGGAATCGCGCGCCGCCGCGCGGTCGCCGGCCATCTCCAGCAGGTGCGCGCGGACTGCGTGAAGGCGGTGGTCTCCGGAGATCCGCTCGTCGGCCTCGAGCTCTCCCAGCAGGGTGAGCGCCCGGCGCGGGCCGCGCACCATGGCTACAGCGACGGCGTGGTTTAGCGCCACCACGGGGTTCTCGGAGATCTGCATCAGCAGCTCATAGAGAGCCATGATCTGACGCCAGTCAGTCGCCTGGGCGCGTGGCGCTTCGTCGTGGATGGCTGCGATCGCCGCCTGGAGCTGGTACGGGCCGGTTCTATCCCGGGGGAGCGCATCGGTGATTAGCGCTACGCCCTCAGCAATTTCGCCGGCATTCCACAGACCCCGATCCTGCTCGGCCATCGGTATTAACTCGCCATGGGGCCCGGTACGCGCCGACCGGCGCGCGTCGGTGAGCAGCATCAGCGCGAGCAGACCCGTCACCTCGCCTTCATCGGGTAACAGACGGTGGACCATGCGGGTCAGCCGGATCGCTTCTGCAGACAGTTCTCTGCGCTGCAAGTTCGGTCCTGAGGTAGCGACATAGCCTTCGTTGAAGATGAGGTAGAGCACATGGAGAACCGCGCCAAGCCGGTCAATGCGCTCCGAGCCCATGGGCATGTAGAAGGCAGTACCGTCGTCCTTGATGCTCTGCTTGGCCCGAGTAATACGTCGGGTCATGGTCGCTTCCGGCACGAGGAATGCGCGGGCGACCTCCGCGGTGGTCAAGCCACCGACGGCCCGCAGAGTCAGCGCGATCTGCGACGCAGGCGACAGCGATGGATGGCAACACATGAACAGCACGATGAGCGTGTCGTCGGACTCGGATGACGGCCTGTGTCCAGCGGCCGGTGCCAGCCGCTGGTCGGGCAGTATCCATTGGGCAACGGTGTCTTCACGGCGACGGCGAGCCTGCTCGCTGCGCAGTAGGTCGGTCAGCCTGCGCGAGGCGACCTTGATCAGCCAACCTCGAGGATTGTCGGGGATCACATCTTTCGGCCATTGCGTGGCGGCCGCGAGAAGCGCCTCCTGCACCGCATCCTCGGCAAGGTCGAAATGCCCGTAGCGCCGTACCAACGCGCCGAGGATCTGGGGCGCGAGCGGGCGCAGCAGGTCCTCGACCTCGGTGTCAGGCACAGGAGCGGTCAGATCTCCAGATCGCCGGAGGAATCGAGTACCGACCGTACATCCACCACGAATTCCCCGGGCGCTTCTGCTGGGTAGGGGCACTTCGCTAGCCCCGCGGCGATCTCGGTCGCCCGGTCGAAGCTTTCGCACTCGACGAGCGTGTAGCCGGCGAGGACCTCCTGCGTTTCGGAGTATGGCCCGTCGGTCACGACCGGAACTCCATCCTGCAACTGGATTCTCCGAGCATGCACGGGGGCCGCCAACCCTTGGCATCGACGAGTTCCCCGGACTCAACAAGATCCTCGTGGAACGACTCCATGAACTCATACATCGGAGCGAAGTCCTCGGGGGACACGGCCAGCTTGTCGGTGGCCTTCCCGGCCATGGCGTCGTATTCGAGTTGCGAACCGTACAGCAAGATCAAGTACTTCATGATCCCTCCTTCCTCTGCGGCACCCAGTCGTGCCTCTCACCAGAGAGTCGGCGCCACAGGTCGACCTCGGACATCACCCAAAAAGGAAGGCTCCGGATCCGTTGCGGATCCGGAGCCTTCCGTGAGCAGGCCTTTCGATTGCTACTCGATCAAGCCGTCCAGGGCCCGCCCGACCAGGTCTGCACGCTCGGCGTCGGTGGACAGATGCTCGAGGCCGAAGCCCAGCAGCAGGCTGTCCTCGGTGGAGGTGCCGGCGAACGCGTTGACCAGCTTCTCCGAGATCTGCCAGTTGCCCGCGTTCGGTGCACTTCCGGGCGGAGGACCACCGACCGTCCACGTGCTTGTCGCGCCCTCGAACCCGTCGGCCGAGTCGACGCCGTCCACGATGACGTGGGTGTCGTCGACGAAGGCACCGACTCCACCAGTGTTCGGGTCGGTCACGTAGCAGATCGCCACCTCGACTTCGTCACCGGCGAACCCGGAGAGGTCGACGGCTGCCTCGTGCCAGCCGCCGGCCGTCGAGCCACTGGTGAATGAGTTCCACGTGCCGGAGGTGCCAGGCGCGGTGCAGTCAGGACCCCCCAGGTAGTGCTCCAGGAACGGGTGCATCTGGAGCAGGAACCCGCCTTCCGCACACTCCGCCGGCGGGTCAGTCTGCGTACCCCCGTTCAGGTCGGGAAGCGTGGTCCAGTTGT
>JBOGWU010000226.1:0-8964 GCA_050693935.1 Actinomycetota bacterium | reverse complement strand
CACTGAACGTGAATCTGGTACGAGAGTATTGGGCTGGGGACAGGTTGGGCGTCTGGACTAACTACAAGAGCGAATACATGCGGGGACTTACCTTTTTGGCACTGGGGATCGTCTCGGTTAGCGTGGTGCTCCTCTACGTCTTTCTCGCCGCACCCCAAATGTAACGGTCATGCAGATCATCGAGAACCGCCTGCCCTGGAACAGCCATTTGGAAACGCGGTCGGATGATGACATGAAGCTAATCGTTGTTCACTGCACTGAACTGCCGACCCTAAGTCAGGCCCGTCAAGTGGCGGAAGAGAGCGTGGAAGACGGCTCAGGCGGATGTGTGTCTGGACACTACTACGTTGATAAGGATGGATCCGTTTACCGATATGTAGAGGATAGGCGCATCGCTCATCACACCAAGGACCACAACCGAAATTCGATTGGCATCGAGATCGTGAATTCGGGACGGTATCCGAAGTGGTTCGTCTCGACTAATCAAACGCCCGTTGAGGAATATCCCCTTGTTCAGATAGAGACCGTCAAAGAACTGATTAGGTACTTACGAAACCGATTTCCGGGGATCAAGCAGTTAGCGCGACACTCCGACTTGGATCAGCGAATGGTTCCGGCTGAGGATGACCCGTCGATTTTGATACGTCGACGTATCGACCCCGGACCTCTGTTTCCGTGGAATGAAGTTCTGCAGTCCTTTCTCGACGAGCAATAGACGGTCCATGTGGGAGTGAAATTTGCCGCGTCGGGAAGTCACATGAGGTGCCCGCCGTCACGAGCATGGCTTGAGCTTCCTCGCCCCATTGTTCGGCCGAAACCACCTAGCCGGCATAGTGCTCGCTGCAAGTTGCCTGCGCGAGATCAAACGTTGTGCATCAAAGGCGCAACAGGGGACGACCCACAGAGAGCCGTCCCCCGTCAACCTGCTGTCTTCTAAGGATTAGTTAGTTCCGGTGTTGTTCGTGTTGGTCCACCGGTCCCGGTCGTTCGTTCCTGTGCCATCGTCGGTGCCGCGGGTGTTGTTCGTGTTCGTTGCGAGGACATTGTCGTCGTCGTCATCATCATCCGCGATCACGATGAACTCGTCGTCGTCATCGTTTCGTTTCATGACAACTCTGTCGTCCTTCTTCGACTGCTTGTGCTCCAGTGCGACGGCGATGTTGAATGTACCCAGGGCGAGCACGCCAGCCATTATCAAGACGACTAGTCGGCCAATCCGATCCATCGGGTTCTCCTCTCCTTCTGGCAGCCCTTCTGCCTGACCCTTCTAACGATGGGCTCCGAAGATGAGTTGGCGATGAGGCCAACGTAAAATCGTGTCGGCTTGATCGAGCTTCGCTAGCAGCAGGTTTGCCTATTCATGAGGAGAACTCTCATGCTGCTCTCACTGAAACCTCGATCTGAAGCGAACCTGATGTTGGACGCCATTCACTCGTCGTGGCGGGCGATCACCCTGGTGGTCACGGCTGCAGGCGGTACCCTAGACCCCGCACGGTTTGGATCAGGTCCTCCCCGAGCTTCTTGCGCAAGTAGCCAACGTAGACGTCGACCAGGTTGGAACCGGTGTCGTGGAAGTAGCCCCACACGCTGTTGAGGATCTGCTCGCGGCTGAGCACCTGTTCGGCGTGGCGAAAGAAGGTCTCGGCCACGGCAAACTCCCTGGCTGTCAGCTCCACGAGCTCGTCGTCGACGTAGGCACGGCGGGTTCGCAGGTCAAGGGCCACGTTGCGCGCTCGGATCACATGTTCGTCGATGGTCTCTTCGCTGCGGAGGCGGGCTCGGATGCGCGCCAGCAGAACCTCCAACCGGAAGGGCTTGGTTATGTAGTCGTCGGCTCCTGCGTCCAGTCCTTCGACCATCTCGGACACGCCCTCGCGCGCCGTCAGGATGATCACTGGGGTACGCCGGTCCTCTCGTCGTAGTGCTCGCAGCACCTCTAGCCCATCTTGGTCGGGGAGCCCCAGATCAAGAATCAGAAGGTCGAACTCGCCGGAGCGGGTCGCTTCGAGCGCCGTGCCCCCGTCGGCCACCACCGAAGTCGTGAAGCCGGAGGTCTTGAGTCCCTTCTGAAGGAAGGATGCGATCCGAGGCTCGTCTTCGATGATCAGGATTCGATTCATTACTCGGCCCCCGCACCCGTCTTCACAGAGGGCGGATCGAGAGGGATCTCGATCGTGAAGGTCGCGCCGCGTCCCCTCTCGCTGTCGAGCAGCACACCTCCTCGGTGCGCCTCGGCGATCGCCTTCACGATGGCGAGGCCCAGTCCGACCCCCTCGGACTGCCGAGCTGCCGAACCGCGAGTGAACCTGCCGAAGATGCGCTCGTGATCCTGGGGAGCAATTCCGGGTCCCGTGTCGCGCACCCAGAATCGAGCGACGCGGCCGTCAACCAACGAGCCAAGTGCGATCACGTCGTCATCATTGGTATGTTCGACCGCGTTCTGAGCCAGCTGCATGAGCGCCTGCGTCAAGCGCTGGCGGTCTCCAACGACCACGCCCTTGCCGACCTCGTCCAGCTCCCATCGCCGGTTCGCGAGAGCCTCCATCTTGAAGCGCAGCTCATTGGTCAGTGCTTCCACGTCGACGGTCTGCAGGGAGAGGAAGTCGGGCCGGTCCGCCTTGGTGAGGACAAGGAGATCGTTCACCATTCGTCCCATGCGATCGAGCTCGTCGAGCAACAAAGCCACCGTCTGAGCGCGTTCCTCAGGATCGTCGTCGAGTACCTCGAGATGACCGGTGACGATGGTGATCGGGGTGCGAAGCTCGTGCCCGGCATCATTGATGAAGGACTTCTGGGCATCAAACGCTGCTTCCAGCCGGTCGAGCATGTCGTTAAAGGTATGGGCGAGGCGCGAGATCTCGTCCTGTCCCTTGACTTCGATCCGACGTGATAGGTCGGTCTCGGTTATCGCCTGAGCCGTGGTCGTTACCGACTCGACCGGAACCAGGGCCTTGTGGGCCACCCGCCAGGCGAGGACCGATCCAATGATGAGCACGATCAGCCCCACACCCGCGGCGCCGAGGGTGACCTGCTGAACTTCCCGCGTCTCGAGGTCACGAAAGACCGCGATAACGAAGACCCCGGACGCTCCATCGACGTTCTCGAGCGGAACCCCCAGGTAATCGACCGGCCCCGCGGGAGTATCGACGGTTCCTCGATCCGGCTCCTCCAGCTCGCTCCATCGCTCCACCAGGGCGGGGTCTTGATCGAGTCGATAGGGGGTGACTCCTCGCGTCCGCTGGTAGGGCTGTCCGTTGATGAACGTGAGCGAGGCCTCGGACGGTCCCGGAACGTCGCTTCGCAGAAACTCCGTGAAGATGCGTTGGATTCGATCTCCGAACGGCTTTCCCGTCTGCGGATCGATGCCGTCGGCAAACCGTCGCAGCTCCTCGACCTCCTGGTTCAGGCTTTTCTGGATGCGCTCATCGACGCGGGCTACGACGATCTGCCGGACGATGGAGACCGATGCGATGG
Organism: Actinomycetota bacterium; assembly: GCA_050693935.1. Taxonomy (GTDB): domain Bacteria; phylum Actinomycetota; class CADDZG01; order CADDZG01; family WHSQ01; genus WHSV01. The sequence continues at coordinate 5,490 of JBOGWU010000226.1, read as the reverse complement.
CCGCGATGCTGAGCAGCAGGAGGTAGCGCAGTAGGAGCCGGGCGCGCACGCCCGAAAGCGAGCCACGCAGGCGATCAAGGACCGAGTCAGGAGCACCTTCGTTGAGGGAGCGATCGCTTTGACATCGATCTCAGTCGCCGCGTCCGTCTCGATCGTCGTCGTCTTCCTCTCCGTCGTCGTCATCGCAGTCCAAGTCTTCGTCATCGAGGTCGTCCTCGCCAGCCGGACACGGGGGAGGCGGGGGCACAAGCACGGCACCACCACCATCCTCGGGGCTCTGGCTGTTGTCTGAGGGAGTGTCGCCGTTCTTGTTGTTGTCCGAGGAGTGGGTGCCGTGCTTGTCCGGCTTGCTCGGCGGCTTTGGCTGGCCGGCCTGGTCCTCGGCTGCTTCCAGGGTGATGTTCTGGACCGAGCGCGGCTCCGGAGGTTGTAGCAAGTTGACGAGCAGCGCGCCGAGAGCCCCCACGACGAGGGCGATGCAAAGGGCGGCCAGAAACCTGATCGACGACATGCCCTGATTGTCCACAGGGAAACCCAGGCCTCCATGAACGGTCCATGAGGAAAACCTTCATAAACCCGCCTGCCTCCCGTCGAGCGCTTGGCTGGCCCCCTCCACAGTTCTCCCGGGTGTCTCATGAGCCCTTCATTTTGCGGAGCTCAGGATCTAGAACATGGATGACCGAGCACCACAGACCGCTACCGCAGGTAGCGGCAGAGGAGGAAAGGAGAGACTGATGGCTCGACTCGGCAGAGCGGCGGTAGCGCTTCTGGCCGTCGCGTTCGCGTTCGGCATGGCGTCCGTAGCTCTTGCGGACGCTCGAGCACAAAAAGGATCGGTCGGGAGTACTCGGGAAGCGAGAGGATTCTGACGTCACGCCCGTCCTTGGCGACGATGGCGATCCCAATGACCCAACTTGGGAGACTGCTAACACTGGCCATGACCCCGACCCACAACACAGTCAACGGCCCGACCCACAACCGGTCCACGACCCGACACACAACACTGTCCACGACCCGACCCACAACACCGCAGACACGGACTTCTGAGCCGGATCACTCGGCGAACGTTGAGTGACCGACAACGACCCGAAGGGAAGTGGATTGTAATGCTCGTGCAAATGAAAGACTTCAAGACGCGCATCGCCCTAGTAGCAATCGCAGCGCTCGTTGCAGGGACTGCTGCCTTTTAACTTCATCGTCGCGCAGGCGGGTCAGGCAAGCTGTAGGGGACAGCGAGCCACCATCGTGGCACCGCCGGCTCAAATGAGATCAATGGAAAGGCCCAGTCGTGAAGAACGTGCCCACCGGGCCCCATCGGCTCGTCGGGCGTCTGATTCGCGGCCGTCATGAACCCGTCGACGGAGAGGCTGATGTCGAAGACGACCTTGGGCATTAGGTCTCCTTTCGTGGTTTGGTGGTCAGGGTTTCACCGTTCAAGAGTCCGTTTCGATGGACCTGACGGCCGCAGGGTGCGCAGCGGAACGAGAACGACGGTTACTCGCTCAGCGGCGCTTCAGTCGGATGGTGACAGTGTCACCTGCTTCCTTGCCGATTACTTTTCGGACATCGGCCTTGACCGGCAGCTTGTGCGTGCCATCGCCCATGGCCATGAAGGAGCTTCGGAAGGGATGACCGTCGATGCTGCCGCGGACCTTGACGAGTCCGCGGGTGCCGAAGAACTCCACCGAGCGCGGCCAGATGACATACGTCCAGCCGCCCTTGCTGGGGCTCTTCTGCAAGGTCGCCGTAAATTGCTCTTCCATCGCGGATCTCCTCTCTGCACCGTGTGTCGCCAAGACTCCGTCGTTTTGAAGAACGCGAGCGCTAACCCCCGGGGATGGCGGACATGTCCATGTAGATGAACGACCACTGATGTCCGTCGAGATCGCGGAAGCCCCGCATGTACATGAAGCCGTCGTCCTGTGGCTCGCCCAACGCCTGACCGCCGGCCGCGACGGCCTTGTCGGCGAGGTCGTCGACCTGCTCCCTGCTCTCCGCGGAGAGGCCGACGACCACTTCTCTGCTCTTTGACGTATCGGCGATCTCCTGGGGCGCGATGAAGTCCTTAAAGAACGGCTCCACTGCGAGCATCACCGAGGTGTCGTCGCTGACGATCATGCGAGTCGCGTTCTCGCTAGTGAACTGCTCATCGAACGAGAACCCGAGCTTGGCAAAGAACTCCGTCGCTTTTGCCAGATCCTTCACCGGCAGATTGACGAACGTCTGCATGGCCATATGGCGCCTCCTTTACTGCAACCAAGTGATCGCTCATGCGGTTTAGCCGGTCAGCTGTTGTACATCAGGGATCCGGGGGTGGTCAGCAGCTCACCGGTTTCGAGCAGAGTCTTAAGGCCCGACAGAATCATGGGCCAGCCGCCATAGAGCTCATCGGGGGCACCCTCGCGCAGCTGGTCGTGTATGACGGTGAGTCGACACGACTCGTCGCTGATCGGTTCGATCTCCCAAGTGACCCGTGAGAACCCCTCGGCCTCGCATCGTCGCTCCACAGTGCTCTGAGTGTCTGAACCAGCCGTCGCGGCGGATCGATTTCGAGGATCTCTCCCTCGCTAAGAGGCCCGTCGGCTCTCGGGTGATCAACCTCCAGGCGCGCGCCGGGCCTCCAGTCGGTGTGGATGCGCGTGCCGAAGGTGTACTTGCTCCTCGGCTCTGCGTCGGTGATCGCTTCCCAGAGACGTTCGGGAGTAGTGCGGATGTAGATCTCGAAGACCTTCTCCATGGTTGCCTCCGTCCCTCGATCTCTTTCTGTCGTGGTGGTCATGTTGATCCCTCCTCTAACTGGGTCTTGAGGTCGATGAGCGCCGAGACTCGGTCCTCGGTGTATTTGTCGATCCACCGGTCGTGGATCAGTCGAATCGGCACCGGGTTCAGGAAATGCAGCTTCTCCCGGCCCGACTTTCGGGTGACGACGAGGCCTGCGTCCTCCAAGACCCGCAGATGCTTCATCACCCCGAAGCGAGTCATCTCCACCTCGGACTCGAGCTCGGTCAGGGTGCGGCCGTCACGCGCGAAGAGCCGATCGAGGAGGAAACGACGCGTGGGATCGGCGAGAGCCTTGAAGACAGGGTCGTCGTTGTCCTTCATGGCTCCATGACAGGTGATCATTTGGTCACCTGTCAACCACCGTTCAGGCGTCGTTACGGCGTGGCCCAGCCCCCGCTCCCAAGGAAGACCTGCTCCGGCCCTTTTGCGATACTCAGCCTGATGACACCCCTCCATCCAAACCGGCACCTACTGCGGGCGAAGGACCTCATCGACGCCCGCTACCGCGAGCCACTCGACGTCTCGACACTCGCCGGGGCCGCGCGCCTGTCGCCCGCACACTTCAGCCGCGAGTTCCACCGGGCCTTCGGCCTCCCCCCGCATCGGTACCTTCTGACCCGCCGCCTGGAGCGGGCCGCGGCGCTGCTGCGGAACACCGATCGCACTGTGCTGGATGTCTGCGCCGCCGTCGGACTGCACAGTGTCGGGTCGTTCACCACGAGCTTCACCCGAGCATTCGGGTTGTCCCCGACCGCCTACCGCGCCACCCACCCGCCCGCGCGCGCCCAAGTGCACATACCGACGTGCGTGCTCCAGGCCTATGCGCGCCCCCATTTAGCAGGTTTGGAGAAGACAGCGGGCACCGGGTCTGGCTAGCGTTGTATCTAGGCCGACCGATCATCAACCCAAACCGGAGGGACGAGCATGTTCAAGCAGCTGATCTACACGCAGGTGTGGGTGCACGACCAGGACGAGGCCCTCGCCTTCTACACCGAGAAGCTCGGGATGGAGCTACGCGAGGACGTCACCGTGCCCGAGATGGGCAACTTCCGCTGGCTCACCGTCGGAGTCCCCGCGCAGCCGGATGTGGCGATCGCGCTGCTGGCGATGCCGGGACCGCCCGTGTTCGACGAGGACACTCGCACCGAGCTTGAGGCGCTCGTGGCCAAGGGCGCCACCGGCGGCATCTTCCTCTCCACCGACGACTGCCGCGCCAGCTACGACGAGCTTAAAAACCGCGGTGTCGAGTTCACACAGGAGCCGCTGGAGCAGCCCTACGGCATTGACGCCGGGTTTCGCGACCAATCCGGCAACCACCTCCGCATGACGCAACCTACGTAGCAATCAACCAACCCTGCCCGAAGAGCAACGCTGTTGTTGGATTTCGCGCGTGTTGGATTTGTTGGTTTCGCGTATGCGGCTCGCGCGGACGCGAACGAAACTGACTTCGGATGTTGGATTTTTGACCTTCTATCCGTGTCAAGCGGCGTTTTCGAGACTCAGCGCATCTTGCAGAAGCCTTCTGTAGACGACCTTCGCCAGCTGGCGCTTGAGACAACGCATCGCTTCCTTGAAGGACTTGCCCTCGGCACGCTTTCGTTCGATGTACGCGCGCGCCGCAGGGTGCGACCGATATTGGACGAGCGCCATGTAATGGAGCGCATGGTTCAGTTGACGATTGCCGCTACGGTTCAGGCGATGTCTGCTGGACGCTCCCGAGGACGCTTGCAGCGGTGCGGTCCCAGTCAGCATGGCGAACGCGCTCTCGGAGCGGATCTTTGTCACGTCACCTGTCTCAGCGAGGATCCTGGCTGCGATCAGGACTCCGATGCCGGCCAGATCGGTCAGCGTCGTTTCCGAGCGCGCGACCGTGCTAGCGATCTCTGTCTTGTTGGCGGTGAGCTCTTGATCGAGGCGGCGCAGTTGCGAGATTCTGCGCCGGGTAAGCTCAGCCCTGACCGAACGGTCGCCTCGCAAAAGCTTCGCGGCTTGCGCGACGCTCTTTTTCGAGCGCAGATCAAGAACGTGCTTCTGATATCCGGGGTGGACCACGACGAAGTCGCGGTGGATGCGATTGGGAGAGCTGCGTGCGGACGCGAACGAGCTGGTCACGGTAGTCAACGAGTAGCTTGAGATCGTCCCAGACCGCTGTTCGGCGGGGGGATGAAAGGCCTTCGCGCACTACCACACGAGCGATCGCGACTGCATCGACGGGATCGGACTTGCCATGGGAGCCGTTGCGGCGACGCTCCCTGAAGGTGAGGGTGGGAGGCACCTCCCTGACGTCCTCGCCGGCCGCCATCAGGGCCCGGGCAAGGGCGGCACCGTAAACCCCCGAGCCCTCGATCCCGATCCTCGTGACGTCTGGGTTGGACTGCACCCACGCGAGCATCTCGTCGTGGCCCGTGCTGTCGTTCGCGAACCGGCGCACCTCGAGCGTGCCTCCGAGTTCGTCGACGGTCGCCGCGGCCACCGACTCTTTATGGGAGTCGACGCCAACTACCACACCCATGCTGGTCTCCTTCTCTCGACCGGCCTACGATGTGGACAAGCTTCAATCGAGCACGTCGACGATGGCCTTTGCCACCGGGTCAAGGTCGGCGACGCCATCGACGTGGAGATCGAGGATCTCGTCTCTCCGTTCGATCCAGACGGGCCGCTGCCGAAGCTCACGGAGACCAAGCACCCGGCCAACTCCGATTTGACTCC
>JBOGWU010000225.1:0-3399 GCA_050693935.1 Actinomycetota bacterium | reverse complement strand
AGCATCGCGGTGGTGCCTACCTTCAGATACGAAGTCCACTCGCTCATGTTGGAGTCACCCACGATGACGTGAAGCCTGCGGAACTTCTCGGCGTCGGCGTGAGGCTCGTCGCGCGTGTTGATGATGGGGCGCGAACGCGTGGTGGCCGACGAAACGCCCTCCCAGATGTGCTCGGCCCTCTGGGAGATGCAGTAGAGCGCGCCGCGCGCGGTTTGCAGCACCTTGCCCGCTCCTGCATAGATCTGACGGCTTACGAAGAACGGGATCATTACCTCGGCCAGACGGCCGAACTCGCCGTAGCGGCTCACCAGGTAGTTCTCGTGGCTCCCATAGGAGTTGCCTGCGGAATCGGTGTTGTTTTTGAACAGATAGATGTCGCCGGAGATGCCCTCCTCGCGAAGGCGGGCCTCGGCGGCCTTGAGCAGACCCTCGAGAATGCGCTCGCCGGCCTTGTCGTGAACCACGAGGTCGTAGACGGTGTCACATTCTGGGGTCGCGTACTCGGGATGAGATCCGACGTCGAGGTAAAGCCTGGCGCCGTTCTCGAGGAACACGTTGCTCGAACGCCCCCACGAGACCACGCGCCGGAACAGATAGCGGGCCACCTCGTCGGGTGACAGCCGCCGCTGGCCCCTGAACGTACAGGTGACCCCGTATTCGTTCTCCGTGCCGAAGATGCGGCGCTCCATGGACTCAGGATACGTGGGAGCGGCTCGACTGCGCCGAGATCCTTCCTAGGGGAACAGGACGCCCGGATTGAGCATGTCGCCGGGGTCGAGAGAGCGCTTGATGGCACGCATGGCGGCGACGTCGGCCGGCGTGCGATCTCGCCCCAGATAGCGTCGTTTGGCGACCCCGATGCCGTGCTCGGCGCTGATGCTGCCGCCGGCCCCGATGACCAGGTCCAGGACCGCATCGTCGATGGTGTGGTCGGCCGATGGAGGACCGGCGATATTCACGTGCAGGTTGCCGTCGCCGAGGTGTCCGTAGACCATGAGCTCGGCCGTGGGAGCAAGCCTCGCGACCGTCGCCTCGACTCGGCCGACGAAGTCGGCGACGCCGGCGAGGGGCACGGTGACGTCGAGCTTGTGGGGGGCGCTCGGCGCCGGACAGAGCGCGTTGATGGCCTCTGGATGACCCTCACGGAGTTCCCAAAGGCGTCGCTGCTCGGTTGCGTCCAGGGCCACTATCACGTCGTGAGCGTCGAGTTGCCCCAGTGCCTCGAGCAGCTCGTCCTCGCTGCTGCGGCGACCGGCGCACTCGATCAAGAGGTAGGCGCCCGCCGTCGTGTCCATCGGCGGCCGCTTGCCGGTGTGAGCGCACACCACCTCGATTCCCCTCGGGAGCATGAGCTCGACCGCAGTGAGTGAGTCGAGGCTCGCTCTGAGCGCACCGAAGGCCGCCAGGGCCCCTTCGAGATCACCGATGCCGACGAGGGCGACGATCGGGTTGTCGATCCGGTCGATCAGCGCGAGCCGGGCCTTGGTAACGATGCCGAGGGTTCCCTCACTGCCGCAGAGCAGTCCGGCGAGATCGTAGCCGGTGTTGTCCTTGCGCAGACCGGAGAGACGGCTCACCACGCTTCCGTCGGCCAGCACGGCCTCGACGCCGAGTACCTGAGCTCGCATCGAGCCGTAGCGCCACGCTCGCAGGCCACCGGCGTTGGTAGCGACCAGACCACCCACCGTGGCCGAGGAGCGGGCCCCGAGATCGACCGCGAAGTCGAGTCCCGCGCTGCGGGCGTGATCCTGCAGCGCCTCGAGCGTGACACCAGCGCCAGCGGTGACCTGAGCCGACACCGCGTCGACCTCCGAGAGCTGGTTCAGACGGACGAGGCTCAGAACCACCTCGCCGTTGTGCGGGACGCTTCCGCCGACGAGGCCGGTGTTGCCTCCCTGGGGGACGATCGCCGCGCGCTCCTCTCGGCACACGTGCAGAATCTCGACTACCTCGCCGGTGGAGCCGGGGCGTACAACCGCGCGCGCTCTTCCCGACCACCGGCCCGTCCAATCGATCGAGTAGCTCGCCGTGCGCTCGGGATCGTCGAATGCGTGAGCGTCGCCGACGATCGCCCGCAGGCTGTCTAGGAGTCCCACTAGAAGAGCTCGCGCAGCTCCTGCTCGGTAAGTCGCCGGAACTTGCGCCGGCTCCGGTTGCGATCGAGCACCGCCGCCTCGAGGGTGCCGGGCGTCAGCTCTCGCTCGCCGGCAGCGCGCAGCGCGGCAACCCCCAGATGCAGGCCATCGGAGAACGAGGGGATTTCATCGGGGTAGCCCGCGGGGTAGTTCTCCTTCAGATGGGCCTCGATCGCCTCGGCCTGGCCCCCCATCGCAACCCACCTCTCCCGGTCGGTTACCGAGCCGTCGTAAAGGATGTGGAAGATCTCGTTTTGGCCGGTGCTCTCTCCGACCGCGGCGACGAGAATCTCGCACTCGTAAGGCTTGACCTCCGACGTGAAGATGTTTCCGAGGGTCTGGCTGTATGCGTTGGCGAGTGCCTTCGCGGTTACGTCGTGACGGGAGTAGCTGTAGCCCTTTAGGTCGCTGATTCGGATGCCGCCTATGCGCAGCTGCTCGAACTCGTTGAACTTGCCGACTCCCGCGAAAGCGATGCGATCGTAGATCTCGGAGATCTTGTGCAAGGTCGCGGAGGTGTTTTCGGCAATGAATAGGATGCCGTCCGAGTACTCGAGGATGAGGACGGACTTGCCGCGCCCGATTCCCTTGCGCGCGTAGTCGGCCTTGTCCTTCATGAGTTGCTCGGGCGAAACGTAGTACGGCATCGGCATCGGGGCTTATCTCCTCCTCGCGATCGTCGAGACGATCGCTAGTTAGCTCTCCTGGTCCGGCGTGCGGACGTCCACGTGAGTTTCGCGCGATTGCCCGGAGCGATCTGCGATGAGCTCCTCGAACAGCCGGCGGATGTCGTCCTCGGGGATCTCGACCATGCCCGGTCCCGAGATGGCGACCACGTTGGGAAAGATCCCTCGCATGAGGTCGGGCCCGCCAGTGCCAACGTCCTCGTCGGCCGCATCGAACAGCGCCTCGATGGCTACCTTGACGGCCTCGTCGCGCGACAGCGCGTCCCGGTAGCGCTTCTTGAGCGTCGAGCGGGCGTCCTTCCCACCCGAGCCGGTGGCGTGATAGTCGTCTTCCTCATAACGACCACCGGTCACGTCGTACTTGAAGATGCGGCCGCGCTCGAGGGCGTCGTCGAAACCGGCGAACACCGGGACGACCACGAGGCCCTGCATCGCGGCCGGCAGGTTGGCTCTGATCATCTGGCTGAGCTTGTTGGCCTTGCCCTCGAGGGTCAGGCGTTCGCCCTCGACCTTCTCGTAGTGCTCGAGCTCGGTTTGGAACAACCTCACCATCTCTACCGCGGGACCCGCGGCCCCCG
>JBOGWU010000224.1:0-1796 GCA_050693935.1 Actinomycetota bacterium | reverse complement strand
TCCAGGCCAGCGTCGCGGGCAACGACCGCGTGCTCGAGCCCACTCCGTTGATTCTGGAACGCGAGGATGCGTGGGACCGGATCCATTTGAGCGAGGTCCTCGCGCTCGACGAGCGCATCACCAAGCTCGGCAACGGTTTCTCGACCCAGCTCGCTGGCGCGCGCCCCGGAATCGGGTACTTCTCCGGTCTCACCAATGCTCCGGTCGGTTTCTTGAGGGGCTATGTCGACGATGAGCGAGTGCAGGACCTCGTGATCGGCTTCACCATCGCCGGGCAGACGCCGGCCCCCCTCGGCAGCGCCTTCACCCGGGCGTTCGATTACCGGCATCAGGACGGCAGCTGGGGGTTGATCGCGCACATCATGGAGGTGCATCAGAGCGGGCTGGTCGCCGCCCTCGGTGACACGATCCTCGATACCGGCGTACTCGCCGCCGACGTCGATGACTTCTCAGCGGGCTTCGGCCCTGTTTCCGAGGGAACCGCCGCCCCGCCTGCACCCGAGGGCGGGGGAGGTTCCACGACCAGTCCGGCCACTTCACCCGGCGGCGGCGGTAGCGTCGTTGCCCAGCCCCCCGGAGGCGGTGCAGACGACCCGGCCCCCAGCCCCTCGCCGCCCCCCGACGAGAGTGAGTGTGGTGCGCAGGATCCCGTCGCCTGTCTCGAGGATCTTCCTCTGGGCGACGAGCTGGTGGGGGACGAGGGCCTGTTGGGCGATCAGGGCCTGCTTGACTGACGCGGGGTCGACCAACCGGCGGCCGGTCATACTCGTCGCCGAGGACGACGACAGCGTGCGCATGACTCTCGAGTTCGTGCTGGAGGACGAGGGTTTCGAGGTCGTTACCGCGGCCGATGGACAGGAGGCGTTGGGTGCTGCCCTGACCGTGGTCCCCGATGCGATCCTGCTCGACCAGATGATGCCCAAGCTGAGCGGCAGGCAGGTACTCGAAGCGCTTCAACTGAGGGACGAGACCAGGTCGATTCCGATCTTCATCCTCTCGGGTATGGACCCCAGCCTTCGTCTGCCCGGAGTCGAGGGCGACGTCGCCGACCAGTGGGCGGGGGCGCAGTTCGTAGGGAAGCCCTTCGACCCTGAGGAACTCGTCGCCGGCATTAGGCGAGCACTAAGCCAGCGATAAGGCCGGAGTCCGACTAACCTGCCACCATGGCGACTCGTCTGAGAAGGAGACCGGGGGGCCGCGCCCCGATAATCATCGGCGCGCTGGTGGTGATCGCCTTCCTGCTGTTTGCATCGGCAACCTTCTACACCGACGTCCTGTGGTTCCGTGAAGTGGGCATCACGTCGGTGCTGTGGACCTCCATCAAGGCGCAGTTCGCGACCGGCGCGGTGGTCGGTCTCTTTGTCGCCCTCGTCGTGTACGTGAATCTCGTCATCGCCGGACGCATCGCTCCCGCATACGGCGTCTTTCGCATCGAGGACCCCGAGCGGCGCGATCCGGTCGAGCGCTACCGGCTCGCACTCAATCCCTACCTGAAGTGGATACGACTCGTGGCCGCGATCGCCATCGGTCTGCTGGCCGGCTTTGGTGCCAGCAGTGCTTGGCAGACCTTCACCCTTTATCTCAACCGCGTCTCCTTCGGCCGTACCGACCCCCAGTTCGGTCGCGACATCGGGTTTTATGTGTTCGAGTTGCCCTTTTTCGGCTACGTGCTCGACTGGGCGTGGTTCGCGATCGTGGCCGCGCTGGTGGTCTCACTGATCGCTCACTACTTCCACGGCTCGATCCGTCCGGAGGCCGGCGTGTCGGGCATCTCGTCCGGAGTGATGGCCCACATC
>JBOGWU010000223.1:0-4707 GCA_050693935.1 Actinomycetota bacterium | reverse complement strand
TCGCCGGGATCATGGACGCCTTCGCAATCTCGATCTCGATGGGTCTGCAGTACGGAGTGCCGCTGTCGGCTTACGTGAAGCAGTTCGTCAACACCCGCTTCGAGCCGTCCGGCATGACCGACGATCCGGACTTCCGGATCGCGACCTCAGTCCTGGACTACGTCTTCCGAGTCCTCGCGGTCGAGTACCTCAACGATGCCGATCGCCACTCTCTCGGCATCCGCACCGCGGGTGAGCGTCAGACCGAGATCGAAACCAAGCTCGACCCGAACGCGACGGGGGACAAGCCCGACAACGGGAATGGGAGCGGCAATGGAAACGGGAAGAGCAATGCGGCGCCGCCAGCGAGCGAGGGTGTGATCGTCCTCGGCAACGTGGCGTCGGCCAGCGTCGGCTCGCATCCGTTCTGTGGAACCTGCGGTGTGCAGATGCAGCTGGCCGGGTCGTGCTTCGCATGCCCGTCGTGCGGATCGACCAGCGGCTGCAGCTAGGTAACACTGCCCAAGGGGGCGCGCAATGCCCAAGAGCAAATCGTGCAGCGAGTGCGGGGCCGAGCTGACGACCGGTCCCATACTCTGTCCACTCTGCGGCACGTCCTCGCACCTCGAAAAGACCTGGGGCGACGAAAAGAAGAAGTCCGCCGATGGCGGTCTCGACGACTACCAAAGCGATGTTCGCAGGCTCCGGGCGCAGCTCAAGCGATTGCGGGGCGACGACGCTGAGGCCGTTTGACACATAGCTAGAACGAAAGGCACGGCACTGCGCCATGCGATGTCCCTATTGCGATTCAGAGGAAGACAAGGTCGTCGATTCGAGGCTCGCAGAAGAGGGCCGGGCGATCCGCCGGCGCCGCGAGTGCATCGGGTGCGGGCGCCGTTACACCACCTTCGAACGAGCCGAGGAAGTTCCGCTGTTGATTGCCAAGCGCAACGGTGAGGAGGAGCCGTTCGATCGCGACAAGGTGATCGAGGGGATTCACCGGGCGTGCAAGAACCGTCCGGTCAGCGATGCCGACGTACTTGCCATCGCCGACGACGTCGAGGAGGCGATGCGCGCCGACGCGCGACGGCCGATTCCTTCCGCCGAGGTGGGCCGCGAGGTGCTCGAGAGGCTTCGCCTCATCGATGAGGTCGCCTATCTTCGCTTCGCCTCGGTCTACAAGGACTTCCAGGAGCTCAACGACTTCGAAAGGGAACTCGGCCTGCTCGCCAAGAAGTCACCGCCCAAGAGCGAGACCGAAACACAGTGAAGCTCGAGGTGAAGCGTCTCGATGACGGACTTCCCCTTCCCGTCTACGCACGCGCCGGCGATGCCGCGCTTGATCTGATGTCATCCGAGGACGTGCAGCTGAAGCCGGGGGAGCGCGCGGCAATCGGAACCGGTCTCGCGGTCGCGATTCCAGAGGGCCACGCGGGATTCGTTCACGCGCGCTCGGGGCGCGCCCTGCGCGAGGGTCTAGCGCTGGTCAACGCGCCGGGACTCATCGACGCGGGTTATCGGGGGGAGATCAAGGTCGTCGTGGTCAACCTCGATCCGAGCGATCCGATCCATATCGCACGCGGCGAGAAGGTCGCTCAGCTCGTCGTCCAAGCCGTCGAGCGACTCGAGCTGGTCGAAGTCGACGAGTTGCCCGGCTCCGAGCGCGGCTCGGGCGGCTTCGGCAGCACCGGCCGCTAGGCGATGCGCAAGTTCCTCGTCTTCTTCGTCGTTACCTTGCTCGTGCTCGCGGTCGTGGGCGACTTTGTCGTAAAGGCCGCCGCCGAGAGGGCGGTGGCCACCGAGCTGTCCTCGACGCTCGAGCTGGCCGAAAACCCCGAGGTCGGCATCGAATCGTTCCCCTTTCTGGTCGGGTTCTTCCAGGGCCGCCTCGACACGATGATCATTGAGAGCTCCGATGTCGAAGCCGGCGCGCTGACGCTGGACGAGGTGACGCTCACGCTCGACGACTTGGAGTTCGAGCCCGGTGACGTCATCGGCGGGGACGTCGATCGGATCACGATCGGCGGGGGCACGGGTGAGGGGATCCTGACCCAGAGCGATCTCAATCGGGCCCTGCGCAACGAGGGCGTGCCCGTTACCGCCACGCTTGCTCGGGGCGCGGTCTCACTCGAGACCGAGGCCGGCTCTGCCGAGGGCGACCTCGCTCTGGACGACGGGGTGCTTGTGGTCAGCGGACCGGGCGGGATCTCGGTGGACTTCCAACTGCCCTCGCTCGGGGGCCGCGTGACCTTCGACGACCTCGCGATCGAGGGGGGACGAGCCAGGCTCACCCTCGGTGTGGCGCCGGGCGAGCTGCGTCCGCCCGGCTAGACGATCACCTCGACACCGCGCCAGAACGCGATCCGGCCCCTGATCTTGGCCGCGGGAGGTATCGGCCTCGAGTAGCACCATGCCGCGTTGCGATTCAGCTCTCCGTCGACCTCGATCGAGTAGTAGCGGGCAATACCCTTCCACAGGCAGATCGATCGGTGCTTCGACGCCTTCAGCAACTCCGAGTTGACCGACCCCGGCGGGAAGTAGTGGTTGCCCTCGAGCTCCACGATGTCGTCGCTCTCCGCGATGACGGTGCCGTTCCAGATCGCCTTGGCCATGAGCCGTTCCAATGAGGTGTTCTAGGGGCCCCTAAACGTACTCCTTCCTCGGGATCGGTCAGGGAGTCGGCCCGGCGATTCAGGTCGCAAACGGCCAGGAGAGCCACTACAATGGCGGCCGAACTCTGCGGGCGTGGCTCAGTGGTAGAGCATCACCTTGCCAAGGTGAGGGTCGCCAGTTCGAATCTGGTCGCCCGCTCTCAGTGAAAGCCCTGGTCAGAGGCACTATTGGCCTCCTCGGCTGGGGCTCTTTGCTTCCCGCAGACCACCGATTTCCCACGGATTTCCCACGCGCGGTGCGGACTGCGCGGTTTGGAAGGCTTCCTCGAGCCCGTCGCGCAGGCGCTCGTCGAGACTCGGCAACAGGTGGCCGTAGCGATCGAACGTGAGTCGAATGGTCGAATGCCCGAGCCGCTCCTGAATCTCTTTGGGGTGCGCGCCCTGGGCGATGAGCAGGCTCGCGCAGGTGTGGCGGAGGTCGTGGAAGCGGAGCCCCGGATCAAGGCCAGCGCGCGCGACGGCGGGCTTGAAGTGACGGCGATAGAAGGTTCGGCGCAACGGGCCGCCCTCCGCCGCGGAGAACACGAAGCTCTGCGGACTCGGGTAGTTGCCGATGTGCTCGCTGAGGATCCGCATCAAGAACTTCGGAAGAGAGACGGATCGGCGAGCTCCGGTCTTGGTGGAGCCGACGTGAAGGTGGCCGTTGATCTCCGCCATCGACTCGCGCACATCGACCGAGCCGCGGAGCAGGTTGAGGCGGTCGACCTTGAGCGCGACGAGCTCGCCCCATCGAAGCCCGGTGTACGCGGCCATGACGATCATCGCGGAGTAGCGGTCGGCGATCTCGTCGGCAAGCCTGCCTATTTCATCCGGGTCCAGGAAGCGCATCTCCTGGTGCGCCGTGTCGCGCGGTAGATCGATGCCGATGCACGGCGAGCGGGTGATAACTCGATCGACCTCGGCCGTTCGCATGATCTTGGCGAACACGCGATAGGCAGCGATGAGCGTCGCCGGCGCGAGACCCCGACTCTGAAGGTGCGCGACCCACTCGCGCACATGCTCGGGACGAATGGCCGACATCGGCGCCTCGCCGAACGCTGGAATGATGTGGTTGCGCAGTCGACCCTCAACGTTGAGCCGGGTTCCCGGCGCGAGGTGAGAAGTCGATGCGAACCAACCCGCGGCATAGACGGCAAATCGAGTGCGGCCAACCTTGGGATCGATCCACTCGCCGCGCTCTATGTCTAACAACTGTTTCGCGAGGTGCAGCTTCGCGTCTTTCTCCTTCCGGAAACTCTTCATGCGACTGCGCCCAGTCGGGTCGCGATAACGAGCCTCATAGCGGCCATGCCTCTTTCGTACAGATCCCATCACTTCCCCCCTTCACTGCGTCGTCTGTGCTGTTCGATCTCGGATGCCATCTGCTCGAGTAATCCGCCGATTCGTTTCTGGTAGCTCGCGACGATGAAGGCGACCATCTCATCGTCTGTTGGCTCGTACTCCTCGTGATGGGACTGCTCGGAGGTCTCGACTTCGGTCGCACCGATGACTTGCGCGAATGGGTTCACTCCGCGCTCTCGCAGCTGAGCAATAGTCCTGGCCACGGCCGCTTGCGATTTTCCTCGGAGGGCTTCACGCAAGGGAGGATCGGTGAACAGTGATCGAGCTCCGATAAACCACTCGAGAGCCGCGTCGCCTTCGACGACTGGGGCCCCTTCGCCAATGCCAAGTCGCAACGCTCTGTCTTTCGGAAGGATCAATTCAATGGGAGCGACGCCAACGGCGGCCGCGAGTAACAGGGCCTCCGTGATGGTGGCCTCCCTGGTCGACTCCGGGTTGTTCGGGTTCTCGATCCTGTTGACGGCGAACTTGCCGAGCGGCACTCCCCATTCGCTCACGCGCTGAGCAACAGCCTCTTGGGTTAGCCCCTTTACGGATCGACGGTGCTCGCCGAGTTGCCTGCCGAACGCCTCTCGCGGGGTCTCCGCTGTTGCCAAATCCCTCTCCTTCGCGGCGTGAATGTTGGATTACAGCAAATCTAGTTGGATATGCGCAAAAGTCAAGGACTCTGCGCTAGTAATAAACCCAATCTGCAGACGAGCAATGAAGGGAGAGG
>JBOGWU010000222.1:0-10103 GCA_050693935.1 Actinomycetota bacterium | reverse complement strand
GAGGTACGTCGCCGAATTCGCTGCGCGGATTCACGAGGACATCCGCGCCGGTATTGCCACAAACATCGAAGCCCACAATTTTCCCGCTTTGGGCTACCTCGCTGCTATTGGAGCAAACCTTCGAGGCGAAGATTCCCATTCCTTTGGCCGTGGCGTGCGGAGCAACGATGAGCGCCCCATGTTGGAAAGCATCATCAGCGAGCTCCAGAACTCCGGCTCTTGTAACCGGTCGGGCTTCGCCGGTGGCCTTGAAGCGTTTTTCACCCGGCTTCCACAGACCTCCGAGAAACCGTTTAGCGAGTTCGTACCCTTCATCGGTGCGATCCCATATCGCGATCAAGTGGCATCCATTAACGCTGAACTCAAGTCCCGGAAAGACGTAGAGCCCCGCCGAATCCCCTGCTTCCCGCAATACCGGGTACCAGTCAATGCGGTTGTGATCGGTTACCACAACAACCTCAACTCCGGCGTTCCTGTGAGCTACGACCAGAGTTTCAGCAAAGCGAGCATTGGGCTCGCGGCCTCCAACTTCACCGTAGCGGTGGTCGTTGTCCGCGGGCGTATGAACCTGCAAATCGCAGCGGTAGAAGCGCGAGTAACCCATCGTCCAAGATGGTACGGCGAATTTACGACAGTTCCGGACCCTGATGGTGTCCCGCCGCCCTCGGCTCGCGCCGCAGTTCCTGGACGGGTCGCTGCAGGATTTGGGTCCATGAGAGCAAGGAGGAAACGTGGCGAAGATCGAGGATCTGCTCCACAGACGAACCGACCTATCGACATTCCTCGTCCACTTCACGCGGACGCATGGAAGTAGTTCAGCCAAGCGCCGCCTAACGTCGATCTTGTGTGAGGAACAGATTCGTGCCACCAACCCGATGGGGATGGCTACCAAGCTCGCTCTCAATCACCAAGGAGATCGCCCGAGATTCTTCCGCTCTCAATGCGTAGTTTCTCTTACCGAAACGCCGCTTGAGCACGCCTGGATGATGTGTCACGAGATCGACGCGAGACTTCATGAGTTTGCTCCTTACGGAATCGCGTTTACCAAAGCCTGGGGCCGCTCGAAGGGCATCAATCCCGTCTGGTATCTCGACATCTCCAGGCGCGGAATCGATTGGCTGACCAAACCCGTCAACGCAATGGTCACCGCTGCAGCGGAAGCGGGCGACTACCGTCATGAGGTCTTCAAGCTCGCGCCCTACATAGAACAGATGGGCCCCATCGGCGGCGGTCGGGTCAAAGAGTTCTGGTGGGAGAGAGAGTGGAGACTCGCTGGAAGCGATCTACGTTTCCGACCGCGAGACGTGGTCGCTGTTCTCGCCCCCGCGAGGTACCACGATACGATCGCGGGTGATCTGGAGGATCTATGCGTAGAAGAAGGAATCGACACCGACTATTACAGCGACCTTCACTACATCGATCCCACCTGGGGCCTAGAACGCATCATCGCCCGGCTGGTCGACGTGCCCGATGAAGAGGCCGGGCCATATCCCCAGTACTGACCACGAAGAGCGAGATATGAAACCGGCGTCTGTTGTTCGCATCTCGCTCCGTCGCGGACTATTCGCGGACTTCAACAGGAGGAATCGGAATAGACCTCCATCTGTCAAGGGCAGAAAAGTGCGCTCACCAGCATTTTCGCATCGTGGGCGGTGACGGGTTCGAACCGCCGACCCCTGCGTTGTAAGCGCAGTGCTCTTCCACTGAGCTAACCGCCCATGGTTAACAGCAAACTACCTGGTCCTAGAAGCGCCAGCGTGTCGGACTGAACGACTCGCCGGTTGCTTGTCAGCCACCTCACCACTTCTCTTTCCTGCGGATGCACTTGTCTGCGCGCTACCGGGTCGAACCGCGGACTGTGCGGCCCCGCCGTTCTCAGCGGAGTTCATGCCGAGCCTGTTGCTCCTCTGCCCGACGTCGCAGAGCGCATCGCCGCCGCCCGCATGAGCAGCAGAACGAGCAGTCCGGCGGTGACGAGCACGCCCACGAGGCTGAGCATGGCGTAGCCGACCGTGCCGACAACGATGCCCGATACGGTGCCGCCGGCACCGCCGGCAATGCCCATCGTCATGTCGGCGACGCCTTGGGCCTCGGCCCGTTCGTCCGGCGCCACAGAGGCCGTGAGAAGTGTGGCACCAGCGATCGTCGCCATGCTCCACCCGAGGCCTAGCAGCACGAGGGCGGCGGAAATCAGGATGTGCGTATGGCCGGCGGCGGCGGCCAGGCCGGCCGCGGCCATGAGCGTGACGGTAGCGCCGTAAGCCACCCGAAGGTGACCGACGCGGTCGGCGATAGAACCGATCACCGGCGCGAGGGCGTACATGCCGGCGATGTGCAGGGAGATGACGACGCCGACGAGTTCGAGCGAGTCGCCGTGATCGCGCAGGTGAAGAGGCGTCATCGTCATGAGCGAGACCATCACGCCGTGGGCCAGGACCATGGTGGCGAGCCCGACGCTCGCCGCGCGGTCTCGCCAGATGCCGGTGAGTCGAGTGGCGACCGACCGCCGCGGCAGGTCAATGTCGCCAGCGCCGACGCCGCCCGCGGCAATGAGAGGATCGGGCCGTAGCAACGTCGCGATGAGCAGGGCGGCGACCGCGAAGCAGACCATGCCGACGACGTAGGGCCCTGCCATGTCCGGGAGCCCGAGGGTCGAGGCCAGCCGCCCGGCCGGTCCGAGCATGTTCGGTCCGGCGACCGCGCCGATTGTCGTGGCCCAAACCACCGTGGAGATCGCACGCGCCCGGTGGTCCGGTTCGGCGAGGTCGGCGCCGGCGTAGCGGGCGAGCAGGTTCGTGGCCGTTCCCGACCCAAGCAGCAGCATGCCGAGCAGCAACAGCGGGAACGACTCGACCTCGGAGGCGACGACCGCGATGGCTGCACCGAAGCTGGCAACCACGTAGCCCCGCACCAGCCCGGGCCTTCGTCCCCGTCGGGCCATGACGCGCGACAGCGGGATGGCGGCCAGCGCTGCACCGAACGTCAACGACGCGAAAGCCAGACCGGCGAAGGTGCTGTCGCCGTCGAGGATCTCCTTGGCCAGCAGCGGTGAGACTGCAGCCCCGACGCCGATCGCCAACCCACCGAGCACCTGCCCACCGACTAGAACCCGCAGCGTTCGTCGTTGCAACGCCGCCCGGTCGCCGGTCACGGAGCGCGGGTTGGCGGCCAGCGGCTCTCCGGTGGAGGGCTCGCGCGAGCCGGATACAGGTTGCTTGTGGGCCACCTTCACCACCCCTCTCTTTCCTGCGGGGCGCTTTTCTGCGCACCACCGGATCGGCTCTTATTGCTCCGTCAGGTAGGCCTCGAGCCTATCCGCCAGTTCTTTAGGACGGCTGAGGGCGATGCAGTGGCTTCCATCGATCTCATCGGCGGTGATTCCCAAGCGCTCTTTCACGACCCGGCTAATCCAGTCGGCGGGAAAGAAGCGATCATCGCGACACAGCAAGAATCTCGTGGGTACGTCCGGCCACGCGTCCAGGGGCCACGGCTTCTCCCCCGGAGTCTACTGGTCCCGCACCCTCTTCAACGCCTCTGCGGCAAGATCGGGCGGAACGTCATGCATGAAAGCGGCGATCGTTTCCGCGTCTTCTTTACTAACGTCCTCGGGCTGCTCGACGTGATCGAGCTTTGCGGGCTGCCAACCCGTGTTCGTCCAGTAGTCGCCGGGTGCCTCGCCCGGCGACGGGATCATCGCCGCCACCAGCACCATGAGATCCACCGGCACGCGCTCACACACGAGCGGTGCGGTGAAGCCGCCGAACGACTGTGCTACCAAGACGACATCCGTGCGGTCCCCGATGGCGTCGATCACCGTGTCGGCGTACTCCGTCAATCCGGCTGAGTCGTCGTCGCACGGGAGGTCCATCGCTACGACATCGTGACCGCGCTCACGCAGCTCGGGCTCCACGAGGTGCCAGTACCAAGCCGTGTCGGCCGCGCCGTGGATCAATACGAATGTCGTCATTCGGCCTCCCTTATGTCGACTTCATGCCTAGGACTCAGGCTCGACCCGAAACTCATCGTTCGGCGGCGGAATTTTGAACGACGCTCGAGGGCTCGCTGTAGGAGCTACGGCTCGTGAAGCGATCCATCAGATCGTTGTCACGCGGTATCGACGGATGTCACCCACTCATGACACACGCGTTGACCAGGTAGTTCGCGAAACGGTCCTGGTCACGAGCGTTACCGAGCCAGGGTACCCGGCGTTACGACTCTAGGAACGACTTGAGGTCGACCAGTCGCTCCTTCCACCGAGCCTTGGTCACCTCGGCCTCGGCGGCATCCGGCAGTCGCCCATGAGAGACCGCGACCGTTGACTTCGATGCCCCCTTGTCGATGAAGTCGACGTTCACTCGTGTTGTCCCGTCCTCCCAGTTGAAGCGAGCCGAGAGGTCCTGCCGCGAGGTTCGCAGCGACATGCTCCCGTCGGTGAGCCACTTCTTTCGCCGGCGTGAGTTGACGAATGCCTCGTAGAGGCGCTCGACGGGCACCGCAATCGTCTTGCTTGCGCCCACCTCGAAGGTACCGTCGGGACGCACGCCGGGAGGGCGTAGCCCGCGCTCCTGCTCGTACTCGACGATGAGCTTCTGGGCCCACCATTTGCTGACGTCGTGCTCGCCCGTTAGCCAGTCGGCGATCTCTCGATACTCACGACCGGCCGCCCCCCACTCATCGAGCAGTTCGAACCACTCGTCCCGGTTTCTCCCGGTCGCTTGCTGCACTCCGCCGGTCTTTCCCATCACAACCTCCTCACCCAAAGGCCGTTCTCATCTCTATAGACGAAGTCACGATCGAGAAATCATCTTTCCGGTCCAAATGGAACCTGGCAGACTGGCCAGAGCCTACCGACGTCGAGTCTCGATCTCTCGGGGTCGAGCGGAAGGAGTGAGAAAGGGATGGACAAGATCGTTCACTTCGAGATCCCGGCCGACGAAATGGCCAGGGCCAAGAGGTTCTACGGCTCCACCTTCGGATGGGAACTCGAGGACATGGAGGAAATGGGCTACACGATTGTGCGGACCGTGGCCGTCGACGACCAGCAGTTGCCAACCGAGCCGGGCGCGATCAACGGGGGCATGATGCAACGATCCTCGGACACGCCGTCGCCCGTGATCACGATCAACGTCGATTCCATAGACGACGCACTCAAGCGGGTGGAGGCCGGCGGCGGTAGTAGCGTCACCCCCAGGCAGGAGATCCCGGATATGGGAGCGTTCGCCTACTTCAAGGACACCGAGGGCAACACCCTTGGGCTGTGGGAGAACCTGAGCTGACCTTCGGATGGTCAAGCGAGGAGGCGCCGCAGCCCGTCTTGACCGTGGCGCATCATCAAAGTGTGGTTGTAACGAAAGGCGGGGCGCGCCACTGGGGCGAGCACGTTCAGCAACCTCTTGCCGGTATGCACTTCCTCGTCGAAGACGGCAACGGTACGGCCGTTTTCCTGCGACAAGGTCCAGCGTGAGAAGCCGTTGAGATCGCCTCGCAACCCGGCCTCGATGATTGCCGTGTTTTTGTCGAGCACCGACTGCGAGGTAATGAAACGAAGTTCGTAGGGAAGGGTCGCGCGCACGACGACCTCGAAGCGGCCTTCGGCGATGCACTTCACGGTCTTGACCTCAGGCCACCATGCAACGTAGCCCTTGAGATCCTCGAGCGCCTCGAACACGCGTTCGCGCGACGCCAGCCTCCACTCGGAGCGAAAGCGATAGAAGGTAAGACCCTTCATCGATGCGCCAACGCGTGCCGGTAGAACTCGACCTTCAGCCAGCTGTAGATGCCCAACGCGAACATGCCGACGAGCCCAAGGACGTAGACCCAGGTGCGGCGGGTCGCAGCCTGACCCAGTCATCCTCGATAAGCGCGTGAACGCTGAGAACGCCCATCGAGATAAGCCACGCCCCGACGGCTCGGGCCGACAGTTCGGCCAACTCCCACGGCCACAGGGACTCCGCGGTTGGAAGCGGCAGCAGGAACAAGAAACCACCGATCGTCAGAAGCGTCACCCCATAACGCCAAACACCGCCTTGGCCCATTCGGGCATGGGGGCGAACCGACCGGCATCCGCGTGTCCCCGGCCCGCTTGTCGCCACCACAACACGCCCATGATCAGCGGCACGATTGCGTAGACGGCCAGCCAAGACCACGTGACTGCTCGCGTCGAAAACTCGGGGGCGTCGAAGTGAAAGACGTCGATGTGAAGCAACGTGGCGATCAACGTGAGCGTTGTGAAGACGAACACCGCCGGTACCGCTACGCGCGCTCGCTCCCACCTGATTTCGATGGCCGCCAGTCCCTCGACGGCCACGGCCGCCCAGTACCCGGCGCCCAGAAACGCTGCGGTGGCGGAGGGGTCGATCGTCCAGGCGAAGTAGTCGTCGGTGCGTTCGGAGAGCACGAAGAGCTGCACTCCAGCAAGAAACACGAGCACGCCGGAGGCGAGGAGCATGACACGCATCTCGCGCGACAGCCATTGCGACGCCGGGGCGGTGACCGGTCGGGACGACATGGCTCCGGCTCCAATGTGCTCCATGACATCCTCCAGGAGTCTCCATGACGCTCGCCCGCCTAGAGCATGACGAGGTTGACTGCTGGAAACAACCCGGATGGCCCTAAGTTCGCGTTGCCGGTGCCCGGATCACTGCCGGCGGTTCTCGTCGTCGAAGCTCGCGTCGAGATCCTGATCGAGCACGTCTGCCTCGTTGGCGTCGATGGGAATCTTGTGCTTGGGCTCGTCGTCGGGCTCCCCCGTCCACGAACGAGATTGCTCCACTCGATCCGCTTCGGGAACGTCGATCGGCTCCCTTTTCTTGTCCTCGTCGACCACTGTTTTCACCACCTCTGCTCTTCAGGCGTGCACGAGCGCGTCGAGTTGCGCGAGCACGTAATCGACCTCTTCGGTTGTGCTGTAGTGGCAGAAGCCAATTCGCACTGCTCCGCCCGACTCCTCCAGTCCCAGCGCTTCCATCACGGCGATGGCGTAGTAGTTGCCGGACCAGGCAAATACTCCGGCCTCGCCGAGGCGCGCAACGGTGTCGTCCGGATGCTGGTCACCCACGCGCAACGCGAAGGTCGAGGTGCGACTAGACGCATCGGGGCCGAAAAGGGTCACCCCTTCGATCTTGGAGATCCCCGTAAGGAACTGGTCGGTCAGGTCCTGCTGGTGGGTGTGCGCTTCCTGCATGGAGTTGACAATGCGGGCGCGACGGCTGCCCTCGCCCGGCACCAGTCCGGCGAGGTACTCGATGCACGCGGCGATTCCCGCAATGCCCTCGTGATTGGCGGTGCCGGTTTCCCACCGCCATGGCGAAGCATCGCTCGATGGGCGCACCTTGTAGGGATTCCAGGAGTCGAGCAGTTCCGCACGCGCAAACATTGCCCCGGCGTGAGGCCCGAAGAACTTATACGGAGAACAGAAGAGCACATCGACGCCGAGCTCCTGCACGTCGATCAAGCGGTGAGGCGCAAAGTGGACGGCGTCGACGATCACGAATGCCCCGGCTCGCTTTGCGCGTTCGACGACGGCGGCCGCGTCGGTGACGGTCCCGAGCGCGTTAGAGGCCAGCGTGAATGCCACGATCTTCGTGCGTTCGCTCAGCGCCGCATCCAGGGAATCGAGATCGAGCCTGAAGTCGTCGGAGAAGTCGGCCCACCGGACCTCCGCGCCGGCGTCGGCGGCCGCTGCCACCCAGGGAGCGATGTTTGCGTCGTGGTCGAGTCGTGTCACCACGACCTCGTCGCATTCGCGTAGCTCGCGCACCAAAGCGCGCGACAGCGCAAACGCCAACGTGGTCATGTTCGGCCCGAAGACCACCTCGTCGGATTGGCAGTTGAGGAAGTCGGCGACCGCGGCGCGCGCTCCCTCAACGATCACGTCGGTCTCGCGACTAGTGGCGAATGCTCCGCCGCGATTTGAGTTGCTCATCGCCAGGTAACCCGACATGGCCTCGATGACCTCGACCGGTACCTGGGTTCCCCCCGGGGCATCGGCAAAGACGGCGGGGCGGCCGCCGACCTCGCGCCTCAGCGCCGGGAACCTGCTCCGAACGGACTCGACGTCGAAGCTCAATCCAGCCGCCCTGCCTCTTTGGCGGCGGCCTCGGCCGCTTTCAGTTGGTCCCCCACAATCGACAGCCCTCCGTCCCAAAAGCCGGGGTCCGCGAGATCGCAATCCACGATCTTCCCGAGTTCCTCGGGAGGCATGGAGCCCCCCGCGGAGAGCATCTCGAGGTAGCGCGGCACGAACCCCTCACCTTGATCCTGATACTGCTTGTAAACCGACAGAGCAAGAAGCTGTCCGTAGGAATAGGCGTAGACGTAACCCGGCGTTGAGATGAAGTGGGGCACGTACGACCACCAGATCCGATAGCCGTCGGTGATCTCGACGTCGTCGCCGAGCATCTCGACCTGGCTCTCGACCCAAGCCTCGTTGATGCGCTCCACCGGCAGCTCACCATCCTCGCGCCGGGCGGTGTGAACGAGATGCTCGAAGCGATTCATGGCCGTCTGCCGAAACACCGTCGCGATCGCTCCCTCGACATTCTCGGCCAGCAGCGAGAGCCGGCCGGCCGGATCCTCCTCCATGCCCAACAATCGCTCGAACACGACCGTCTCTCCAAACACCGACGCGGTCTCCGCCACCGTCAGCGGGGTCGACTGGTGAAAGATGCCTTGCTTTCGGGCGAGCGCCCCGTGAACCCCGTGTCCTAGCTCGTGGGCGAGCACAAGCACATCGCGACGCCGGGAGGTGTAGTTCAGCATCACGTAGGGATTGCGCGAGGGCACCGCATAACTGCAGAAGGCGCCGGGACGCTTGCCCGGCGTTGGCGGCGCGTCTATCCACCGCTTGTCGTAGAACTGCTGTACGAGGTCGGCGAGCTCTTCGGAGAACGACGCATAGGACTCATGCACGATCGCCTTGGCGTCGCTCCACTCGACCCTTTGATCGTCGGTCGCCAGCGACGCGCTTCGGTCGTAATCGGCGAGTCGATCAAGCCCGAGGATCTTGGTCTTGAGCGCGTACCAGCGCTTGGGGATGTCGTAGCGGTTGCGGACCGCCGCGACCAATGCCTCTACCGATTCGTCCGAGGCTTCGTTGGACAGGTTGCGACTCTGAAGCCAATGACGATAGCCGCGCAGTCGATCGTTGACGGCCTTGTCGTGAAGCAGAGTGTTGAGAATGTAGGCGCGGGTTTTGAGTCCGGGCTTGAGTCCCGCGGTTACGGCCTCGGCGGCGCGCTTCCGCACCTCCCGATCGGGATCGAACAGATAACTCAAGCCCTTCTCGAGGCCCACGGTCTCGCCGTCGACCTCGATCTCGAGGGCCGAGACGAGCTCACCGAACAACCGGTCGAAGGCACTTGCCCCGGTGACGTCCTTCTCGCTGAGGATCTTCTCCTCGGGTTCGCTGAGCAGGTAGTCGCGGTAGCGGCGAGCGGAACGCAGGTGGTGACGAGACTGGTCCAGCCCCTCGTGGGCCAGCAACTCCTCGGCCTCGTCGTCGGGAAGCTTGGCCCACTCGAGCATGAAGAACAACAGCTCGGTCTCGATCTCGGTGGATCGCTCCTGCACCTTCTGCATTAGCGCGCCGAGCGCCTCGTCGCTCATGTCCGCTGAGAACGCCAGAGCCGCGTACGTGCCGGCGCGTCCCACCAGGTCGTAGACCTCCGCAAGCCCGTCCATGAAGCTGGCGAGCCCGGCTCCGTCGAACTCCCCGATCCGACCCTTGGATTTCGCCAGCTCTGCGGACTTGGCCTTGGCCGCGTCCAGTAACTCATCTACGCCCGCCGACCCCGTGCCGTCGACCAGCGGCTCGAGGTCCCAGGTTGTCTCTTCCAGTTGCGCCTCGGTATCGACCATGCAAGCACCCTATCCAAGCCTGCGGAGGTGAATATCCGGCCGGAACAACGGCCCATGAGTGACGTTGCAGACCTTGGGTAGTCTCTACCTGACGGCCAAATTCAGTCCCATCGAAGTTTGTGGAAAGGAGCTGGCAATGGGGAGCTACAGCCTTCCTGATCTGCCCTACGACCATTCCGCCCTGGAGCCACACATCGACGCCAGGACGATGGAGATTCACCACGGCAAGCACCACAAGACCTACG
>JBOGWU010000221.1:0-5859 GCA_050693935.1 Actinomycetota bacterium | reverse complement strand
TCGCCGAGATACCACAGCACGGCGTCGTAGTGGCCGAGCACACCGAGGTCATGCGGCACGCCCTGCGCGTCGACGTCCCAGACGTCGGCCGTGTAGCCGGCGTCTTCGAGCGCCTGCAGGTGCGTCTCGTCGTACTTCGGGTTCTTGACCGAGCCCGGGTACTTCGGGTCCACGCCCTCGTAGTCCTCGTTGGCGATCACTAGGACGTCGTCCCCGGTGTCCGAGGCCAGCGAGTAGGTGAACCGCTCGCTCTGCACCGAAGCCCCGCTTCTCGTCGCGGTGAACCAGACCTCGACCTCGTCGCCGGGGCTCGCGCCACGAACCTGGCCGCGGTACTCGGCGTAGTAGTCGTCGTTCTCGTCGCCGTAGCGCTCACCGCCGGCCCACTCGGAGACCCGCGCGGTCTGGGTCGGGCCGTCGTTGATGCGGTAGCGGAGGCGCTTGTTCCCCAGCGCGCGCTTGGCCACCACCGAGACAGTCTGCGGGTCGCCGTAGGAGACGTCGAAGGAGTCCACGCGGAAGTCCTCAGCGGTGCGGCCAACCACGGACTGGGGGTCATCGGGGTCGGAGGCGGACTCCGCCACCGACAGCGCGAAGGGAATGTTCCTCTCGAATTCTGCTTGGATCAGATCCTCGTCGTCGGGAAAGTTGAAGCCGCTGTCGCAGTCGGTGTCGATCCACTCGTCGTTGGGATCCTCCTGAGACGCCGACTCGCAGGTCGCCATCTCGGGCGTGAAGCCGAGGGTGCCGAACAGCTCGGTCATGTGCGTGTCGGTGTCGCCGTTGGTGGTGTAGAGCTCGGCGGAGATGTCCGGGTCGTAGCCCGGGATGGCGGGGTTCGCGTCGTCGCCGGCCATGGCCTCGTAGATGACGTCGTCCGGAGTGGGTGTCGAGACCTGCCAACCGGTGCCGTAGAGCAGCAGCTCGGCAGCCGAGTGGTAGTTGACGAAGAACTCGAACCCGACCCGCCCGACGAAGGCCTCCAGTGCCTGAGACTCGGGCTCGGAGTTGGGCCCGGGACCACGGTAGGTCTCGCTACCCGGATTCGGAGAGGAACCCTCGTTGTCGTATCCCCACTTGGTCGCGAAGTTGCGGTTGAGGTCGACTCCGTCGCCGGGCGCGATCGTGCCGTCGACGTTGTTGTCACGGAGGTTCTTGCGCCACAGCCGGTTCCCGGGAGTGAAGGTGAAGTCGTAGCCGTCGGGGTTCGCAACCGGCACGAACCACAGCTCGTTCTCGTTGACCAGCTTGGTGATCTGCGGGTCGCTGCCGTAGTTGTCGAGGAAGTAGTGCATCAGCCGGCGGTTCATCTCCGGCGTGATCCACTCGCGAGCGTGCTGAGCGCTGAGGTACAGGACCGATGGCTTCTTGCCGTCCTTGAGCGTCCGGGCGTTCTTGCTGATCTTCAACGCGATCATGTCCTGGCCGTTGACGGTCTGGCCGATGGTCACCGTCTTGGCGATGCTCGGGTTGTCCGCGGCGGCCTGTTCGTACTCGGCCTTGATGCCGGTGGCGCCGCCGTAGGTGTTGAACACCTCGAAGCCTTCGGCGGCTGCGAGGGTGGCGCGTTGAGCAACCGTTTGCCCGTTGACCTTCTTCGGCTGCATGGTGACGCCTTGCGTAGCCAGCTGCCTCGCCTGAGCGCCGCTGATGATCGCCTCAACGCGGAGCTCGCCTTTCGCACCGCGTTCTCCGGGGATGCGGGCGATTTCGAGGTCGTGGCGGTCGACGCCGAGCTCGACCAGTTCGCTCAGCTGGCCCGCAGTCAGATCGCCGACGTAGACGTCGAGCCTGTCTGACTTGGGTACTGCGCTCGCTGGAGCGACGACGACCAGCCCGCCGACCAGCGCGAGTATGGCGAGAAGACGTACGGAAAGTCGCTTCATGACACTCCTAAGGCTGGATGGGACCCCCTGGACTAAACCGGACTAACCTGCCATCTGCCCGTGACGGCTGTCAATGGTTCGGCCGAGTTCCCGACGAAGCGCGACCCCGCTGACGCCATGGCGGCCGTCGAAGTCTCGAGCAATCGTCCCCATGAACCGCACGCACTGGGATCCGAGGAACATCGATCGAGCCTCAAGTCTCATGCCGTCAGGATCGGAGGAGCTTGTCGGCAGCAGCATCCTGGTGCGCTATTTCTTGCTGCTCACCTGCTGGGGCATCTCAGGGATGCAGGCATCGGTAACGACCCCCACTTGAGCGGTCGGCTCTAGAGGCCGAGGGATGTCCGAAAGCGCATCACTGCTTCCAGAGATCTTCACTGATTCGGTCATGTGCCTCTTACGACGTCCTGCCTGCAAAGCAGGTGCTCTACCCAACTGAGCTACCGCCCCATGAAACACCAGACCAACTCCGGAAACAGTCCGACCATCAGGTGCTCCTCAGAGGGAATGGAAAAATGGTTGGCATGGGAGCCGTTGCCATTGAGCTGCGCACCGGCGTGGCCATCGAGTACGCGGAACAGGGAGATCGCTCGGGTACACCATTGCTACTCCTGCCCGGCCTCGGTGATTCGTGGCAGTCGTTCAAGCCGGTGCTCGACTATCTGCCCGATTCGATCCGAGCGTTCGCCCTCACTCTCAGGGGGCATGGCGATTCAACTCATCCGCCGGAGGGCTACGGCTTTCGTGACTTCGCGGCGGACATCGAAGGATTCATGGATGCCCTTACCCTTCCTGCCGCCGTCATCGCGGCGCATTCGGCAAGTGGCTTCTTCGCTCAGCGCTTAGCTATCGATCATCCGAGAAAGGTTCTTGGACTCGTCTTCGTTGCCTCCCCATTGACGCTGCGAAGTCATCCTGGCCTCCGGCAAGCGTGGGACTCAACGATCTCGAAGCTGGCCGATCCGGTTGATCCCGACTTTGTCCGAGAGACGCAAGCCGGCACTCTCGCCAAGCCGCTGCCTCAAGACTTTTTCGAGACACTCGTGGCGGAGGCGATGAAGGTTCCGGCTCGCGTGTGGAGGGACGTCTTTTCGCACCTATTGGATGATGATCTCATCCAGGAAGTCGGCAAGATCCAATCCCCGACACTCGTCGTCTGGGGTGATGGTGACGAAGGTCCTATCGCGAGCCGATCAGGATGCGCTCGTAGCCGCCATCAACGGATCGCAACTGGTCGTGTACGCAGGCGCCGGGCACTCGCCGCACTGGGAAGAACCCAAGCGCTTTGCCTCCGATCTCACGGACTTCATCCGGTCGCTCGAGGCACCTCAAAGTTCAGGAATCTAAGAGCACCTACCAGCTAGCACGAGCAGATGCTCCTGCAGCGCACCTGATGGGTTAGTGCGTGACGGTCCCCGTGTACTCTCGCGACCTCTTGTGGGGTGTTGGCGGTTGTTATCGGGGTCGTAGGTCATCTTCGTCATACCGCTGCCCTCCCCTCCCAACCCCTTGTAGGCGCCGGTGCCGCTAATGACCCTCCATGGGCCTCTCTGCGTGTCGCCAACCGGCTCCTGTGGGTCGAAGCCCATCCTCAGGGTGCCGTCGGAGCACGTAATCGTCCTGTCCACCAGCCCGATCTCGGGAGTCCCGTGCTTGTCCTTGACCGTGCCGCCGGGGCAGAAGGGCGAATCCCCGATGGTGGACCCGTCGAGGATCTCGCCCGTGGGGATGTTCATGCGCGTCTTGATCAGGATCGGTTTCGTTTCGCCGCCCGCAGCGGACTCGCTCGGGCTCGCGGTCGTGCCGGCCGCGTCGCCTTCGTCGCCGTCCCCACCGCCGCAAGCCGCGAGCGCGATTGCTGAAACAGTCAGGGCAACCGCAAGCCGTGGGTAGGCGACCGGAGTAGGTCTGGCGCGGTGTGCCGTCTCCGATTAGGGGCGGCGGCTCGCAAGGACGCAGAACTCGTTCCCCTCTGGGTCGGCAAGTACGACCCAGCTCGCATCGCCTTGGCCGACGTCGGCGTGTCGAGCACCTAAGTCGAGCAGGCGTCGGACCTCATCGTCTTGCTCCCTGTCGGTTGGGTTGACATCGATGTGGAGCCTGTTCTTGACAGTCTTGCCCTCGGGCACGCGCGCGAATTCCAACGTCGGTGGCACTGGGCCAGGGCGGTTCTTGCCTTCAGGCACCATAGGGGAGCCAATTGAAACAATGCCGTCGTCTTCGTCGTGCACCTCGTAGTCAAGGACCGAGCACCAGAACCGGGCGAGACCGTTGGGGTCGGCACAGTCGATCGCAAGGCCGGTGAACTTACTAGTCATGTCGGGACCTCCCAGGGTAGCGGGTGCGCCAAAAGCCACACGCTAACCGCAGTGTTCGACGGCGAGGTAAGCCGCACGTGGTGTGCGTTTGTCGAGGGCCTGGTGGGGTCGCAGAGTGTTGTAGGTGGGGCGGAACAGGTTGACTTCGACGGCGAGGGCGTTGCCGTCGCCGATGGTGTCGTAGAGATGTTCGTACGCGCGGAGGTTGAGCGGGTGCCTCTTCAAAACGATGCGGTCCCTACAAAGAAACCAATCCGTCGTACCGGCATGCCAGATTACTTTAACGATGGAAGAACCCACTGACGACAAGCCCCGGTAGCCGTGGCGGACTGGGAGCGTGCGCAATCAGAAGCGAGCGACGAACACTCCGCAGCGATACGTCGCTTCCTTGGCCGGGTTGACCCGACGGCCAACGCCCAGTTCATCTCTGACGAGGCACGATCTTCGACGTGTCAGGAGAGGGAGAAACCGAACCTCCGCGAGGCAATCCATTCTGCCTATGTAGTCACACCACTGAAAGCGGACCTCTCGCTACCACTCTGGAAGTTGGCCCTCCAGTTCAAGGACGGGTGGGTCAACCCGTTCGTTGCCCAGGTTTCGAGGGTCACTATGAGCCCCATGAGATCGGGTTCACACAGAGAGTTGCAGAGTTTCTTGGCTTTCTCTTAGCCACCCTGCACGATCTGCAGGAGCCGTTTGGTCCTGACGTCCCTTGGGCTCTCTGGACAGCAGCTTGGACACGATCCCCAGCTACGGAGCGGACTACCCCCAGGAAGGCAAGGCATCTTGGCCGATACGGCGGGCATCTGCCTGCCGGAGCCACGCAAGTGGGCCCTGCTCTGTAGGGCCGGAATCGTGAACGAGATTGGCGGGCAGGCGGTGATACTACGACCGGTGCACGAGTCTGATCTGGATGCGCTGTTTCGGCAGTGGAGCGATCCGGAGTCGGTCAGAATGGCAGCATTCACGCCCGAAGACCCGGATGACCGGCAGCGGTTCGACGCACACATGGTGAGTGTGATGGAGTCGCCCGAGAACACGCTGCGCGCGATCACATGGGAGGGCGAGTTAGTCGGCAGCATTTCCAGCTTCGTCGTCGAGGGGCAGACCGAGATCACGTACTGGATCGACCGTGCCGTATGGGGGCGGGGCATCGCCAGTCGGGCCCTTTCCTTGTTTCTCGAGGTGGTTCGGATTCGGCCCCTTTATGCCCGGGCTGCGAGCGACAACGCCGCCTCACTCCGGGTGCTTGAGAAGTCTGGGTTCCGAATCATCTCTACGGAGGTGTCCTTCGCCACGGCACGTGGAGCCGAAATCGAAGAGACGATCCTGCAATTGGGCTAGCAGACAAGTTGTCACCAAGCTTGTCGCCACCCGTCAGAAGGTTCGACACTGACGGCGACCCGCACAGACATGAGTTCGGATTTCGTTCGGATTTGAGAGCCGAACTGGGCGAGAGGTATCTCGAGGGTCCACACCGGCTCTGACCAGAGGAACGGTTCAGTGGGCCCAGATGGATTTGAACCATCGACCTCACCCTTATCAGGGGTGCGATGGGGGTAGCCATGGTGTTCCAAATGGAAACAGTGTGAGCCAATAACTCCAGGTCGAGTGTGTGCTCGGCAATGCAATGGAAGCCACAGAGTGACAAGGAG
>JBOGWU010000220.1:0-4643 GCA_050693935.1 Actinomycetota bacterium | reverse complement strand
CTGTCAAACGGCGGTTCTGAAGCTTGCTCCCCGGACGGTGACAACTGGGCGGTTCTTAGCCGCGCGACAGATCGTCGGAAACGTGCAGGGGGTGGACACAGCAGCACACGAATATAGGCGCACGCCTACACCCGCGTCAAGAGAGCGAATATTCAGTTGGCCGATGCGTGGTAGCGCCTGTAGAGGTACCCCTCGTAGTCGAGCCAGCGTCATGGTAATCCTGCGGCTGCTCCCTGGTCAACACTTTTCGCGTCTCAGGAATTCCCAGGAAGCGGGATTCAGGGGCAGAAAAAGCAAGATCAAAGTCAAAATCGGCATCAAAGGGACGAGTTGGGAGTGGTTCGGGGCTTGCGAAGGAGAAATTCGAGCCTACGGGAGGCCTTTGCAACCTCACTACCGCATAGCGGTACCCATGTTGCGGAGGTGTCGGGGGACCGCCCAAAGCG
This sequence comes from Actinomycetota bacterium, assembly GCA_050693935.1. Lineage (GTDB taxonomy): Bacteria > Actinomycetota > CADDZG01 > CADDZG01 > WHSQ01 > WHSV01. The sequence goes on along the minus strand of JBOGWU010000220.1, from coordinate 4,197 downwards.
GGCCCTACCAAGCCCCCCGGCCTGAATTTCCCCCGTTTGATGCCGCCTTTGCTTTTCGCCTTTGACTTTGCCTTGGTTTTTCGTCCCACAGGACAGGGGCGGGCCACCAAAGGGGGGCCCGCCCTGCTGCCAAATCGGGTTACTTGACCTCGACGGTGGCGCCGGCGGCCTCGAGCTTGGCCTTGGCCTCGTCGGCCTGCTCCTTGTTGACCTTCTCGAGCACCGGCTTGGGGGCGCTATCGACCAGGTCCTTGGCCTCCTTCAGGCCGAGGCTCGTGAGGCTGCGGACCTCCTTGATCACCTGAATCTTCTTGTCACCGGCGGCGTTGAGGACGACATCGAACTCGTCCTTCTCCTCCTCGGCGGCCGCCTCTCCGCCACCGCCGCCGGGAGCGGCGGCCACTGCGACCGGAGCGGCTGCGCTGACGCCAAACTTCTCTTCGAAGGCCTTTACGAACTCACTCAGCTCGAGCACGGTCCAGTTGGAAATCGCGTCGAGCACATCCTCGTGGCTCAGGGTCTTGGTAGCCATGACTATTCCTCCTCTTGGCTTTCATTGCCGTCATCGTCGGTTGACTCTTCTTGGAGCTCTTCGGTCGCCTCCGGAGCTACGGACTCCTCGGCTGTGGCGTCGCCGGCCTGCGGTTCACCGGACTCCTTCTTGGCGGCCACCTGACCCAGCATCGAGCCGAGGTCACGCAGCAGCGCGGCCAGAACGTTGACCGTCAGGGTCGCCGGCTGATTCATCATCATGGCGATCTTGGCGAGCTGGGTGTCGCGGGGCTCGAGCTTCGCGAGAGCCTGCGCCTGCTCCGCGGAGATCGGCTTACCCGAGAGGATCCCGCCTTTGATCGTGAGGACCGGGAACCGCTTGGCGGCCTCGTCGAGCGCCTTGGCCGCGGCCGCGGCATCGCCCTTGATATAAGCGATCGCCGTCGGTCCCTCGAGCAGCTCAATGAGGTCGTCCAAGCCGACCTCCTTCGCAGCGATGCGAGCCAGGGTGTTCTTCGACACCTTGTATTCCGTGTCGGGGTCGGCCTTCCGGAGTGCGGTGCGGACCTCGGCAATCTCGCTGACGCTCAGACCGCGGAACTCGGTCAGCAACGCGGCTTCGCTGGTACTGAACCTCTCCGAGATCTCTTTGACCGCGGCGACCTTCTCGGGTCTTGGCATAGGCGCTGCTCCCTCTCGTTCTCCAATCCGTTTCGGACAAACAAGAAGCGGTCACCCAGAAGGCGACCGCGCACGGGAGTGCGGTATGCGAACCTCCGGAGAGATTCGTTCGCTCGCCTACGCAGGTCACTTGATTAAGGGGCGGACCCGCCTGCGGTCTGGGGCTGCTTCGGCAGAGAGAATAGCGCATCGGAAGCGATGAGCTCCAACCCCCGAGTCCGCCGGGAGGGCACACATGGATTTTGGCGACGTCGTTCGACGACGCAAGATGATTCGCAATTACCGAGCCACCCCCGTCGATCCCGGCTCGCTCGAACGCATCATCGATGCGGCTCGTAGAGCCCCGAGTGCCGGCAACAGCCAGGGCCAGTACCTCGTCGTCGTTACCGAGGGGGAGACTCGAAGAAGGATCGCGGAGCTGAGCAACGAGCAGCACTACGTGGATCGGGGCATGCCGCCGTGGATGTCGACCGCGCCGGTTCACGTGGTGGTGTGCGTGCGGGAAGACGATTACCACGAGCGCTACCGGGAGCCCGACAAGCTCGGAGCCGACGGGGCGGAGATGGAATGGCCGGTCCCCTACTGGTGGGTCGACGGGGGGGCGACGATGATGCTCTTGCTACTGGGGGCGGTGAACGAGGGCCTGAGCGCCGGGGTGTTCGGCTCACACAGGATGCGGGGCCTCAAGGAGCTTCTCCAAATCCCTGCCGACGTCATCCCGATCGGAATCATCACCATCGGTCATGCCGCCTCGAGGGCAACTACCGGGTCGGCCACGCGCGGCCGAAGGCCCGCGAGCCAGACCGTTCATCGCGAGCGCTGGGGCTCCTAGTCAACCCTCGAAGGGATCGTTCGGCCCGGGATCCTGCTGGCTGAAGTAGCGCTGGAACTCCTCGGCCAGCTCGTCACCCGAGGGAACCGATTCCTCGACCGCGGCTGCCTCGAGTCGAGCGACATACTCCTTGGCGTCGGGTCGGGCGGCCACGGTTTCGTCGAGCTGGGCGCGTTGTTCGGCGGCTAGCGCACGAAGGTCGTCGAGCTTCACCTCGACACCGAGTTGGCCGGCAAGACGCCCCACCAGTGTCGCGATTGCGTCGTGATAGGGACCGTTCACGTAGTGCGGAACCTGAGCGAAGAACCCGACGGTGTCGATTCCCGCGTGTGCCAGCGCACGGTCGACGATGCTGATCGCCGCGCTCGGCACCCGCATGGTCGGGGGCAATGGCCCTCTCTCGGCGATCAGGCCCTCGCGCGACGCGGTGGTGAGAACCGGAGGAGGCAGTGTGTGGGGCACCGCGGCCGGCACGGCCCCCAGAGTCACATGCAGGCTCACGTCGTGCTGTTGCGCGAATTCCACCACCGAGGCCGAGAACGCTCTCCAGCGCAGGTCCGGCTCGGTGCCGAGCATGACGAGCACCTCCATGTTCCCGAGCTCGGCCAGCCGCACCGTGATCTCAGGCCAGGTCACCTCGGTCATCGCCCCATCGACGATGTCCAGGATGGGCCGGCTTGACCGGTAGTCGAACAACTCGTCCGCATCGAAGAACGCCACCACCTCGCCATCACCGGCCAGGCGCTGAGCCGTGTCGGTGGCGACCGAGGCCGCGTCGACCCAGCCTCCAAGCGCCGAGATCATCACGGGCCGGTCGAGTCCGGCCTCCCGGGTCACGGTGAGCAGCGTCATGCTCGCGACCCTATGACACCACCCGTCGGTCAGCCCTCGACTTCGTCGAGGTGCTTGGCCTCGAGATCCTTGTACTTCAGAGGGTCGACCCGCACTCCGGGCCCCATGGTCGTCGAGAGCGTGATGCTCTTCAGGTAGCGGCCCTTGGCCGCGGCCGGCTTTGCCCGCACGACCTCGTCCATGACGGTCGCGTAGTTGACGGCGAGGTCGCCCTCATCGAAGGACTTCTTACCGATGATCAGGTGGAGATTGCCGTGCCGGTCGGTGCGGTATTCGACCAGTCCACCCTTGAGGTCGCCCACCGCCTTAGCGACGTCGGTCGTCACAGTGCCGGACTTGGGGTTGGGCATCAGACCGCGGGGGCCGAGCACGCGGCCCAGCTTTCCTACGACGGGCATGAGGTCCGGCGTGGCCACCGCGGCGTCGAAGTCGAGCCACCCGCCCTCGATTCGCTCGGCGAGATCGTCATCACCCACGACGTCGGCCCCCGCGGCCTCGGCGGCCTTGGCCTGCTCGCCCTTCGCGAACACGGCGACCCGAATGGTCTTGCCGGTCCCCTTGGGGAGGGACACCGCGCCACGCACCATCTGGTCTGCCTTGCGGGGATCGACTCCGAGCCGCAGGGCTAGCTCGACGGTCTCGTCGAACTTTGCAGCAGGGACGGACTTCAGCAGCTTCAGGGCGTCGCCGGCGGAATATAGCTGGTCGCGATCGACCTGGCTCAGAGATTCCTTGAGACGCTTGCCGGTCTTCGGCATGTTCACTACCTCCTCGTGGTCATCGACGGAGTCGAGCTCCGCCTCCCACTAGCTAGGGATCGAGTTCTCTACTTGACCGTGATGCCCATCGAGCGAGCAGTGCCCTCGACGATCTTCATCGCGGCGTCGATGTCGTTGGCGTTCAGGTCGGGAAGCTTCGTCTCTGCGATCTCGCGCACTTGGTCGCGCGTCACGCTGCCGACCTTGTCTCGGTTGGGCTCACTCGAGCCCTTGAGGACCGCGGCCTTCTGACGAAGGAGCACTGCCGCGGGCGGAGTCTTGGTGATGAACGAGAACGAACGATCCTCGTAGACCGTGATCTCGACTGGGACGATGGTTCCCGTCGACTGCTGCGTTGCGGCGTTGTACTGCTTGCAGAAGTCCATGATGTTGATTCCGGCCTGGCCGAGGGCCGGGCCCACGGGCGGAGCCGGCGTCGCCTGCCCGGCGGGGATCTGCAGCTTCAGGACCTGCGCGACCTTCTTGCGCCGCTCACTCATTTATCTGATCTCCTTGATCTTGCTGTTTGCAGGGCTACAGCTTGGCAACCTGATCGAAGCCCAGCTCGACCGGGGTCTCACG
>JBOGWU010000219.1:0-20578 GCA_050693935.1 Actinomycetota bacterium | reverse complement strand
TCGGCGCCCCCGAGCTTCTCGATCTCGATTACGTCGCCCTTGGCGACTTTGAACTGCTTGCCGCCCGCGCGGATCACTGCGTACATGTCACTCCTCGGTCTGATTTCCCGCCCAGGGCTGCATTCCGCACCAAGGGCAGGGCCGAAAAAGGATAACAGAGGCCACGTCTCCGAATCATCTAGGTCGAGAGGCTCTACCGCTGTTCTCCGTTGGGATCGCGGCCCTTCTCTATGTATGTGATGAGGTCCTCGTCGGGTTCGAATGGGGGGGGCAGCTCCTCGTCCTCCCCTCCGCCCGCCGGAACCTGGGGGTCGGTTTTCGGTTGCTCGGTCATCGAGTCCCTCCTTCAAACAGGATACCCGCGGCGGTCAGGAACACCGCCACTGCCAAGAACCCGACTGCCAGCTTCAGGCGGAACGCCTTAAGCCCGAGCAGAGACGAGGCGCGCTCCTCCATCCGGATCTCTGTATCGAGGAGATGAAGCTTAGTGAACTCAAGATCGGCTCGCAGGTACCTGTTTCGGAGCTTCCGCATGTCAAGCACGGGGTACTTTCGTGGCAAGAAGGCCCATAAGGCCAGCATCGCCGCTGCCACCGCCACGACTCGACCCGCAACAGCCAAGGCAACCGTTGCTCCGTTTCCGATCGCAACCAGGATTCCTGCGAAACCGAGCACGATGCCGGCCTTGTTGTCGAGACCGTCGAAATGCCGGAGTTGGAAGTCCAGCTGTGTTTCGACCCTCGAGGCGATGAGCTCCAGCGAAGGAAGACGCTTGGCCATGATCCTCGGAGCCTAACGGCGGGGTATGACACTCATGAGTTGCCGCTGAGTGCAGCAACGCTCTTTAGATACATCCACCTATTAGAGAGATGGCTTCCCAATCGCCCACTGGTCCACCGAACCCTCGTGAAGTGCCGCATAGATTCTGTCCCGTAGACGGTTCGCCTCATCGGCCGTGAGCGTCCGGTCGAGGTCCCGAAGCACGATCCGAAGCAGCACGTTCCACTGATCCGACACCATGCCCAGCCTCTCTCTTGCTGCTATCGGCAGCTCTTGGCCGAGGGTTGCGGAGCGCACCTCGACCGACTCGACCGACGAGGCATCGAGGCCAAGCGCCTCTCGGACCGCGTCCCCGAGACGCTCGCCATCGACCTCTCCGGAGATCGCGATCGATATGTCGCGGCGCGCCGACGGCATACGAGATACCGGCCGATACGGATCAAGGTCGAGCATCTGCGAGGCAATGCGCGGATCGTTCGCCCGCAAGAGACGGATGTCGTCCCAGGCCCTTTCGCACCATGACCAGTCGGTCCAAACCCAAACCCATCGCAAGCCCCGAACTAGTTTTGGACAATCCGCCACTACCCAGCACCTCGGGATGAGCGAGACCGCACTCGCCTATCTCGAGCCACCGTCCTCCGTCCCGGATCTCGATCTCCCTGCCCTCGAGTGTGTATGGGTGCTCGGTCGGCAGCGTTCGGTAGCTGTATCCGGGCAGTGCGGCCTCAACCACCGAGCCAATCATCTCCTCGAGATCGGAGACGTCGAGCGCAGGCTCACCTGGGCGGATTCGCCACAGGTCGATCTGGTGCGGTTCGCCTGTGTGCGTGCGGTCGATGGCATCGCGCCTGTACACGATGCCGGGACACGATAGCAGCACCTCAACGCGTGGACTCTCAGAGAGGCGCGTGAGAAGGGGCGGGATCATCGCCGAGGAGTGGGTTCTCAACACTAGGTCGGGGGACAAATAGCGGGTGTAGCGGGTGTCTCGGGCGACGGCGTCGGGCCCGTAGCGCAGCCGGTCGTAATTGTCCTCTGCCGGCACCACGGGGTTGACCCGATGCCTCCGAAGCGGCAGGTTCCAGAGCTCGCTCAGCGCCCGCTCGATCTCGTTCACGAGCAGCTGCATCGCATGTCGTCCCTGGCCCGGATCGGTGAGGTCACGGATATCCAGGGCGCGCCGTACTGAAGCTGAATCGAGAACTGTGATCGAAGCCATTGCTGTCTCCTCCGGAGTCGTCGGTCGGAAAAAAAGCCCCTCGGATCTCCAGGGGGCAATCAGACCGCCTCGACTCTGGAACAGCGTCAGGCCGCGAGCTGCCGACCCCCGGATAAAACCAGGGGGCTCACAAATCGCTGCCCTTGGCGCGTGATCATCTCGGGCATGGTAATCGATGAAATCTGAGCGGAACAGCGGCTCGCAGTTGGTGCACGCCGGTCAGGCGGCCGGAAGCACCATGGTGAAGGTTGAGCCACCGGCGGGGCTGGACGCGACGTCCAGGCGGCCGCCCGACGCCTCCAGCACCTGACGTGCAATGAACAGCGATAGGCCCAGGCCCCCGACCCTGCGGGTGCTGGACGAGTCTCCCTGCGTGAAGGGATTGTTGAGTAGAAGGTCGAGTGTCTGAGCATCCATTCCCGGGCCCGTGTCCCGCACGCTCAAGGTCACCTTGCGCAGCGTTCTTCCGAGGGCGATCTCGACGACCCCGTCGGTGAACGAGAGCGCGTTATCGAGCAGCGATACCGCCACCTCTCTGATGCGGTCGCGGTCCCCCGAGGCGATCAACTCGGTCTCATCGAATTTCACGCGTGCCGGCTCCGCCTTGTGCGAAACGAGAGCCAGAGCCTCGCGAGCCACGGTTGCAAGCGAGAAATCGACCGGCTGCAGGCCCAGGCCCCCGCGCTGGATTCCGCTCACGGTCAGGATCTTGTCGATCATCATCGAAAGACGGTCGCACTGGTTGTGCATAGACCCGAGGAGCTCGAGCTTGGTGGCTTCATCGAGGTCGTCCCACTTGTACTGAAGCGTGGTGACTCCACCGCTGATCGTGGTCAGCGGCGTGCGCAGCTCGTGCGAGACCACCGAGACGAACTCGGTCTTCATCCGGTCGAGGTCCGCGAGCGATCGAGCTCGCTCCTGCTCTTCGCGATAGAGCTGCGCGAGGTTCTGCATCACGCCCCGCGTCACCTCACGACCTAAAGCGGCTTCGCCTTCGAAGACCGCGTCGAGCGACCTGAGCAGCTCGTCCGCGCTGCCACCCTTTAGCAGGTAGCCGTCGGCTCCGGCCTTCACCATCTCGCTGACGAGCTCCATCTCTCCGAAGGCGGTGAGGGCGAGAACCTTCACGCTGGGGTGATCCTGCTTGATCACCGCCGTCGCCTCGGCGCCGGTCATCTCGGGCATGCGCATGTCCATAACGACGACATCGGGCGTGAGCCGGCCGACCTCGTCTACGGCCTGGCGACCATCCGCGCACTCACCCACGACCTCGATGTGCTCCTGGAAATCCAGAAGCTGACGGAGACCGCCTCGCACGTGCACATTGTCGTCGACGATCAGGACGCGCAATTCTCTTCTTCCTCTTTCGGCCGCTACACGGTGTTGTCGGCTACCCATCGGCGCCCGAGAGGGGCGACTCAATCCGAAAGCCCGCGTATGGCCCGTTCGGACTACCGTGACGCGCTCAAGAGCGGCCCGAAGTGACTACTTCGCGGGGGCCGCGACCACGCTCCGAATTCAGGCGAGCCGTTCGTACGCCGGAAGGGTCAGGAACTCGGCCAGCTCCTCCGAAAGCGCCACTTGTTCGAAGATCTCCCGGGCCTCACCGAAAGAACCGGAGTCGAAGGCGTCGGCTCCACGCGCGTCCCTGATCTTGGCGAGCTCCTCTTCCTCGATAGTCCTCACGAGGTCCCTGGTCACCTGCCTGCCATCGTCGAGCTTCGTGCCGGTGGCGATCCACTGCCAGATCTGAGTGCGGGATATCTCGGAAGTGGCGGCGTCCTCCATGAGATTGAAGATCGCCGCGGCACCGGTCCCCCGCAGCCACGACTCTAGATACTGGATGCCGACACTGACGTTGTTGCGCAGCCCCTCCTCGGTCACGCTGCCGTCCGGCACTCGCATGTCGAGCAGTTCGCCGGCCTCGACCGACACGTCGTCCCGCTTCCTGGACACCTGGTTGGGCCGCTCCCCGAGTTCCTCGTCGAACACCTCTTGTGCTACCGGCACGAGGTCGGGGTGCGCGATCCAGGTGCCGTCGAATCCGGAGCCGGCCTCGAGCTGCTTGTCCTCGCGCACCTTGGCGATGGCGGTTGCGTTGACCTGCTCATCACGGCGTGAGGGGATAAAGGCGGCCATCCCACCGAGGGCATGGGCCTCGCGCTTATGACACGTGCTCACCAGCAACTCGGTGTAGGCCCGCATAAACGGCACCCGCATGGAAACCTGATTGCGATCGGGCAAGACGAAGTCGTCACGATCACCGAACTCTTTGATGATCGAGAAGATGTAGTCCCAACGGCCCGCGTTTAGCGCGACCGATCGATCGCGCAGCTCGTAAAGGATCTCCTCCATCTCGAACGCGGCGAGAACATGCTCGATGAGGACCGTCGCCTTGATCGTTCCGTGCTCGAGTCCGACGGCGTCCTCGGCGTAGGAAAACACGTCGTTCCATAGACGCGCCTCGAGATGATTCTCGAGCTTCGGTAGATAGAGGTAGGGACCACTCCCCCGGTCGAGCAGCCTCTGTGCGCAATGCCAGAAGTAGAGACCGAAGTCGAAGAGCGAGCCCGAGACGGGAGTCCCGTCGATCTCGAGATGGCGTTCGGGTAGGTGCCAGCCTCGCGGTCGCACGACGAGCGTCGCGGTCTCTTCCGCGAGCGCGTACGACTTGCCCTCGGGACTCGTGAAATCGATAGTTCGTTCGATCGCGTCGATGAGGTTCCGCTGGCCGGTCACCATGTTGTCCCAGGTCGGTGAGTTGGAGTCCTCGAAGTCGGCCATGAACACCTTGGCCCCGGAGTTGAGTGCGTTGATGATCATTTTTCTGTCGGTCGGACCGGTGATCTCGGTACGTCGGTCCTGCAGGTCGTCGGGGGCCGGCGACACGCGCCAGTCGTCCTCGCGCACGTCCTTGGTCTGGGTCAGAAAGTCCGGTAGCTCGCCCGACTCGATGAGCTTGTGGCGCTCCGGGCGCGCCGCAAGAAGCTCGCGCCTCCGTCCATCGAAGGTCCGGTGCAGTCCCGCGACGAAGTCCAGAGCTTCGTCACTCAAGATGACCTCGTCGCCCACGCCGCGAACCTCTATCTGTTGACTCACGTCTCTACAGCTCCCCTCTCTTTATTTCCCGTCGAGCGCTCCGCCTCCCGATAGCGAGGCGTCGAGCAGCTGGATCGGGTGATACACGGGCAGTTCTTTGTCTCTATCGCGGAGGCGGCTACCGATCTGCAGCGTGCAGCCCGGGTTTCCCGCCGCAATGGCCTGGGCTCCGGTCGCAAGGAGGTTGTCGGCCTTACGCTCGCCGAGCTCGGTCGCGGCCTCCGGTTGCAGCAGGTTATAGATACCCGCCGAGCCACAACAAATCTCCCATTCGGCAGGTTCGACGAGCTCTAGCCCTGGGATTCCCTTGAGGAGCGCTCGTGGCTCCGCTCTCACGCCCTGGGCGTGAGCCAGGTGACAAGCGTCGTGATAGGCCACCGTCAAGTCAATGCGATGGCGTTCGCCTCGAGGCTCGACCGAGCCGAGAAACTCCATGACGTCGCGCGCCTTCGCCGACAGCGCGGCCGCACGCTCGGACCATTGTGGGTCGTCTGCCAGCAGGTGCACGTAGTCCTTGATCGCAGACCCACACCCCGCCGCGTTGGTGATGATGAAGTCGCAGTCCTCGAACTCCGCAATCGCCTTGTGCGCCAGCTTGCGAGCATCGTCCTCGTAGCCGGTGTGGAGCATCAGAGCCCCACAACAGCGCACCTTTGCCGGTGCGACGACCTCATATCCCTCTTGTGACAGCACCCTCGCCGTCGCCTCGTTGACGTCCCCGAAGAAGGCCCGCTGCACACAACCCTGGAGTAGACCAACTCGGCCGCGCGGCTCGCCAACAGCGGGGAAGTGCTCACCGAGTCGCTTGGTAGTCGCCCTCACTCGCACATCCGGCGCCAGGGCTGCAAGCGCCCCCAACTGTGGCCACCGGCGTCCCAACCGGCTTCGCGCCACGGCTCGATCGAGCTTCAACTTGCGCGTCGCCGCCAGCAGCGGAACCATTAGACGGAGACGCTTCGGGTGCGTGAACAACGCGAATGCGGCCCGCCTTGCGGTTCTCTCGGTGCGGCTGCGTTCGTGGTGCCGCTCGACCTGTGGTCTGGTCTGCTCGATCAAGCGGTCGTACTGCACGCCGGACGGGCAGGCAGTTACGCAAGCCATGCAGCCGAGGCAGCGATCGAAGTGAGTTGCCATCGAGTCGGTGAGCTCGCTCCCCTCCTCGAGCCCCGTCCGCATGAGCACGATCCGTCCGCGAGGCGAATCCATCTCCTCGCCCCACAGCACGTAGGTCGGACAGGTCGGGAGGCAGAAGCCGCAATGCACGCAGTCCTCGATGAGATCCATGTCCGGCGGATTGCGATCGTCGAAGGCGCGCTGCTGCACCGCGCCCTCGTCCAGCGGTTCTGTCTTCATCAAAGATCGGCCACGTAGATTCCCGGGGAGCAGACCCCGGCGGGATCGAAGCGCGACTTGATCGAGCGCATTAGCTCGAGCTCGCCCGCACCGACGTCCCCCCACACCGAGGCCTTCGCTCGGGTAGCCGAATCGGCGTCGAGCAGCACACAGTGTGCCGACGACCGGGGAAGTTCGGATCGCACCGCGGCAAACTCCTCCGCGGCGTCGTCCGTGGCGGGCAGGCGCATCCACAGCAGTCCGAGACCGGCGCGCCCGACGAGGGAGCCACCGTGACGCCGCGCGATTTCGATCGCCGCGGCCAGGTCGGTAGAGAGCACCGACAGCTTGAGCGCGATCTCGCCGTCTGCGGCGCGTTGCCCGCTGCGCTGGCGGGCCCACAGCTCGGCGTCGTCTTCGATCTCGCTGATATCGAGTCCCGGCGTCGCCATGAGCGAGCGGGCCCGCTCGGCCTGCCCCTCGGGGGCAACGCCGCCGAACTGCGCCAGCAGGACACCCGAACCGTCGCGCCAGGCCACGTCCAGGGCTTCGATCTCCAGGGTCGCGTGGCTCATTGCGAGCGCCGCCTCCTGCAGGGCCGCAGGATCATCCGTCGCCCCGGTCACGGTGATCGTGCGTGCGGGCCGCGGATACAGACGGACGACCACCTCGACGATAAGCCCCAGGGTGCCGAACGCTCCCGTGAACAGCTTGGCGATGTCGTAACCGGCGACGTTCTTGATGACCTTGCCGCCGCTGTGGGCCAGCGTGCCGTCGCTCAACGCAACGGTCATCCCGAGCACGAGATCGCGCGCCCCGCGATAGCGATGACGAAGCGGACCCGAGTCGTTGGCCGCGAGGATTCCGCCGATCGTCGCCTTGTCAGCCGATCCGCAGGGCGGGTCGAGCGCGACCATCTGACCCGAGGAGGCGAAAACGCTCTGAGCATGTTCGAACGGAGTCCCCGCGCCCAGCACCGCGGTCATGTCCGCAGCGTTGTGTTCGAGCACACGATTCAAGTTGCGCGTCGACACGATTACCGAGGGATCGCTGGGAAGTCCCCAGCCAAACTTCGTGCCACCCCCGCGTGCTCTCAGTGCCGTGCCCGCCTTGCCCAGGCCCCGCATGACCTCGGCGGCCTCTTGAGGTGTCGAAGGAGATTCGGTGCGAGTCTCTAGCTGTTTCGCCATCAAAGTCGCTCCGCGATTCCGGCGACTTCTAACGGGTGACGGCGGTAGGGACCCGGAACCTCGCCGCACAACCTAGGAGTCGGCATCACCTTGCCGGGATTCGCTCGCTGCAGTGGGTCGAAGGAGCAGCGCAGCCGTTGGAACGTAGCGAGATCGTCCTCGGAGAACATGTCACCCATGAAGCGCTTCTTGTCGATCCCCACACCGTGCTCTCCGGTGATCGAGCCCCCGGCATCGAGGCAGGCCTTGAGAATCAGGCCCGCGCACTCCTCGGCGCGCTCGGCCTCGCCGGGCTTGGTCCCGTCGTAACAGACCAGGGGATGGAGGTTCCCGTCGCCGGCGTGAAAGACGTTGGCCACAACCAGGTCGTACTCGCGGCCTAAAGCGGCGATGCGCTCGAGCACTTCACCGAGCCGCGTGCGCGGGATGACGCCGTCCTGAACGTAGTAGTTGGGTGCGATCCGGCCCATCGCCGCGAACGCAGCCTTGCGCCCCTTCCAGATGAGCTGGCGCTCCTCCTCGTTGGCCGCCACATGAACGTCGGTTGCTCCGTTGCGATGACAGAGCTCGACCACGCCATCGAAACGAGCCTCACACTCTGGCTTGGGTCCGTCGAGCTCGACGATCAGCGCGGCCTCTGCGTCCAGCGGCAGGCCGACATGAGTCGAGTCCTCGCAGGCGCGAATCGCGGCCTTGTCCATCATCTCGATGGCTCCGGGCAAGGCGCCGTCGGCCACGATGTCGGACACCGCTTGCCCGGCCGGCCCGACCCCGTCGAAATAGGCGATGAGTGTGCGCACGGTCTCGGGCACCGGGAGGATCCGCAGCGTGATCCGGGTGGCCAATCCGAGGGTGCCCTCGGAGCCCACGAAGGCTCCGATGAGGTCGTAGCCGGGAGCATCGAGCTCCTTACCGCCCAGCTCGACGACGCTTCCGTCCGGCAGCACGATCTCGAGCCCGGTTACGTAGTTGGTGGTGAAGCCGTACTTGAAACAGTGCAGCCCGCCCGAGTTCTCGGCGATGTTCCCGCCTATCGAGCACACGACCTGGCTCGAGGGGTCGGGCGGATAGAAGTGCGTGGGCGCTACCGCAGCGGAGATCTCCCGGTTGATGACGCCCGGTTCGACCACCACCCTTTGATTAACGAGATCGACCTCGAGGATGCTCCGCATACGCGACGTCACGATGAGCACGCCGTCCGCAACCGGGATCGCTCCCCCCGACAAACCCGTGCCCGACCCACGCGCCACCCAGGGAACGTCGTGGCGGTGGCACAACCCGATCACCTTGCTGACCTGCTCGGTGGTCGTCGGCAGCACCACCGCACCCGGCTGGACCTTGTACTGAAGCAGCCCGTCCGACTCGTAGGTCTTGCGGGCGACGTGGTCGGAAACGACGCCGTCGGCGCCGCAGATCGCCTCTAGTTCAGGACTCAGGTCGATAACTGCCGTGGCTGCCCCCTCCCACGCTCGCGCTCCGTCGGTCAAGCATCCCACCCTTCCCGGCGCCGGGAATCACGCCGGGGCTCAACGCTCTTGCTCGGGACCCTCGCGTGCGAGGGCCAGGCGCTCGAAGAACTGAGTAACCTCTTCGCGAGAGGGCGGTTCGACGAACAGTTGATCCGCGTGTTCGTCGGCCTCGGGAAATCCGCTGTTTCGAATCCGCTCTCCCGCCTCATCGAAGTCGTAGACGGTTCGTCTCAAGCTGACATCCGGGCCCAGCAGTGCCCAGTAGGCCCCCGGCTCCGTCTCATACGGCATACCCACGCTGCCCGCGTTGATGACTCGCGTTCCGTCCACGACGCGATCGAACTGAATGTGCGTGTGCCCACAGACCACCAGGCCCTCCTCAACGCCGGCAAGGATTCGGCACAGCCGGGCGTCGGTGGTGGCGGAGGTAATGATCTCCTCGTCGCTGCGCGGCGATCCATGACAGAAACGGACCGGGCCAATGCCCTCGATGTCGAAGGTCTTCGTCTCGGGAAGCCCGGCCAGGAAATCGCGTTGCTCGGTCGTGATCTGTTGAGCCGTCCACGCGGCGCGCAGGCCCCAGATGTCCTCCTCTTCCGCGACTCCCCCACCCTCGGAGGCGCGATCGAAGCCATCGACGAGCTCGTGGTCGGCGTTTCCTCGAATGACGTGGACGCGGCCGTCCATCGTCATGAGGCGTTCGAGCGTGGCGTCCGGAAACGGTCCCGACGCAGAGTCACCACCAACGAGGATGACGTCGGGCTCGGCTCGCTCGATGTCGCTCAGCACCGCGTCGAGGGCCGGAAGATTGCCGTGGATGTCGTAGATCGCCGCCACCCGCACAACTACAAAGCTGCCGGTGCTGCCGGTGCTGCCGGTGCTGCCGGTGCTGCCGGTGCCGCCGGTGCCGCCGGTGCCGGCACCAGGGGCACCAGGGGCACCAGGGGTTCTGTGGGGACGCGACCCTGATCGCATCATGGAAGCGCTATGTCTCCGCGTCCTCCGAGATGGCGGCGGCCGCGGCCTCGAGGCTCACCTCGGAGATGTCGGGCGGATCGAAGTAGCTCGGCCAGCGGCGCTCGTGCGAGGAGATCCAGGCGGCTCTGAGGCCGGCGCGCTGCGCGCCCATGCAGTCCCACGCGTGTGAGGCCACCAGCCAGCCGAGTCCCGGGACCTGCTTCCGAGCGTACTCGTAGATGCGGGCGTGGGGCTTGCTCACCTCGATGCTGTCGCAGGAGATGACCGACGACACGAACCGGTCGAGGCCCGATCGCTCCAGCAACCCGCGCGTGAACGCCTCGCCGCCGTTGGTGAGCGAGACGATGGAGTGACCCGCATCGATCAGGGTGCGATAGGCAGTCTCGGCCCCCGGCACGAGATCCATCTCACCGAGGCCGGCAACTACCTTGTCGACCGTGCCGCCGGACGCATCCAGTTCGTGAACCTCGAGAAGCCGGCGCACCGAGCCCGTCAGCACCTCCTTCAAGGGCGCGTAGCCCCCGGCGTGAGACAGCGCGAAGTAGTCGCGCAGCGACTGGGCGAACAGGGTTTCGAGGGTTGCCTCGGCCAGTCCCACCGACGCGAGCCGTGGACGTAGCGACTCGAGCGAGAAGGTCGTACCGATCATGTCGAAGGCGACGGTCGGGCGATCAGCCACGTCGAATCCTTTCGTAGTCCTCGGGCGTGTCGACGTCGTCGGGCAGAGGGGACGAGGTTGCGACGAAGTGCACGTCGGATCCTCGCATCAAGCTGCGGGCGCCCTCGTCGCCGGTGAGCTGCGCCCAATGATCAAATGACTCCCGCCGCACCAACACTGGATGCCCAGGAGCATCGCGACTGCCCGGGCGGACCACCGGCGCCGACGAATTCCGCAAGGCCGCGATCACCTCATCGACCAGAGCGCTCGACATCCCGGGTTGGTCGCCGAGAAAGACGGCCGCGGCCTCGGATTCCGACGCGACCGCCGCTATCCCCACCTTCACAGATGAGGCCTGACCACTCTCGTAGTCCGGGTTTCGCACCACCCGCACCTTGGGAGGAAGCTCGAGCGCCCTCGCGATGGCATCCGCCTTGTGACCGAGCACCAGGACGACATCTTCGAAGCGCTCCGCGACCAGATCTACGGTGTGCTGCAACATCGGTTTGCCGTCCAGCTCCAGGAGCTGTTTAGGCCGCCCCATCCGAGTCGACGAGCCCGCCGCGAGAACCACGGCGGTAATCACGCTCGCTTCCGGCCGAACAACCCCCTGAAGAAGCGGACGATGCCGGAGACCAGAGCGCCGAGAGCGAGACGGATTCCGCCGACGGGCCGGGCCTCCACCCTTGTGGGCATGGGCGCGGGGACTTCGGCGGCGTCGGGGTTTCCCTCGGCCGCCACCGGACCCTCCGCGGAGGCCGCTTGCTCGTCGATGGTCATGTTCGCCTTGAGGCAGTCCGCGAATCTCTTGGTTAGCTTCGCCGAGACATCCTGCATCATCCCGCGGCTGAACTGCGCGGCCTGGCCTGAGATCTTCAGATCTTGAACGACCAGAACGCGGGTCCCACCCTCGAACGACTCGAGGTTCGAAGTCACCGTCGCCGACGCGGCCCCCTTCCCGCGCTGCTCCATCCCCGAGGCCTGCAGCACGACGCGATGAGCCTCGTCGTCGCGCTCCGACATCTCGACCTTTCCCGCAAAGTTGAGCGACACGGGTCCTAGCTTGACCGTCAGCTTGCCCTTCCAATGGGTGTCGTCGATGGTCTCGGTCAGCGACGCTCCGGGCATGCAGGGCACGACCTTCTCGATGTCGAGCATGTAGTCCCACACCGTTTCGGTCGGGGCCGGTACCTCGAACGAGTTCTCGATCTTCATTTGCGCACCTCCAGGAATCAGGCCGTGGTGGGCTGTGGCCGTTGGTGGATCGGGCCGGATCGCTCGCGCAAGAACCCACCGGGCCGTCCCTGGCTCACGGCCAGGACCTCCGCGACGATAGCCGCGGCGACCTCCTCGGGTCCCTCGCCGCCGAGATCGATTCCCGCGGGACCATGTACCCGCTCGAGTTGTTCGGGGCCCGGCTTCACGCCGTCCGATGCGAGATCGTCGAGAAGACGCTGCAGTCTCGCTCGGGGGCCGAGCATGCCGACGTAAGCCGCGGGGCTGTCGAGCAGGGACCGCAGGTAGTCACGATCGCGAAGATAGTTGTGGCTCATGACCACGACGTAGCTTCGCTCGTCGATCTCGGCTCGCTCGCTGATCTGGGCCGGCTCGCATTCGATGAAGTTTCGAGCGCCCTGGAATCTCCCGGCGTCCAAGAACGAGGCGCGGTCGTCGACCACGTCGACTCGCCATCCCAGCGCCGCCCCCGCTCGGACCAGTGGGATCGCGTCGTGTCCGGCACCGCAGACCACCAGCCGCAGCGGCGGAGTCAGGGACTCTATGAACACGCGGGCGGACCCCTCGGGCGTCTCGATTTCGACCACTTCCGTGGTGCCTGAATCGAGCATCTCCGCGGCGGCGGCCGTGGCCTCGGAGGTGAGCGAGTCCTCGCCCAACGAGCCGCGCGTCTCGCCATCGGGATACACGAGAACGCGAGCTCCAGGTGCGATCCCCTCGAGAGATGACTCGATCACCGTGGCCACAGCCAGTGACTGCTCGTCGGTGATCGCCTCGCCCAACGCGGCCGCGCTATCGAGTGCGTTGGCCACCGGCTCGATGAAGACCTCGATGGCTCCGTTACAACCGAGCCCCCACCCCCACACAACTTCGTCGTCGGCGGTGAGATCGTAGAACTCGAGGTGGCATTCGCCCGACTTCATCACGTCGCGTCCTATCTCGGTGACTTGTCCCTCGAGGCATCCACCGGAGAGGTTTCCTATCCCCTCGCCCTCGTCGGGGACGAGCAGGCGCGCGCCGGGACGGCGGTAGGTAGAGCCATCGACCGAAACGATGGTGGCGAGCGCCATGGAGCGCTCCTCCTTCTCGAGCGCGGCGACTGCGGCGAGCACTTCCGCGGTTTCGCTGAGGTTCACAAAACCTCGAACGGTTCTATCGAGGACTCTCTTCCCGTGAACATTGCTCTCCCTTGGAGCTGAGAAAAAATAGCGAGCGTGATGCTACGTTGAGGTAGTCATTATCGCCGGAGTTGGTCCTATCGGGGGCTGGGATTGAGACTCAATGGCAACTCGTCAATGTGCAGTCGGGCGGGTTCGTCGGCGCGCCTCCGATGGAAACCACGGGAAGGAGGTGGCCCTTGAGACGGATCTCACTCACCGTTAACGGGGTCAAGCACGAAGCGGTGGTCGAGCCCCGGCAGCTTCTCGTTTACTTTTTGCGCGAGCAGCTCGGCCTGACCGGGACCAACGTGGGATGCGATACATCGACGTGCGGGGCCTGCACGATTCTCGTGAACGACAAGGCGGTCAAGTCGTGCACGATGCTCGCGGTTCAAGCCGAAGGAGCGGAGATCACCACGATCGAGGCCCTGGCGCAGGACGGAACCATGCACCCACTGCAGAAGGCGTTCCACGAAACCCACGCGCTTCAATGCGGCTATTGCACTCCAGGCATGATCATGGCCGGCCTCGATCTCATCAACAACAACGGCGAAATGAGTGAGGACGACATTCGCACAGGTCTCGAGGGCAATCTGTGTCGCTGCACCGGCTATCACAACATCATCAAGGCCATCCAACAGGCGTCGAGCGAGATGCGCGCGCCTGCGAGCACGTGAAAGGAGGTCGCACATGGCACAGGTAGCCGAAAAGGCACGGAAGTACATGGGCGGCGGCGTGCTCCGCAAGGAGGACCCCGAACTGCTGACCGGAAACGCCCAGTACATCGACGACATCGCGTTTCCGGGAATGCTTTGGGTCAGCATCGTTCGCAGCCCCTTTGCCCACGCCACCATCAACTCGGTGGACACTGCCCGAGCGGCCGAGATGCCGGGGGTCAAGGCCGCCTACTCGGGCGCCGACCTCGCCAGCGAGTGGGCCGACGGCCTTCCGTGCGCGTGGCCGGTCACCGAGGACATCAAGCTCCCGACCCACTGGCCGGTCGCCAAAGACAAGGCCCGGTTTGCGGGTGACCCGGTCGCAGTGGTGGTCGCAGAGACGCGGAGCCAAGCCGCCGACGCGGCCGAAGCCGTAGACGTCGACTACGAACCACTCGACGTCGTGGTTGATATGGAGGCCGCGCTCGCCGATGGTGCCACCAAGGTCCACGACGATTTCGATTCGAACTCGTGCTACGTGTGGAATCTCGAGACGGGCGAGGTCGATGACGTCTTCAACAACGCCGCGGTCGTGGTCAAGGAGCGGTACTACCACCCGCGCCTGATCCCGAACGCCATCGAACCCCGCGGCGTCGTCTGCCAGCCCAACCTTCCAATGGGTGAGTTCATTCTCTACTCGGCGACTCAGATCCCGCACATCCTCAAGACGACACTCTCGGGCGTTCTCGGCATGCCCGAGCAGAAGCTCCGCGTGATCGCTCCGGATGTCGGCGGCGGCTTTGGGTCGAAGCTGAACGTCTACCCGGAGGAAGCGATCTGCACGGCGGTAGCCCGCAGGCTCGGCCAGCCGGTGAAGTGGATCGAGGGCCGGTCCGAGGGCTACCTCGGCACCATCCACGGGCGCGACGTGATCCAGGAGATGGAGGTCGCCGCCGACGAAGAGGGCAAGGTCGTCGGTTTCAGGGCAAACCTCACCGCCGACATGGGCGCGTACCTCCAGCTCGTGACGCCGGGCATCCCCATCCTCGGCGCGTTCCTCTACCACGGCGTCTACAACGCAGACGCATACTCGTTCACCTGCACTGGCGTGTTCACCAATAAGACACCGACGGATGCGTACCGGGGCGCGGGGCGGCCGGAGGCCACCTACGCGGTCGAGAGGATCATGGACGCGCTCGCCCGCAAGGTGGGAAAGGACCCGGTCGAGATCCGCAGGCTGAACTTCATCGAGCCGTTCTCCGAGGCGCGTGAGGTGGTCTCGGGGCTCTCGTTCGACTCCGGCAACTACGCGGCGAGCCTCGACAAGGCCCTGGAGGCCTTCGGCTATGAGGAGATGCGAAGCGAGCAGCAACGCCGGCGCGACGCGGGTGACACCAAGCAGCTTGGAATCGGGCTCTCGACCTACATCGAGATGTGCGGCCTGGCCCCCAGCCAGGTGCTGTCGGCACTGCGCTACGCCGCCGGCGGGTGGGACACAGCCACCATCCGTTGCCACCCCACCGGGAAGGTGACGGTGGTAACGGGAACCTCTCCACATGGCCAGGGCCACGCAACGTCGTGGTCGCAGATCGTGGCCGACGAGCTCGGCATTGATTTCGATGACGTCGAGGTGCTTCACGGAGACACCGCGATCAGCCCGTTGGGGATGGACACCTACGGAAGCCGGAGCCTGTCGGTTGGTGGTGTCGCGCTGCACTACGCGGCCGACAAGATCATCACTAAGGCAAGGGCGATTGCGGCACACGAGCTCGAGGTGTCCGAGGAGGATCTCGAATACGACGGCGGAACCTTCTCCGTGAAGGGTGCGCCAGACAAATCAAAGACAGTTGCGGAGCTCGCGCTCTCGGCCTGGACGGCGCACGACTTGCCGGAGGGAATGGAGCCGGGACTCGAGGCCACCTACGTATTCGATCCGCCCAACTTCACCTTTCCGTCCGGAGCGCACCTCTGTGCGGTCGAGGTCGATACCGAAACGGGTATGACTCGCATCGAGAAGTACGTTGCGGTCGACGACTGCGGCAAGGTGATCAACCCCGTCATCGTCGAGGGCCAGGTACAGGGAGGTATCGCTCAGGGCATTGCGGAGGCGATGTACGAGGAGGCCGTGTACGACGAGAACGGCGTGCTTATGACGTCGTCCATGGCCAACTACAGAGTTCCGTCGGCCGCCGAGCTACCTTCGTTTCACGTCGACCGGACGGAGACTCCATCGACCACGAATCCTCTCGGAGTGAAGGGCATCGGCGAGGCCGGCACGATCGCCGCCCCGCCCGCGGTCGTGAACGCAACCATCGACGCCCTTTCGGCCCTGGGAATCGACCACATCGACATGCCGGTGAGCCCCGAACGCGTGTGGGCCGCGATCCAGGGCGCCCAAGGCGGTCGGGTTGCAGGCCGGGGCACGGAGAGCACGCCGGCGGGCAGCGGGGTTGGTTCCGCGGACACACCGGGAGGTGAAGCATGATCCCGGCACCTTTCGATTACGAACGAGCCGAGTCTGCAGATCACGCACTCGAATTGCTCAACCAACATGGTGACGAGGCGAAGCTGCTGGCCGGAGGCCACTCCCTGTTGCCGATGATGAAGATCCGCCTCGCAACCCCTTCGACGCTGATCGACGTGGGCAGGCTCACCGATCTCAGCTACGTGCTCGAGGACGGCGACGCTATCGCCATCGGGGCGCTGACCTGCCACGAGGACGTCAAGGACTCCGACGTCCTCACTCAACACTGCGGGATCGTGTCGCATACCGCCGGTGAGGTCGGCGACCCACAGGTGCGCCACATGGGAACGATCGGCGGATCGATCGCGCACGGTGACCCCGCGTCCGATCTGCCGACGGTGATGCTTGCTCTCGACGCGCAGTTCGTAGTGCGGTCGTCTTCGGGTGAGCGCACCATTGGTGCAACCGAGTTCTTCTCCGGTTTGTTCGAGACGGTGCTCGAACCCACAGACCTATTGACGGAGATTCGAGTGCCCAAGCTCAGCGGAGGGTGGTCATATCAGAAGTTCCACCATCGCGCGCAGGACTGGGCGATCGTCGGAGTGGCCGCAGTGCAGAACGACGGAGCCGCGTCGGTGGCGCTGACCAACATGAGCGACGTGCCGATGCGGGCGACCGGAGTCGAGCAGGCGCTGGCGTCCGGCTCAGATGTGGCGAGCGCGGCCGACGAAGCGGCCCAAGACACCTCGCCTCCAAGCGATCCGTTCGGGAGCGCCGACTACCGGCGCGCGCTCTCAAAGGTGCTGACTCGCCGGGCTCTCCAGGAGGCGATGGGCACATAGGGGTGACCGGCGGGGAGGGTGGCGATAGCGTCGCCCTCCCCTTCGCTTCGGTGGACGAGCTCGAATCGTCGCTGCGCGCCCATTCCTACCTGCCCGATCGCGGGCTTGCGGTTGCGATCTATCTCGCGGTTTCGCTGGACAAGCCGCTGCTGCTCGAGGGCGAAGCCGGAGTCGGCAAGACCGAGGTTGCCAAGGTGCTGGCCGACATGCTCGGGCGCAGGCTCATCCGGCTCCAGTGCTACGAGGGCATCGACTCCAATCAAGCGCTCTACGACTGGGACTACTCACGCCAGCTGGTAGCGATACGAGCTGCCCAGGCAGAGGGAAAGTCGATCGACGACCTGTTCGGTGGCGCCTTTCTGGTCGAGCGCCCCTTGCTCGATGCAATCAAGACGGGGCCGGGCGCGGTTCTTCTGATCGACGAACTCGACCGCGCCGACGATGAATTCGAGGCCTTTCTCCTCGAGGTGCTAAGCGAATTCGCGGTGACGGTGCCCGAGGTGGGGCGAATCGCCGCAAGCAGTCCACCTGCGGTGGTCATCACCTCGAACCGGACGCGCGAGCTGCACGACGCGCTCAAGCGCCGCTGCCTCTATCACTGGATCGACCATCCCGGGCTGGAGCGCGAGGTAGAGATCATCCGAACGCGCGCCCCCGAGGTGCCCGAATCACTTGCACGAGAGGTCGCCGCGGCCGTCGAGCGGCTGCGCGAGCTCGACGTGGCTAAGCGGCCCGGTGTGGCTGAGACGATCGACTGGGCTGCTGCCCTGAGCTTCATGGGAGTCGACGGACTCGACACCGCCACCGCGCTCGAGACCCTTGGCGCGGTCGTGAAGGACCACGAGGACCAGAAGGTCGTCGCGGCCGAGATGCGCCGGGTGCTCGGCGACCACGGCGACCGGTGAGGGCGTGTCCGGCGAGCGGTCCGGCCAACCCCAGCCGGTAGCCCGGCTCGTCGGCTTCGGCCGTCAACTGCGCGCCCGAGGGCTGCCGGTCGGCACCAACCGAATACTGACCTTCTGCCGCTGCGTCGCCGCTCTCGTCCCCCTGGACCGCAACCGTCTCTATTGGGCGGGGCGCGCCAGTCTCGTGGCCCACCCGGACCACGTCGAGGCTTACGACCGCGCCTTCGACGATTACTTCGGCTCGACCCGCGTGCGCGAGGCACTTGGCGGCTTGTTCTCGGGCGTCGAGGCGCCCTCCCCCACCGAGGTCGAGATCGAGATCGCCGACACCCGGACTGATGAGGATTGGGATGATGATGATGAGGAGGCCACCGAGCATATCGAGATTCAGCGGTTGATCGCATCCGGCGCCGAGGTCCTGCGCACGAAATCGTTCGAAAGACTTAACCTCGAGGAGCGCAGGCGAGCCGACCGGTTGATCAGGAAGCTGGGGCTCACTCTCCCCCTGCGCCGTTCGAGACGGCTCGAGCGCGCCGTCAAGGGGACTCATTTCGATCTCAGGCGGACACTTCGCTCGTCGATGCGGACGCAGGGAGAACCGCTGAGGCGCGAGTGGCAATCGCGCCGCGACATCGCCCGCCCGCTCGTGCTGGTACTCGATGTCTCCGGGTCGATGGCCCCCTACGCGCGCGCTCTCATGCAATTTGGATTCGCGGCCATGTCGTCGAAGGTGGGCCCGAGCGGCAGACGGCACCGGGTCGAGGTCTTTTGCTTCGGCACCCGGTTGACGCGCGTCACCAGAGCCATGCGAACCAGCGAACCGGATAGAGCACTCACCGAGGTCGCTCGATTGGTGCGCGACTGGGAGGGTGGCACGCGTATCGGCGACTCGTTGAAGTCCCTGCTCGACGACTTCTCGCAGGCGGCGGCGCTCAAGGGCGCGGTGGTGGTGCTGTGCTCAGACGGCCTCGAGCGGGGCGATCCCGAGCTGCTGGCCGCGCAGATGGAGCGACTGCACCGAATCGCCCATGACCTCATCTGGGTGAACCCGCTGAAGGGCACCACCGGCTACGAGCCGCTCGCGCGCGGCATGGCCGCCGCGTTGCCCCACGTCGATCGCTTCATGACGGGTCATAACCTCAAGAGCCTCGAGGAACTTAGCGACGCCCTGGTGGCGGCTACGCGCTGATGAGCCCCAACCCCAGTGTGATCACGCCGGCGGCCAGCGATGCGGCTCCCGCCCACAGCAGCACTATGAAACGGTTGGGGCGATCGACGTCCCGTCCCATCGAAGAGACGAAGAAGCCGGCGGGCATGAGAATCGCCGCGAGTGGAACGCCACTTCGGGCCACCGCCGCCAGCGCGCCGGTGAGGTCGGTCGAGTCGGCAAGGATCTGACACACGAGCGCGAGGCTGACCAGTACGCCCGCGTGCGCGTGGCCGGCACGCGCATAGGAGCGTTGGAACTCCGTCAGCGGATGGCGTCCTCGCACGACGCGCAACAGGTAGGTGCCGCCGTATTCGACGAACACGAGGGTCAGCAGCAGGATCCCCGCGGTGGTCCGAGCATCGGCGGAGAGCAACAGGGTCTCGTTCACGGCGCCTCCAGGCGTGAGTAATTCCCTCATGAATTCTTGCGTTAGACATTCCATTGTGGAAGGTTTTCGCGTAGGGGGGTAAGGACACGGCACACGGTTGTGGCCCGTCGGCCATCAAGGAGGACACGAGATGCAACCGGAACTGACGCCTGAGGAGATCGAAACCGCCTCGTTCACGATCGGGCTGCGGGGCTACGACAAACAGGAGGTCGAGGACTACCTGGTTGCGGTCGCCGACCACATACGAGTGATATCGGATACGTCCCGCAGCGCATACGTCGACCTTGGGGACGAGATGGGCCAGCTCCTACAACACGCCCGTGACTCGGCCGACGAGATGACTCGCAAGGCGCAAGAGGAGGCCACCGCGCTCAGAGCAGAGGTCGATGCGGAGGCAACGGACAAGCGTCGCGACGCCGACGAGTATCGCCAGCGCGCCAAGGACGAGGTCGGCGAAGAGATAAAGCGAATTCGCGAGGGGGCCGAAGAGCAGGCCCGCGGTATCATCGAGGACGCCCAACGACGCATCGTGACTCTGCAGCAAGAGGAGGTGGAGGCGCGCGAGCGCATCCGTGCGCTGCGGCTCCAACTCCTCGAGGTGACGTTGCGGCTCCAGCGCTTCGAGGTAGCCGAAGAGGCCGCCGAGGAAGCCGAGGCCGAGGCCATCGAGGAGTTCGAACCCGGCGCACCGGAGACGATCGAGACGATAGCGCTGGATGAGCCCACCGAGTTGGATGAGGCCGGCGATTCCACGCCGCGGGTGGAGGCCCCGACCGTCGAGTTCAGCCCGGAGGCCGACGACACCATCAAGCTCGACGAGCACGCCAAGGGGTCACACAGCTAGCAGTGGGTCCCGAGGGTGAGCGTGCCGGGTTCGCCGCGGTGGTCTTAACCGTCAGCGACGGCGTGGCCCGGGGGACGCGCGACGATGCTTCGGGTGACCTCGCCCAGGAGTTGCTCGAGACGGCGGGCCTCGCGGTCGTCGCTCGATT
>JBOGWU010000218.1:0-12985 GCA_050693935.1 Actinomycetota bacterium | reverse complement strand
CCCCCGCGACTGAGGCGCACGGTCATGTTGGCGCCCATTTTGCCGAGGCCCACCATTCCGAGTTGCACGACGGTCTCCTTCCGAGAGCTTCTGTTGGCGCGTTAGCCTCTGATTGCCACAAACTACTTCCGCATCCCGATGAGGAGGCCAAACGACGTGGAGGAGACCTTCAAGGTTCCCGACGTGTCTTGCGCTCACTGCAAGACTGCCATAGAGGGGGCGCTGCGGCCGGTGGACGGCGTCAGGTCGGTTCAGGTCGTCGTCGAGGACAAGTCCGCCACCGTCGACTTCGACCCGGAGGTCATCGAACGGAGTGCGATCGTGGCCGTGATCGAGGAAGAGGGTTACCCGGTCTCGGGCAGGCTCGATGAACGCTAGACGTGCTCGGGATAGCGACTCACGACTGCACGGAGCACCTCGTCCCCCGGGCGACTCCACAGACCACGGTTGATGATCTCGACCTCAATCGGGCCTGAATAGCCCGCGACCTCGACCGCTCCACGAATCTTCCGCAGCTCGATGACGCCGTCTCCCATCAGGCCGCGCCCAGTCATGAGCTCCTTTGTCGGGACCATCCAGTCGGAGACGTGGAAGCCAAGAATGCGCCCGGTTGCGCGTTTGATCTCGTCGTAAAGGTGCGGATCCCACCAGACGTGGTACACGTCGACGATTACGCCCACGTCATCGCTCGAGAAGTTGGACGCCAGATCGTTGGCTTGTCCCAGAGTCACCACTACGGATCGATCCCCCGCGAACATGGGGTGGAGGGGCTCGATGCCGAGTCTCACTCCTGCGGCACGAGCATGAGGGATGAGCTCGGCAATCCCCTCGACGACCATTCGACGAGCGGCCTTGAGGTCCTTGTCAACCGACGGGCCACAAACCAAGACAAGGACATCGGTGCCAAGCGCGACGGCTTCGTCCACGGCGCGGCAATTGTCGTCATGACGCGCCGCGACCTTGTCTTCGAGAGCCGGGAAGAAACCACCGCGACAGTAGCTCGATACCTTCAGGCCAGAATCGCTCACCATTTGGGCCGCCGCAGGCAAACCAACCTCCTGCACCTTGTGGCGCCATGGTCCTATCCAGCCCACGTTCGCCCGGATACATCCGTTGATAACCTCCCCCAGCCCCCACTGATCAACGGTGATCTGGTTGAGGCTCAAACGATCCATGGCCGCCGGCTCCAGATCAAACATTCAGTCGACTCCTGCCGTTGCGAGAATCTTCTGCATTCGACTGCATGCCATTTCCGGATCACGGAACAGTCCAGCCATGTCGGCCAGAACGAATGTCTCGGCAAGATGAACGATCGACCGTGCGCTCTCGAGGCCGCCCAGCATCCTGAAGTGTGTTTGATGCCCGTTGAGATACGCGAGCAAGGTGAGGCCGGTCTTGTAGAAACGGGTGGGAGCCGAGAAGATGTGCCGCGCAAGCGGAATCGTGGGAGCCAGAGTGTCTTCGAAGCGCTCGCCGTCACCCTCGTCGAGCGCGCGCAGTGCGATTGCCGCCACCGGCGCGATTGCATCGAGAATTCCCAGCAACGCATGGCTGTGATGACGCTCGTCACCTCGAATCAACTCGACGTAGTTGAAATCGTCGCCCGTGTACACGCGCACACTTTCGGGGAGGCGCTCCCTGAGCTCGATTTCGAGGTCCTTGTCCAATAACGAGACCTTCACGCCCTCGATTCTCGGTGCGTGAGTCTCGATGAGGCTCACGAACGTCTCGGTCGCCGTCGCCAGATCGCTCGACCCCCAGTAGCCAGCGAGCTCGGGGTCGAATGGCTCGCCGAGCCAGTGCAGCGTGACGGGTCGAGCAAGCTGCGACAACACCTTGTCGTACACCGCGAGGTACTCATCGGGGCCTTGGGCCGATCGCGCTAGTGCGCGGCTCGCCATGAGCACGACTCGACCGCCGGCAGACTCGACGTGGCCGCATTGCTCTTCGTAGGCAGCGACGACATCGTTGAGTGTCGCATCGGCGGGCTCGAGATGGTCCGTTCCCGCTCCGCACGCGATCGCGTTAGGTCGGTCGGGTGCTGCAGCAAGAGACCTGCCGATCAGCTCGCGGGCCGCCGTCCAGGTAAGTCCCATTGATCGTTGAGCGGTGTCCATCGCGTCGGCAATGCCGAAACCCATCGACCACAGGTAGGTCCTGTACGCAAGCGTTGCATCCCAGTCGACCGGTGACGAGGTCGACGAGGACGACGCCAGAATGGGATCCGCTACTACATGAGTGGCTACATAAACGACGCGGCTCTTGAACGGGCGATCGTTCTCGGGTGGTTCGATGAACTCACCCGTCGGTTCGTAACGTCGGAGCGACTCGTCCGCGTGGGGTAGCAATAACCTGCTCTGAGTCACCCCTACAACTCCAGCTCCTCGACGCGCACCCAGCAGCCGTCTCTCCACGACTTGAGCGCAAGATCGACGAGTTGTATGCCGCGCGCGGCCTGGAGAAGATCCCAGGGAAACGGTGAGTCCTCGACGACGTGCGCGATGAAGCTGGTCCACTGCTCCTTGAACCCGTTTTCGTAGTTGATGGAATCCGGGACCTCGGTCCACCCGGAATGAAAATCAAGCGAGTTGGGCAGATCGGGATTCCAGGTTGCCCGGGGAGTGTCCTTCGCCGATTGGATCTTGCACTCACGAAGTCCCGCTATCGCGCTCCCATTGGTTCCATCGACCTGAAGTGTCAACAGATCATCCCGGTCCACGCGTGTGCACCAGGAAGAGTTCATCTGGGCGATTACCCCATCGGCCAACCGAAAGGTCGCATACGCTGCATCATCAGCAGTGGCGGCATAGCCCCGTCCGTTCTCGTCGACACGCTCGTCGATATGTGTGGCCCCCACACAGGTTAGTGAGTCGATGCGACCGAAAAGCCCGGTTAGGACGTAGTGCCAGTGCGGAAACATGTCAAGAATGATCCCGCCCCCGTCCTCGTGCCGGTAGTTCCACGACGGGCGCTGGGGCTCCTGGTCGTGGCCTTCGAAGACCCAGTATCCAAAATCGCCTTTTACCGACAGGATCCGACCGAAGAATCCGGAGTCGATGAGCTCGCGCAACTTGACAAGTCCCGGCAGGAAGAGCTTGTCTTGCACGACTCCGGACTTGGCCTCCAACTTCGCGGCCATGCGCGCGAGGTCGAGCGCGGTGTCCAGATCCTCAGCGAGAGGCTTCTCGCAGTACACGTGCTTGCCCGCCTCGAGGGCGGCGCGCACGGCATCGGCTCTCAGTGACGTGATCTGGGCGTCGAAGTAGACGGGGTAGTCGGTGTTTGCCAGGGCGCTCCCGAGGTCCGTCGTCCACTCCTCAAGCCCGACCTCCCGAGCGAGCGACTCGACCTTTTCCGGGTTGCGACCAACGAGAAGAGGATCCGGTTGGACGAACGAGCCATCGCTCAGGGCAACTCCCCCTTCTTCCCGGATGGCCATGATCGATCTGAGCAGATGCTGGTTCTTGCCCATGCGGCCGGTCACGCCGTTCATGATCACGCCCAGCCTTCGTGCCGCCATTCACCCCCCCGTTCCATCAGCGACGTGCGGTTCTTCCTTGATCTTTGGTGCACCTCCGAGATAGAGCGAGCCCAACTCGGGGTCGTCGAGCAACTCTCTCGCGGGGCCCTCGATTCGAACTTGCCCCAAGTCGAGCACGCATCCCCGATCCGACATCGCGAGCGCGCTGCGCGCGTTCTGCTCGACGAGGAGCACGGCCTTCCCCAGGTCACGCAGCCGCCCGATCTCCTCGAAGACCATGGTCATGGCCCTGGGTTCGAGGCCACAGGAGGGTTCATCGAGCAGGAGCACGTCGGGGTCGAGCATCAATGAACGGCCGAACTCGACCATCTTCTGCTGACCACCCGACAACAGGCCCGCCGCCGTCTTCCACTTCTCCGCGATCACCGGGAAATGATCACGGACGGTCTCAATACGCTCCCCGAGAAGCTTCCTGTCCTTGAGTGTGTAGCCGCCCATCTTCACGTTTTCGGCAACGGTCATCTCAGGGAAAACGCTGTGTCCCTGTAGGACGTGGCTCATCCCCTTCTTCAACAGTTTGTGTGGGGGAATCCCGGAGACATCTTGGTCCTTTAGGACGACCGCGCCTGACCGGGAACGCAGCATGCCGCTCGCCACGCGCAGCACCGTCGATTTCCCGGCACCGTTGGGGCCGATCAGGCACACGATCTCCCCCGCCCGGACCTCGATCGAGAGCCCGCGGAGGACTAGGGCGGCGTGGCCGTACCCGGCTTCGAGATTCCTGAGCTCGAGCATCACGTCACCCACCGAGGTACGCCTCCAGCACTCGCTGATCCTTACGGATGTCCTGGGGAGCTCCGACCGCAACGGGTGCTCCCCTGTCGAACACGACGATGTGATCGCAGAGGCTCATCACCATCTCCATGTTGTGTTCGACGACCAGAAACGTCTTGCCCTCCGCGTTGAGCTCCCGCACGAGCGTTGATATCCGTTCGACCATCACGGGGTTGACTCCACCCGCAGGCTCGTCGAGCAGAATGAGCTCCGGGTCACCCATCAGCAATCCCGCTATCTCGAGCAGTTTCTGTTGTCCGTATGAAAGATCGCGCGTCTCGGTGTCCCTGAGGTGTTCGATGCCGACCCTCTCGAGCCAGCCCTCCGCGCGTGCGACGTCATCACCGCGGACCGCGTTCGCCGCCAGTTCACGAATGCTCCGCCGTCGAACTGCAACCAGCATGTTCTGCATAACCGTCATACGAGGGAACAAGCGTGTTACTTGGAAGGTGCGGCCGATGCCCGCGAGCGCGACCTGATGAGGTCTGCTGCCTGCGAGATCGCCATCCTTGAACGTGATCTCGCCTCCGTCGGGACGGATCATTCCAGTGACCAGATTGAAGAAGGTCGTCTTGCCACAGCCGTTCGGCCCGATCAGCCCGTTGACCTTGCCCTCTTGAAAGTCGACCGTGGCGTGGTCAACCGCCACGACACCTCCGAACGAGCGGCTCAGTTCCTTGGTGGAGAAATATGTCATGACGCGGCCTTGGTCGGTTGGGGTGGCGGAGATGACTCCGACGTCTCCTCCCGGATGCTGGGGGCCGGCGCGCGAAAGCGCTTGATGATCGACTGGGCCGCGGGAATGATCCCCTGAGGCATCACGACGACGACAAGGCCGAGCAGCAGACCGGTGGCCATCAGGTGGAACTGAGATCCACCGTATTGCGCGAGGAAGTACTCACTCGAGGGCACGATGATCAGAGCCCCGAGGATCGGGCCGAAGATGGATCGAACACCACCCAGAAGTGCCATCAGGATCATGTTGAGACCGATGGCAACATCGAAAACGAACGTCGGGTCCAGGTACGAGTACCAGTAGGCGTAGACGCCTCCGGCGATCCCGACGAAGGCCGCGCTGGCAACGAACGCCGTCAGCTTGTAGATGTCGGTGTTCACGCCTAGCATCTCAGCCTTGTCCTCGTCCTCACGGATCGCGATCAAGCCCATCCCGAAGCGGGAGCGAGAGATCCACCACGTGAGCAAGAAGACAATCGCCAGCAGGAGTAGAAACGCAAAGTAAAAGGGAATGTGAATGTCGTTGCGGCCGAAGCCCTCGAGGCGAGGGAGGCTGAGTCCCACGGTACCGCGCGTGAGCCCTCGCCATGCCTGAGCGAGCAATCCGGTGATGTAAACGAGGGCGAGCGTCACGATCACGAAGCTCGCGTTGCGGGTGCGGAGAGCCAGATATCCGATCGGAACGGCGAGCACTGCAACGAACAGGCCGGCTGCAACCGCCATTCCGAAGGGTGGCATGTCGAGGCGGGTCACGGTGATGCCGGTAAAGTACGCTCCCAGCCCGAAGAACGCGGAATGCCCCAGCGACACGTACCCGGTGAAGCCACCCATGATGTTCCACGACATCGCTAGCGCCATGGACATCACGGTCATCGTGCCGACGAAACGGTAATAGGGGTTGGTCGCGATCCACGGGTAAGTGATTGCCAGAATCACGACGACCCCGGCGGCCACGCCGATCAAGGCGCGACGTCTAGAGACTTGCCTGCCGGGAGGGCGGGACTCCGAGCCATTCCCTCGGCGAGGTGTAGCCGAGCTCCGCGGACGGCTAGAAGCGTTCTGCAAGCCGACCTCCGAACAACCCTTGGGGCCTCAGCGCGAGGGTCAAGAACAGCACGATGAAGAAGATCATGGACGCCCAGGTCGCGTCCATCGACACGAGGACGAGCGACTCGATCACGCCCATCGCGACGGCGGCGATAGCCGCACCGCCCACACTCCCGAGTCCGCCGAGCACGATGATCGCCATGAGACGTCCGATCCACGCATAGTGCGTGGCGGGAAAGAACGGTATGAGTATGGCGAGGATCGCGCCCCCCACCGCCGCCGTAGCCAGACCGAGGCCGAAACCGACGGCGCTGATGGTTTGTGCATCCACACCGATCAACCGGGCCGCGGCCGGATGTTGAATGGTGGCCCGAAGCGCTTGGCCGTAGCGGCTGTAGCGCAGCAACGCGAACAGCATCGCCAGGGTGGCGGCCGCCAACAGGAAGCCGAGGATACGGTCGACCGGTAGCCGCACGTCACCCAGATTTACGGCCTGCTCTCCATAGGAGACGTTGATCGAACGATGCGACGACGTCCACAGCAGACCCAAACCCCCCTCGATCACAATCGCAATCGCGAAAGTGAGCAACACCGACATCATCGTCGAGTTCTCCTTCAAGCGGCTCAGCAACAAACGCTGAACGAGCATGCCGAGCACGAAGAAGAGGGGGGCCGTGATGACCACCGTGAGCAACGGATCGATCCCCAGGTCCCTGGAGATGAAGTACGTCAGGTACGCGGCGAGGACGATGAACGCCGCATGAGAGATATGCACGATCTTCATCACGCCAAAGATCAGGGTCAACCCCGAAGCAAGCAGCGCGTAGACACCTCCCGTCAGGATTCCGACGGAGCCAGCCTGAACGAGTAGGTCAAGAGATGGCATGAGCTACCAGGCCGGCTTGGGGAAGATCATCTCGGCGGACTTCACCTGCTCATCGTCAGGGAGAACGATCTCGATCCGACCGTTCTGCCACTGAAGGATCATGTGCGCGCTCTGCGGTTCCCCGCGCTCGTTGAACGAAAGCGGGCCAACGATGGTCTCGAACTCGTTCTCGCGAATGTAGTCGCGCAGAGCATTCTGATCCTCGACGGACCCAACTTCCTCGACGGCCTGTTGGACTATCTGTCCGACAGTGAACGCGTTTGCCGGATCCTCGGTCGGCTCCTCGCCGAATTCCTCCTCGTAGGCGGCGACGAACTCAGGATTGGTTGGGAAATCAGCTTCAGGGTGATAGCCGACCGGCGCCATGATCCCCTCGGCGGCGTCACCAACGGCCTCGGAGAAGCTGTTGAGCGTCGGGCCGGTGCTGGCGATGACGACCTTCGGCTGGTAGTCGAGCTCCTGCAACGCACGGATGAGGTTCACACAGTCCTCGTACTGGGTGCCCCCAACGACAAGCTCCGCCCCACTGTCGGCGATCTTCGATGCGATAGGTGAGAAGTCGCTCTGGTCGGGCGGGTAAATCTCCTTGAAAACCGTTTCCACGCCTCCAGCCTCCAGAGCTGCTCGGATCCCCTCGGCCGTGCCCTGAGCGAACGGGTCGTCCAGTTCTGGGTAGGCGGCGGTCTTCGGACGCTCGTCCTCCGGAAGAGACAAGAGCCACTCGTTGAAGTACAGGCCATGGTCACTTGCCACCGCGGGTGCGGCGTAGAAGAGGTACTCGAGTCCCCGGTCGAACACCTCGGGAGCGGCCCCGGCGGGCTGGACGAAAAGCATCTCGTATTTCTCGGCGACCTCGGAAGATGGAACCACCAGCAGGGAGGAGAAGGGTCCGAAGACGAGATCCACGTTCTCGACAGTGATCAGTCGCTCGTAGTCGCTTACAACTTTGTTGGGATCGGATGCATCGTCGACGATTATCAGCTCGACGTCTCGTCCCAGAAGCCCGCCGTTCTCGTTGATGATCTTCGCCCAGAGTTCGTAGCCTCTCTTTACTCCCTCACCGGGTTCGGTGAAGTCGCCCGTCAGTGGAAGAGATATCCCGATCTTGATCGGACCTTCCTCACCGTTGCCGCCGCCCTCCGTGGCGCTGTCAGGCGCGCACGCCGATGCGATTAGCCCCAGTAGCGCGAGACAGATAACGACTATTCTGAGGTGACCCTTCATGCTTCCCCCCGTTCGATCGTCTGTTTCTACCGGTTCCGAGACGCGATTCGTCGTGTGCGTGAGACGGTTGCCGTTGACTTCCGTTCTACCAATTGGACTGGCAGTACGCGCGATCGGGGTCGTTTGCCCGCAAGGATCTCGACCAGCACACGCGCTCCCTCGGCTCCGAGAGCCTGCATTGGTACGGCAATGGTGGTCAGCGGAACGCCGGCGTATGCGGCCGGCCGCACATCATCGAAGCCCGCTACCGAGATGTCCTCGGGCACCCGGACCGAGCGAGTCGCGAGCTCGCTCAGCGCTCCGAACGCCATCAGGTCGTTGGCGGCAAATATGGCTGTGATGTCGGGACGACGCTCAAGCAGTAGGGCTGTGGCCTTGCCCCCGCCCTCTGCCGTGAACTGCCCGCTCTCGATGAGATCATCTTGCAGTTCGATGCCGGCCCACTCCAGTTCCGCCCGGTGTCCCGCGAGACGGATTGCACTCGTTCGAAGGTGATCGGGTCCCGCAATGAACCCGATGCTTCTGTGTCCTAGCTCTATCAGATGCCGCGTCAGAAGCCGGGCCCCCTCCTGGTTGTCGGGCACCACGGAAGGCGCCCTGTAGGAGTTCGGCGCAAGCATCACCACGGCTCCGCCCGACGATCGGAAGCCATCAAGGGTTTTGCGTAAGTCCTGTTTGTAGTCCTCGTTCTCAATGCCACCGCCTGCGAACACAAGCCCGTCAACCCTGTAGGAGAGTAGGGTCCGGACGTACTCCAGCTCCCGCTCGGCATTGCGATCCGAGCTGCACACGAACAGCTGATAGTCGTGAAGCCGAGCCGCGTCTTCGAGCCCTCTGACGATCTCGCCAAAGTACGGGTCCGAGATGTCGTGCACGATTGCCCCTATGGTCGAGGTCCGGGCGGTGACTAGGGCCCTTGCGAGACGGTTAGGTCGAAAGTTGAGTGCTTCCGCCGCCTGAAGCACCCGGGCACGGGTTTCGTCGCGGACTGGATAATCCCCACCAGATAAAACGCGGGATGCGGTGGCTGGCGACACGCCGGCCTGTTCTGCAACATCGTAGACAGAGGCGATAGCAACCGCTTTCAGAAATCGGTTTCTGCAATCGGTTTCTTCTACTCTCTAGCGCGCGTGGGTGTCAAACTGGCCGGCCGCACGGCACGCCAACCCCGCTGGAATCGAGAGCCGCTCCCCGCGGAAACCTTACGGTCTCGTCATTCCGAGGCTGTAGTTCCGCTGCCGCTGTAGAGGCGGCCCCCCAGTAGTAGCCGGTCGAACCGTTGTTGGCGACAGCCTCCGTGAGGGGGACGTCTCGCCGCGATCGACAATCGACCACGACTCGGGGCAGCCGCCCTCGCGTAAACTTCCTTACCCGCCCTCGTAGCTCAGGGGATAGAGCATCGGTTTCCTAAACCGTGTGTCGCAGGTTCGAATCCTGCCGAGGGCACACAGCAAAATGCCTGGTCAGGGGCCATTTTTCACGTCCCGACCGTCAACATGGAGGACCCCCCGAATGTCCTCAGGCCGTCTGTGGGCCGTCTGCGATGCGCGAAAAGCGTTCTCCAAGCCGTCGACCACCTGCTGCGTGTCGTCTGGAAAGAGGTGCGCGTAGGTGTTTAGGGTCACGCTCGCGGTGGAGTGACCCAGATGCCGCTGAACCACTTTCACATGAGCTCCCTGCTGCACCAGGAGCGAAGCGCACGTATGCCGTAGATCGTGGATGCGGAGCCCTCGCGGAAGGCCGGCAAGCTCAGTTGCCCTCGCCCAATGGCGCCGGCTCCAGTTCTGGTGGCGTAAGGGTGCACCGTTGGGACTGGTGAATACCAAGGCGTCGACGTCCTTGGCGACATGCTGCTCGAGGTGATCCTCGAGGCGCAGCCGAAGGAAAGGCGGAAGCGATACGGCTCGATTGGCATAGGTCTTAGTTGCGCCGAGAATCAACCTTCCACCTACGTCTACCAACGACTCGCGAACATGCAATGTTGAGTGGAGCAGATCGCAGCGCCCACGCCTGAGGGCAATTGCTTCACCCCACCGCAGCCCACCGTAAGCCAGCACATACACCAACGTGTCGTAGGGCTTGACCATGGCGTCTGCCAGAGCCCCCACCTGTTCGGCGGACAGGAAGAGCATCTCGCGCTGGGGAAGCTTGGGAAGCCGCATTCCGATGCAAGGGGACTTGATGATGTAACCGGATTCAACGGCAGCTCGCATGATCGCGCCGAAGAGGTGATACGCCTGGCGGACGCGAGAGGCACTGAGACCTCGGTTAAGGCCGAGCGCGACCCACTCCTTTACGTCGAGGGGCTGGATCCTCGCAAGTGGAATCTCCTCGAAAGTCGGCATGATCACGTTTCGAAGCAGTGACGCATAGCTCAAACGCGTCTTCGGTTTCAGTGTCACCGTCGTATCGAACCAGCGTTCCGCCCACTCGCCGAAAGTCACTCGACCCCGCTCAGGATCGATCCACTCGCCGCGCAACATTGCATTCTCAACCGTCGACAGATATCGCTGAGCATCGATCTTGCGCTTGAAGGTTCGGCTCCGTTCTCGTCCATCCGGTCCCGTGTAACGAGCGCGCCATCGATCCTTGCTGCGCTTCTGGATATGTCCCATCAGACCACCCGTTGTTCCTTCATCCACCTGACCAGCTCGGCCGGGTGATACCGGAGACGGCGACCGATCCGCATAGGCTGAGGACCCACGCGCCGACGGTTCCACTCGTAAACAGTCGAAACCGGTACTTGGAGTAGATGAGCCACCTCGTCGGTTGATAACAGCCTGTCTCTGGGAAGTTCATTTCGCGTGACCGGTGCGCGCAAGCGCTCACTCATGAACCACCTCCGTGCCATTTTTCCGCCCATCGCTCCACGTCCTCGCACCGCTCGACCAGCTCATTCGCCGATTCGTATAGACCGTCAGCTAGCTCATGGAACGCGGCAAGGTCACCTTGGATTTCACCAGCTACTGACCGATCGAGCTCCACTAGGAAATCGCCGCATCGATTCAGAACGTCCTCCATGACGCTTTGCCAAGGGCCCCAACCCTTCGAAGCCAGCGGCCTCGCGACTGCCTGTTGGTTCATGGTCACCTCCCTAGTGCTTGATCGAAGCGTCCTCGCGAGCGAGCCGGCGATGCTCACGAGCTCGCGCGGCCGCCGACATCGCCAGCCATGCCTCGCCTGCCGTTCGATAGCCGCAACCGATGTAACGCCACTCCGGGAGGGTCTCGACGTTCTCCTGCGGCTCAACGTCCTGGTCGAGGGCGATTCGCTTGGAGCAACGTTGTCGCTTCACGAAGTCGCTGCGGGCTCGGCGTAGCGCAGTGAATGTGGTCGAGTAGCGTCGCGACTTCGTCGACCAATGGCCACGGAAGCCAAGATTGAAGGCGTGCTCCTGGAGCCGCAATCCTCGGAGATTCCTCTGCCCGCCTAGACGTTGAGCGGCGCGCACCAGGCCGACCAGATGCCCGCTCGTGTCTGCTCGGGATTCGACTTCCCCAACGTTCCCCAGACCGAGGTCGTCGGAGCACTTGGTCGCATACTTGGCGACGTACGCTGCCACCGCGCGCGGAGAAAGCGACGAAGCTCCGGTGATCGGGCGGACATGCAGTTGTTCGCCCCAACGCGCCACCACCGTTATGGAGTCGTCCCCATCCATCTCGGGCACGGGGGCGCTCACCCAATCGGCTGCAGCCCGAATGGCGTCCTCGAGTACCTCCACCGTGAAGTTTGCCGGGGGAGGCGGAACGTGCTCAGGCTCTGGGCACTTGCCGTCCAGCCGCAGGACCGCATGAAAGTGCACTGCTCCGCGTCGCTGGTACTCGGCCACCTTGACGTAAGAGAGACGGACGACTTTCTCGAGGTCACGCAGCGTCATACCGACAACTCGAGCGAGCGTTCGGCGCACGTAGATTGTCGTGCGGCGCCATAGCTCGGGGGCGAGTGCATTCCAAAGCACCTGGCCCTCGTAGTCGAAGCACTTCGGGCACAGAGGTCGGCCAATGCTTTCGTCGTCCTGGTCGTGACGTTTCCAGCACGACAGCGGGATTCCGTGCACACACTTGCCCGCTCGTCGCGGACGACAGGCGTGCACGACACCCCCCGTGGATCGGTGCGCGTGGACCGCCCCGAAGCTCGGTGCCGTGAAGGTCACGAACAGCATCGGGTGCTCGGCGACGGTCTCCGGCACGCCCTTGCCGCCTCTCAAGCCCGCGGCCACTAGCTGGAAGGAGTCAGCCTTGTAACGGGCGGCACACGAAGGGCAGCGCGACTCGCGCCGGTCGTTGCATGCGATCAGGAGCGTTTTGTCTGGCTCCCGCTCGGTGTTGAAGGTCTCTCTCAGCTCCCCGGTGGTGCGGTCGACCTCTGTCACGCGGCCTGACAAACGCACTGGCTTGGCGCAGTGGTTGGCGCGAGCCAGCTGTCCCTCCCAACGCTCATAGTCATTGGCTGCGCGCTCCAGGACCTCGGCGAGAACATCGCCCTCGGGTTGCCCGATGCCGACCGCCGCCAGACCCACCCCTCAGCCCGCTTCTCCGAGAGTCGCATTGGCCCGGAGCGCCTCGGCGCGCGCCGCCAGCTCGTCGAGGTCGTTGTCGGTGAGATGGAAGGAGCGCATCCGGATCGGCAGCCCGCCCTCGTGGAGCAAGAAGCCGACGCCCCGCGCCGCCGAATCGATGGTCGCTGCCGAATAGCCCTGGCTGGCCCATCCCTGACCCAGCACGGTGTCAGACGCTTGCGGAGTCGAGCAGCGTAGCGCCCAGCGGAACCCGAACAGA
>JBOGWU010000217.1:0-5968 GCA_050693935.1 Actinomycetota bacterium | reverse complement strand
AGGATCGTTGAGTTGCTCCGCCGTCTGCGAGCCACCGAAGCCCGCCGTTACACCAAGCTCGAGATCCCGTTCTTCACCGGCATCCGCAAGCATCTCGCAGCGGTCGTCGAAGATCTTCCTTAGCGAGTTGAGCCAACTCTCGTACGGTGCGCACGACGAAGCCGCGCACAGCTACGACGCGGTGCTGTACCTGAGCTTCGGGGGGCCCGAGGGACCCGACGACGTGATGCCGTTTCTCGAGAACGTGACGCGCGGGCGCGGCGTCCCGCGGGAGCGGCTGGAGAAGGTCGCCGGGCACTACTACCTCTTCGGCGGGGTCAGCCCCATCAACTCTCAGAATCGAGCCGTCATCGCCGCGCTGCGCGAGGAGCTCGCCGCGCACGGCCCGGATCTCCCGGTGTACTGGGGTAACCGCAACTGGCACCCACTGCTCGCCGACACGATGCGCGCGATGCAGAACGATGGAGTCAGACGCGCTATCGCCTTCGTTTCCAGCGCCCACAGTTCGTACAGCGGCTGCCGTCAGTATCTCGAGGACATCGCGCGCGCTCGAGCGGCGATTGGAGAGTCCGCGCCAAGAGTTGACAAGTTGCGCGTCTTCTTCAATCACCCGGGCTTCGTCGAACCGCTGGTCGAGCAGGTGAACGTCGCGCTCCAAGCCATCCCAGAGTCACGTCGCGCCGCGACACGGCTTGCGTTCACGGCGCACAGTGTTCCTCTGCAAATGGCAGAGACGAGCTCATACGTCTTACAGCTCACCGAAACCTGCAAGCTGGTCGCAGAACGGCTCGCTCACGAGCACGACTGGGAGCTCGTGTATCAGAGCCGAAGCGGACCTCCTCGGGTGCCTTGGCTCGAGCCGGACATCGTCGATCACCTCGGCAAGCTCCACTCGGAGGGAGTGACCGACGTAGTCGTCGCGCCGGTCGGCTTCGTTTCCGACCATCTCGAGGTTCGTTTCGACCTCGACGTCGAAGCCGCCGAGGCTGCCGCCGCCAAGGGGATGAACATGGTGCGCGCCGAGACTGTGGGTGCCCACCCCGGCTACGTCAGGATGATTCGCGACCTAATCCTCGAGCGAACCAACGCCTCCCCTCGCCGTGAGGCGCTGGGCGAATTGAGCGCGAGCCACGACATCTGCGGAGCGAACTGCTGCCCCGCCCCCGCCCGACGTGGGTGATCACTTACCGGGACGGAGGTCTCCGCGCTCACGCTTCATCTCGAAGAAATAGTCCTTCTTGGTCAGCCATTCGAAGTGATCCCATAGCTCGCCGGCGTCCTCCCCGGTCGGAGCCAGCGTGATGACCGGCCCGAACATGCCTTCACCCGACGGCAACACGATCGTCGCCACCCCGAAGCAACCGACATCGGTAGCAACCGCCTCGTGCTCCTGTGAGATCTCCTTGACGGTGACGGAGTCCGCCAGCGCTTCGTCGACCAACGCGGAGTCGAGACCCACGTCCCCAAGTGCAGCGCGCACGAGATCAGTCGTCAACTCCTCGCCACCGTCGTGCACGCGCTCGCCGATGGCTCGGTAAAGCTCGCCGGTTGCCTCGTTGCCCTCGTTGCGGCGCACCAGCGCAAGCGTCCGCAGCGCCGACGTGCCCTTCGCCTCGGGGTCCTCGAGCGGTTTGGTCTCGGGCTCGTTGTGAAGGAGCAGCGAGAAGAACGACCACTCAATCTCGATGTCGCGTACCTTCTGGACCTCACGCATCCATTTGGACGTTTGCCACGCCCACGGACACCTTGGATCGAAGTGGAAGCGGATTCGGTCACTCATAACAGACAGACCTCCCTCAGTCGGGATGCTCTTGCTTATGGCTGTTGCGATGCTCGTCCTCCCTAGTTACGTGCCAGTGGCGAGGAGCGATCAGCTCGTCGGCCGCCCTCGGCCCCCATGAGCCCTGCGGGTAGGAGTGCAACGGTGGCGGATTCTCGAGCACCTCTTGCACGACTTCCCAGGTTCGTTCCACGCCATCTCCTCGCGTAAACAGCGTGCGCTCTCCGAGCAGGGCATCGTGAATAAGGTGCTCGTAAGCGCCCATCAGCTCTGAGCCAAACTCGGAAGTGTCGTAGTGAAAGTCCATCTTGGCCGGGCCGAGCTCGATCTCGGGCCCGGGCTTCTTGGCCAGGAAGGTGATCGCCACACCGGCCTCTTCGCCGAGGCGGAAGGTGAGGTGATCGCGAGAGAACCACACCGACTCGTCTTCGCGGAACATCTGGCGCGGTGGCTCCTTGAACGCGAGCGTGACCGTCTGATGAGAGTCCTTGAGTCGTTTGCCGGTGCGCAGCAGAAAGGGCACGTCGGACCAGCGCCAGTTGTCGATGTGAACGCAGGCCGCGACATACGTCTCGGTCGTGCTGCGGGAGTCGACACCCTCCTCGTCCCGGTAGCCCCGGTACTGGCCGCGCACCACCTCGTCCACCCCAAGCGGCCGGATCGACTCGAACACCTTCGCCGTTTCGTCCGCCAGAGCCTCGGGCAACATCGCGTAGGGGGGCTCCATGGCCACGAAACTGAGCACCTGGAACAGGTGCGTCACGAGCATGTCTCTCAGCGCGCCAGTGTTCTCGTAGAAGCTAGCCCGTTGCTCGACCCCTAGGGTCTCGGGTACATCGATCTCGACGTGGTCGATGAACTGCCGGTTCCACACCGGTTCGAACATCCCGTTGGCGAAGCGCAGCGCAAGGATGTTCTGGACCGCCTCCTTGCCGAGAAAGTGATCGATCCTGAACACCTGATCCTCGTCGAAGTAGCGGTGCACGGTGGAGCTCAGCTCGCCGAACGACTCAAGATCGGTACCGAACGGTTTCTCGTAGACGATCTTGGCGTCGACATTGAGACCGGCGTCGCCGAGGCCCTTCGTGATGATGGGAAAGGCCGGCGGGGGAACCGAGAGGTAGTAAAGGTGCTTGGCGTCGCCGCCCAGATCCTTGTTGGCCTCGCGGATAGCGGTTGCCAGCGGATCGGTGTTGCCCTCCTTGAATTCATGCGAGACGTAGCTCAGGCGTTCGGCGAAGCGGTCCCAGTGCGGTCCGCCGACGCCGCACCTGGAGAACTCCTCGATCGATTCCTTGGCAAACTGATCGAAGGCTTCGTTGGAGAACTCGCTGCGGGAGTTGCCGATGATCCGGTAGTCCTCGGGCAGAAGGCCCGCGTTCTCGAGGTGGAACAGAGCGGGTAACAGCTTTCGTTTGGACAGGTCTCCGTTGCCTCCGAAGACCACGATCACGTGCGGCTCAGGTCTCCGCGCGTGTTTTGCGGTCTGGCCAAGCCCACCCCGCGCGTCCTCCACATGCCCTCGCTTCCACTGATCGAAGTCGTCCGTATTCACGGTAACGCCATCAAGCCCACGCCTATTGCCCCGAGTCGACCTCTGAGAGAGCCTCGTGAGCGTGCCACTTATCATGGAGGCTCGCTCACGAACTCCGAATCGTGTGCTAACGCGCACACCAGGGAGGACTAAAATGGCAACCAGTTCGCATTCGGGTAGCGACCCTTTCGGGGCTCGCGCCTCGCTCGAAACGAAGTCGGGCAGGCTCGATTACTTCAGGCTGTCGGTACTCGAGGAGGCCTCAGAGGCCAAGCTCGAAAGCATCCCGATCACGGTCAAGATCCTGCTCGAGAATCTGCTTAGGACGTCGGGGACGGAACATGCTTCCGCCGACGAGGTCAACTCGCTCGCCGTATGGGGCCAGAAGCCGATCGAGGACCGAGAGTTCCCGTTCTCGCCGTCGCGAGTCATCCTGCAGGACTTCACCGGGGTGCCGGCCGTGGTGGACCTCGCGGCGATGCGTTCCGCCATGGAGCGAGAGGGCGGTGACCCCAGCAAGGTCGATCCCCTCGTGCCGGTCGACCTCGTCATCGATCACTCGGTCCAGGTCGACGCGTTCGGATCCAACGACGCCGTTCAGATCAACGTCACCAGAGAGTACGAGCGGAACCACGAGCGCTACTCGCTTCTGCGGTGGGCGCAGCAGGCGTTCAACGGATTCCGCGCGGTGCCGCCGGGTATGGGCATCGTCCACCAGGTCAATCTCGAGTACCTCGCGAGCGTCGTTAACACTCTCGAGGACGAAACGGGGAAGTTTGTCGTGCCGGACACCCTCGTCGGAACGGACTCCCATACGACGATGATCAACGGACTAGGAGTGCTCGGTTGGGGCGTCGGCGGGATCGAGGCCGAGGCCGCCATGCTGGGCCAACCCATCCCGCTGGTCACCCCCAAGCTGGTCGGATTCAAGTTCAACGGCGCGCTGGCCACAGGAGTCACGGCCACGGATCTCGTCTTGACGGTCACCGAGATGCTGCGCGCTCACGGCGTTGTAGGCAAGTTCGTCGAGTACTACGGTCAGGGCCTCTCGAGCCTCTCGGTCGCCGACAGGGCCACGTTGTCCAACATGTGCCCCGAATACGGTGCGACCGCGGCACTGTTCCCCATCGACGACCAGACGCTGACCTACATGCGCTTGACGGGCCGCAGCGACGACCTCATCGACCTTGTCGAGCGGTACGCCAAGGAACAGCAGATGTTCCGCACCGACGACATGGCCGACCCGCAATTCAACGAAACACTCGAGCTCGACCTGACGACCGTCGAGCCGAGCCTCGCCGGGCCAAGGAGACCACAGGATCGGATGGCGCTGGCCGGTGTGTGGAAGAGCTTCCGCGATGTCTACGGCAATGAGCTCGACGAGGGCAACCCGGGTGTCAAGGTCCAGATCGACCGCTGGCTGGGCGAGGGCGGCAGCGCGGAGAGGCCGCATACCCCTCAGCATGCACATGACGGCGAACACGCGGACGTAGAGGTAAACGGACACGCCGATCTCAAGCACGGCAGCGTCGTGATCGCCGCGATCACGTCGTGCACGAACACCTCCAACCCGTCGGTGATGATGGGCGCGGGGTTGCTTGCGAAGAAGGCGGCCGAGCGGGGGCTGGATACCAAGCCTTGGGTCAAGACCTCGATGGCACCGGGCTCACGCGTCGTGACCGAGTACCTCAACAAGTCCGGCTTGATGGACGACCTCGAGCGGCTCGGCTTCCATGTGGTCGGGTACGGGTGCACGACCTGCATCGGCAACTCGGGCCCGCTCCCGGATCCCATTGCGAGTGCCATCGACGAACACGACCTTGCGGTCGTGTCAGTCCTGTCCGGCAATCGCAACTTCGAGGGCCGCATCCACCCGCAGGTGAAGGCAAGCTACCTCGCCTCCCCGCCGCTGGTCGTTGCCTACGCGCTCGCCGGGACCGCCGAAATCGACCTCACCACCGATCCGATCGGCACCGGCTCCGACGGTACCGATGTGTACCTGAAAGACCTGTGGCCGTCGCCCGAGGAGGTCCTCGAGGCCATGGAGCAGGTCGACACCGATATGTTCGACCGCGAGTACGGCAAGATCTTCGAGGGCGACGAGCACTGGCAGAAGCTCCTCAGCCCGTCGGGCGACCTCTTCGAGTGGGACGACGGCTCGACCTACGTCCAGGAACCTTCGTTCTTCAAGGATCTGGGGCCCGAACCCGGCGAGCCGATCGATATCACCGGCGCGCGGGTGCTGGTAAAGGTCGCCGACTCGGTCACCACCGATCACATCTCGCCGGCGGGCTCCATCGCGCCGAGCTCCCCCGCAGGCAAGTACCTGCAGGAGCGTGGCGTCGGGGTGCGGGACTTCAACAGCTACGGCAGCCGCCGCGGCAACCACGAGGTCATGATGCGCGGCACCTTCGCAAACATTCGCCTGCGCAACGAGCTGGTCGAGAAAGAGGGCAACTGGACCATCCACCTGCCGAGCGGCGAGGAGATGTCGATCTTCGACGCGGCCATGCGTTACGCGGAGGATGACACCCCTCTCATGATCATCGCCGGTAAGGAGTACGGCTCGGGGAGCTCACGCGACTGGGCGGCCAAAGGGCCACGGCTTCAGGGCGTGAGCGCCGTCATCGCGGAGAGCTTCGAGCGCATCCACC
>JBOGWU010000216.1:0-2293 GCA_050693935.1 Actinomycetota bacterium | reverse complement strand
CCCCGGCCTCGAGCCCGGCCCGCTCGGCGGGGCCGTCAGGAAAGACCTCGATCAGTCCGGCTCCGCCGACGTCGTCATCGAGATCGGCGAACTCGTCCTCGACCAGGGGGTCGGTGGGATCTGCGATGTTCACTCCGAGCCAGGGACGCTTGGCGGGCGGGTCCTCGATGATCTTGCGAACGATCGGCAGGGCCGTGTCGATCGAGATGGCGAACCCCACGTTCTCGGCGGAGCCCGCCGCCGCGGCGGCCGTGTTGATCCCGATCAGGCGCCCGGCCGTGTCGACCAGAGCACCCCCCGAGTTGCCCGGATTGATGGCGGCATCCGTTTGGAGGACACCCTCGAGCCTGTCCTGACCCAGACCTCCGCCCCCCACGGCGATGTCGCGCTCGGTCGCCGAGACGATTCCTTTGGTCACGGTGGCGCCGCCCAGTCCGAGCGGAAAGCCGAGCGCGATGACCTCGTCGCCGAGCCTAAGGTTGTCCTCGGAGCCGAGTGTGATCGGGTCCAGTCCGTCCATTTCGACCTTGATGACGGCGAGGTCCTTGTCGGTATCGGTTCCGACCACTATTCCCTTGGTCCTTCGTTCGTCGAGACGCTCGTCGGTGAACACGACCTCGACCGCGGCCGCGCCCTCGATGACGTGATTGTTGGTCACGATGTAGCCGGCCTCGTCGATGATTACGCCGGAGCCCTGCGCGCGTGTCTGGTCCCCGCCGAACGACTCATCGAGTCCGACCACCTTTACGTTCACCACCGACGGCAGCGCCTTCTCCACGACCTCGGCCACACCGGAGGCCGCGATGGGGTCGTTGCTCTGCTCGAGCGTTACGTTGTCGCCCCCCGGGG
Organism: Actinomycetota bacterium; assembly: GCA_050693935.1. GTDB lineage: Bacteria > Actinomycetota > CADDZG01 > CADDZG01 > WHSQ01 > WHSV01. The sequence goes on along the minus strand of JBOGWU010000216.1, from coordinate 1,444 downwards.
TGCCTTCATCCACGTCACCGTCGGAGCGCGACATCGTCAGCGTGCAGGCCGAAAGCGCGAGCGCAACCAGGATGAGGAGGGTTAGTGAGCGAGTTCTCATGTCACCTCAGGATAGAGAGGTTGTGAAATTGGGTTACCCAGAGGTCGGTGGGCCTAAGACTACGCGGCTCCCTCGGACGGGATCTCGAACGCGGTGACCTCGAACTCACCGCCGCTGACGCCACCGAGCGCGAATACCAAGAGATAGGTACCGGCCGCGAGTGGAAAGGAATCGGCGATCTTGGTGGTCTCCTCGCTTGCTCCCTGAAGACCCCATGCGCTCTGCAGCCTCTCGGGCCCCTCGTAGATGATCTCGCGCGACTCCTTGTCGACTATGTAGAAGCGCTCGGTGTAGTGGCCGGCCGGCGCGATCCACTGCCTCCACACCGTGAAGGGAAGGGTGCGGCCGCCGCGCAGCGGGATGCCCGAAGCGCCGTGCGACAGCTTGGTGGGCTTGACCGTGAACGAAAGGACCGAGCGCTGTGGTCCCGAGATCTCTGCGGTTGGCATGGTGCGAAGGATAATCGGCGCGGCGCGATCGTTCGACGATCCCGGGGAGGCCCTTAGACGACCTTGAGGTTCACGATCCGGGGGCGCCCCTCGCGCTCCTCCCACGTCGACTCCACCGTGGTCGTTTCGTCCTCGCCGGAGTACTCGATGGTGGCGATGTAGGCGTCGCCGTCCTTGCTGACCTTCGACACCTCGCTGGAGGTGAGGTCTCTCGGCAATGCCTTCATAACGTCGGGAGCCTGTCCGGCGGCCTCGGGCGTCAGGTCGCTCCCCGCAGTCTTGAAGTCCCCCTCGACGGTCGCCTTCCCGTGCTTGGTGGCGTGCTCTCGTACGACCTCTTCGTCCATGTGAACCCTCCTTGGTGTCGCTCGCTAGTCTGCTGCTCGCTCGAGCAGATCCTCGAAGATGGATGGATCGTCCTTGGATACCACCGGAAAGCCGGGATCGTGCTCGCTCTCCCAGTGCATTGTGACTCCGGGATTGTGGAGGTTGGTGCCGTTGGGCAGGAAGAAATGCGGGCTTCCCTTGACGCCATCGCTTCGAGCGATCTCCAGGTCGTCGAAGACCTCGCTTCGAGAGGTCCCCTCGACGAGCAGGCCCTCGAGTTCATCCGCGTCAAGCCCAGGAGTTGCCTTCGCAACATCCATGATCTCGTGATGCATCGAGATGTTGCGGCTGTCACGGAAGAGGGCTAGTCGAAGTGCACGGTCGAGGTCGGCCGAAGCGGCGAGACCCTGTTGCTTGGCGGCGTAGACGGCCTCCAGTGCGGGCAGGATGGTCACCGGCCAATCGTGCGGCCGGCCCTGCCACACCTGCCAACCCGCCTCGGGCTCCATTGCTCCGACCACAGGAATCTCGGCGTCGAGTACCGGCTTGGGCGTCGCCTGGTCGTTGA
>JBOGWU010000215.1:0-7674 GCA_050693935.1 Actinomycetota bacterium | reverse complement strand
CCTCCAGGACTTCGATGGATCCCTGATGGGTCTCTAGGGATTAGACATTCCCGCGCCGCCTCCACCCAATCCGGGCCGCCAACGGTCGCTGTGCCGCCAGTAGAGGTAGGTGATCGCACCGAAGGGGATCTGCACGAGATATGTCAGGGCCCTGAACACGAGCACCGCCGCCACGACCTCGGCCCGGGGTCCGCCTGCATAGACGAGCGCGGCCGACAGGCCGAGTTCTATGACCCCCAAGCCTCCCGGTGTGAGCGGAAGTGCGGTCAGAAAACGAACGAAGGCGAACGCGCCGAGCGCCTCGGCCCACCCGATCTGCTCTTCAGAAACGCCGACGTGACGCAGGGCGAGCAACAAGACGATGAAAAGCGACACGTGGCTCATCACAGACGCCCCGAGCAAGATCCACCCACGCTGGGTGATCATCGTGATCGTCCGCTTGCGAAAAGCCGCGAACGTGGCTCCCCAATTCATCGCCGAGCGGCCGCGCCGCTTCAGAATCGGCCGGGCTAATCGCGCGAGAGCCTCGCCTACGCGACGGGCGGAGTGATCGCTTCTGAGGGTCATCCATCCAACGACGATGAAGCCGGCGAGCGCGAGCGATCCGATCAGCGAGGCAGTGATGAGCCCGGGTGAAGTGTCCTCGTACAAGACGATGAAGATCAGAGCGACCGCGGGCATTGCGAGCTTCACGAAGAGATCGGCGAAGCCGGAGACACCGATCGCAAGGGCAACGGAGTTGCGATCGAAGCCCCACGACGAGTACATCGAGTAGGTAAGGCCCATTCCGAACGCGGGCCCTCCAGGCAACACGTTGGAGATCGCGGTTGAGGTCTCGGTGACGACCATCGCTTGGCCGAACGACAGGCGCGGAAGGGTCGCCATCATTAGGAGCCAGTAGGTGACGAGGTTCCAGGCCGCGGCGAGTCCGAGGGTCACCCCCTCGAGCCACGTCAGGTCGGCGAGCACGCTTCGAACCTCATCGAAATCGACGACGCGCGGGAGGATCACGAAGAAGATGACGCCAACGACAACGACCGAGACCGCCACCTCGATGATCCGTTTGGCGACCGGCGATGGTTTACGAGGTTTCACGTCTTCGGGCCGCGTGGGCTCTTGCAAATCGGAGGTACTCACAGTTGCAAGAGAATCACGGCCCGGGGCCGATTACTTGCCGCTCCGGCGTTCGGCTTCCCGTTTGAGGGCCTCGAGAAAACTCTGAATGGCGCGCGCGAGGGTTCTCCGCCCATAACCCCTGAGCAGGCTCGCGATCGGACCCTCCCAGGATTCCTCGGACTGTGCCAGCGTCCCGCCGTCTCGAGACTCGAATCGGAAGACGTGCACCGCCCTGATGCCCATCGACTTGCCCGTCCACCCAATCTCGTTCGGGGGATCGACCGCGCCAAGAGTCGACGTGAGCGTGGCCGCACCCGACTTCCATTCGAATACCGAACCCACTCCCAAAGAGCCCCTTAGTTGCACCGCCTTGATGTCCTCGTTCCAGGTGGGCCAGGACTCGAGATCCGAGATCACTGCCCAGACGGTCGCGATGTCGGCCGCGATCCGAATCTCTCCATTGGCGGTTGCGGGAGCGTCCCTGTTGATTTCCATGAGCGCACTCTCCTGGGTCTGGCGAAGATACTAAGCACACCGAAGGCGCGCCGTCCGAGTCTCTGGCCCCCGCTGTCGCGCGCTGACATAATGCAGCGAGTCGAAGGGAGATCTGTGGAAGCCGGAGAGCTCGTGCTCCGCTGTAGCGGATTGAGGAAGTCGTACGACTCGCACGTCGCGGTTCAAGACGTCGGCTTTGAGATCGGGGCGGGGGAGACGTACGGTCTCTTGGGCCCGAACGGCGCCGGCAAAACCACGTCAATCTCCATGATCTGCGGTCTTCTCGGACGCGATGCCGGCGAAGTCGAGATCGCCGGGCGGATCGTAACGACGACTTCGGTTGAGGCGAAGAATGCCATCGGCCTCGTGCCGCAGGACCTGGCGATCTATCCCGACATGTCGGCGCGCGAGAACCTCCGATTCTTCGGCAAGCTCTACGGGATGTCCGGAAAGGACCTCGCCACCCGGATAGACGAGACGCTTGCGATCACCGGTCTCACGGACCGCGCCGACGATCGCACCGACAGCTACTCAGGAGGAATGAAGAGAAGGCTGAACATCGGAATGGGCCTTCTTCACCGCCCCAAGCTGCTGGTGCTGGACGAACCAACCGTCGGTGTGGATCCGCAGAGCCGCAACGCGATCCTCACGAACGTCGAAGAACTTTCGAGCGAGGGGATGGCGGTTCTCTACACGACCCACTACATGGAGGAAGCCGAGCGCCTCTGTGATCGAGTCGGGATCATCGACGAAGGCCAGATAAGGGCGGAGGGAACGCGACGCGAGCTGGTTGCGGTGCTCGGCGAGCGCGACCGCGTTCGGCTGGACGCGTCCGGCGACCTTGTAGGTGCGGCGAGCGCTCTGGCCGAGTTGGACCAAGTGGACGAGGCGAGTCACGGAGGAGAAGGACTCGATCTGATCGTCGACTCCGCGAGTCAGCTGCTTCCCCGGATCCTCGAGACCGCCAACCGCGCCGGCGCATCCGTAACGCGAGTCGACGTGACCGAGCCCGACCTCGAGGCGGTCTTCCTCAAATTGACCGGCAAGGCGCTTCGAGACCATTGAGGAACGCCTGGCTTCTGGCTCGCAAGGACCTGCTGCGTAGCGTCAGGGACCGGTCCGCGATCGCCGTTTCGATAGTCGCGCCCCTGGTGCTGGCGTTCATCCTCAGCGCGGTGCTGCCGGAGGAGGACCTCGGCATCACCTATGGAGTTGTGAACCAGGACCAAGGACCGGTTGCCCGGGCGTTCGCGGACCAGGTCATCGGCGGCATCGTCGAGGACTTCGCAACCGTCGAGGAGCTCGATTCGCGGGAGGACGCCCTCAGCCGCGCCGAGGACGAGAGCGTCGCCGCGTCCTTCGTCTTGCCTGCCGGTTTCTCAGATGCGGTGACGAGCGGGGAGCCCGCCGACATCGAGGTGATCGCCGACCCGACTTCCGATATAGGTGCACCCATCGCCCGTTCGATCGCCGAAGGTTTCGCTGCGGAGCTCGATGCCATCGGGCTATCGGTGGCGACCTTCGCGGCGAACTCCGGCTCGCCGCCGGACGAGCAGACGCTCGCTCGGGTGCGCCGGGTCGCGCAGGAAGTGGATTCGTCGATCTCGGTCGCCGACCGCGAAGCGGGAGATCGCGAGTTCGACGACAAGACCTTTTTCGCCGCCGGCATGGCGGTTTTCTTCCTCTTCTTCACCACGCAGTTTGGAGCGCAAAGCCTGCTGCGCGAGCGGGGCGACGGAACTCTGACTCGTCTGCTGGCGGCGCCGATGTCTCGTGAATCGGTGGTCGTCGGAAAGGCTCTGTTCACCTACGTCCTGGGTGTAACCAGCCTGGTCGTGCTCGTCGTCGCCAGCGGGTTGCTGCTGGGAGCCGAATGGGGCGAACCGTTGGGCGTCACGGTGATGGTGCTTGCGGCGGTGTTCGCCGCACTGGGCGTGCAGTCTTTGGTGACCACCCTGGCCAAGACCGACGAGCAAGCCGGAGCGTACGGGTCGATTATCGCTGTCACCCTTGGGCTTCTGGGAGGCACGTTCTTTCCCCTTTCGCAAGCGCCCCCGGCCATTGCGACGCTGAGTTTCCTCACTCCGCACGCGTGGATAATGCGCGGCCTCGGGGATCTCTCCGGCGGGGCGGGGACGGTGGCGGATCTCATCATTCCGGTGCTTGCGCTCGTCGCCTTCGGCGCCGTTACGGGCGCCATCGCGCTTGTGAGGGCGCGGCGACTCGTGGTGTCCACGTGAAGGCCCTCGTGATCGGATTTACAGAGCTGCGGAGGCTGACCCGCGACCGCACGAATCTGTTCTTCCTCTTCATTTTTCCCATCGTCCTGATCCTCTTGCTTGGTGCGTCCTTCGGCGGCTCTTTCGTGCCGAAGCTGGGGGTTGTCCAACTCGAGGACGGCGCTCTTGCCGACGAGCTCGTAGGCGCGATGAGGGATGATCCGTCGGCGGAGGTGGTAACGCAGGACGATGTCGACGCGATGTTGAGCGACATCGAGAGGGGCATTCTCGAGGCGGGCGTGATCATTCCCGCGGGATACGACACCTCCATACAAGGCGGGGAGCACGTCGACGTCTCCTTCGTCGCCAAGCCGGGAGACTTCTCGGCTGCGATTCGCTCTGCGGTGGACTCGGCGGTCGGGCAGCAGTCGGGGCAGGTGCGCGCTGCGCTCATCACGGCGGACGAGAGTGGCGGGGACTTCGAGAGCACGTACTCAACCGCGTCGGAGGTCGCGGACACATTTCCGGGGACCGATGTCACCTTTACCTTGGCGGGCACCGAAGACGAGTTCGCAGGTGTGGGCCGCTTCGACACCGGCGCCTCCACTCAGCTGCTCCTGTTTACCTTCGTGAACTCGCTCGCCGGATCCGTGGCGCTCGTGCAGACGCGGCGACAGGGATTGCTGCGGCGCATGCTGGGAACTCCGGTCTCCTCGACCACGATCCTTCTCGGCGAAGCCCTGGGCCGATTTCTCGTTGCCCTACTACAGAGCTTGTTCATAGTGTTCGCCGCGGCTCTTCTGTTTGGTGTCGGTTGGGGGGACCCCCTCGGCGCCGGCGCGGTGGTGACTCTGTTCACTCTCGTAAGTACAGGGGCTGCGATGCTGGCGGGAGCGGTCCTGCAGAACGAGCAACAGGCGGGCGCACTGGTTCCATTCGGTCTGGCGCTTGCGGCGCTCGGAGGCTCGATGGTTCCACTCGAGGTCTTCCCCGACACGATGCGAGCCATCTCGCGCGCCACGCCCCACTCCTGGGCCAACGATGCCTTCGATCAACTGATCAGGCACGGCGCGGGGCTGGGCGAGATCCTGCTTCAGCTGGTGGCTCTGGCCGTGTTCGCCGTCGTGTTGCTTGCGGCCGGGGCCTTTTTTCTGCGACGCACCTTGACCAGCTAGTGCGGGGCCCGCAGGTTACGCAGCAGAGCGAAGGTAGTTCAATGACACCGCGCAGAGGATCGGAGCAATGCCCGATAGGGGAATAGCGAATCTGATCCTCCGATTGGTGCAGCTCTTCGTTGGACTAATCGTCTTCGGCGCGAGCCTGGCGCTGATGGTGAGGGCGGAGCTCGGCCTGGGCCCCTGGGACGTCCTTCACCAGGGCATCGCGGAACGGACCGTCCTGCAGATCGGCTGGGTCATCATCGCCGTCTCCGTCGCGGTCCTGTTGTTGTGGATTCCCTTGCGGCAACGTCCCGGGTTCGGCACGGTGGCCAATGCCATAGTGGTTGGACTAGCGGTCGACGCCACCCTGGTGGTGCTTTCGACTCCTCGCTCACTCGCTCTCCGAGCGATCCTCCTTGTGGCCGGAATAGTGGCGAACGGTGTGGCCACCGGCCTGTACATCGGCGCGGGCCTCGGGCCAGGACCGCGCGATGGCCTGATGACCGGACTGGCGCTGAGGGGTTACTCGATCCGTTGGGCGCGCACCGTGATAGAGGTGTCCGTGCTCGGGCTTGGTTGGGTCCTCGGCGGGACGGTCGGCATCGGAACCATCCTGTTTGCGGTCACCATCGGACCCCTCGCGCACTACTTCATCCCCAAGTTGGACTTCTCGTCCACGCGCACCGGCGCATACCCAGCGGGCCCGGCACCGAGGAGCAGATCGAACGACTCGCCAAAGAGGTGATCTCCGCAGTCCGAGTCATGGCCCGACCGAGCTCAGGGTGGCAGAATTCGGCTTGTTCCCTTGAACCAGTCCGGAGCGTGCCAATGGAACCGATCGTCGAGCAGCTCGATATCCCCGAGGCTTACGGGAACCCGAAGACGCTCCTTACATGGGCGGCCGTTCGTAAGGAGCTCGAGGAAGCTCAGCAGTACTGGGTCGCAACCACTCGCCCCGACGGCCGGCCTCACGTCGTCCCGCGCGACGGCGTATGGCTGGATGAGTCGTGGTACTACGGCGGGAGCCCCGAGACGGTCCACAATCGCAACCTCGAGAACAACCCCGAAGCAGTTATGCACATCGGAGAGGGCCTCACGGCGATCATCGTCGAAGGAGCAGCCAAGCACGTCAGGCTCGAGGGTGATACCGCTGAGCGGCTTGCCGATGCGAACAATCGCAAGTACAGCCACTACGGCCTCAACATCAAACCCGATATCTATGCGAGCCGCGGCATCCTGGAGTTGAGGGCGCGACGCGTGCTCGCCTGGACCAACCTGCCGGAGAACGCCACGCGCTTCCTCTTTTAGTTCGACCTACAGCCCCGCTCAGGCGGGGTGTCGGATCTCCTAGGGTGAGTCGTCGAAGGCTGCAAGGTCGAGGTGGGCCAGGCGCTCGGGGTCGGAGAGCACCTCGATGGCGACGATCCTCCCCCGCGCCACGGTGAAGGCCATGACCGCGAACGCCCGCCCGCGGGCCGTAGCGACGACTCCCGCGGTTCCGTTGATCAGTGCTGGTCTTACGAACGGGGCGAGCCGCCTGGCCTTGACCGCTTGGGCGGCAACCTCCCGCGCGCCGCGGACCACGACGGTCCGGCTGGCGCGCGCGGTGCCGCCGTCGGACCGCAGCACGACCTCGGGGTCAAGCACCGCGACGAGCGCGTCGAAGTCGCCGTCCCGGACGGCGGCGAAGTACGCGTCCACGACCTCGCGCTGGCGAGTGAGATCAGGATCGGGAGCCGGCGCCGCTCCCCGCACCCGGCGGCGAGCGCGGCTCGCGAGCTGTCGGGCAGCGGCGGGGGAACGCTCGATCATCGGAGCAATCTCGTCGAACGGTACGGCGAACACGTCGTGCAGCACGAAGGCGAGCCGCTCGCTCGGCGTTAGCGTGTCGAGCACCACCAGCAACGCCAGCCCGACCGAGTCGGCCAGCAACGCCTCCTGCTCGGGGTCGCCCCCGTCGCCGGGGCTGATGATCGGGTCGGGCAGCCGCACGTCGAGGGGTTCCTCACGCCGTGACTTGCGCGTGCGCAGCATGTTCAGGCACACCCGCGCCACCACCGTGGTCAGCCACCCGCCGAGGTTGTCCACGCCGCTGGTGTCGGAGCGGCTCAAGCGCAGCCAGGCCTCCTGGACGGCGTCGTCGGCCTCGCTGAGCGAGCCGAGCATCCGGTAGGCCACGCCTCGCAAGCGGGGCCGGTGCTCCTCGAAGCGCTCGGTGGGCCATGTGCTCTCGTCCGTCACGTCACATTCCTCAATCGCTAGGTGTCATTGAAGTAGACCCCCGAAACCCACCCGGTGTGACGGAAGCTCGACGCCCCGGGACGAACGAATTGGAGACGACCATGACCTCAGCCCTTCTGATCACCGGCGGCACCGGAACGCTCGGGCGCCTCGTCGTGCCCCTCCTGCAGGATGCCGGGCGCGAGACGCGAGTGCTCAGCCGGACCATCCACGAGTCCTCCGACGGCGTCGAGTACGTGACCGGCGATCTGGCCACCGGCAAGGGGGTCGAGGCAGCGCTGGACGGCGTCGAGACCATCGTGCACCTAGCGGGCAGCGCCAAGGGCGATGAGGGCAAGGCCCGCAATCTGGTGCGGGCGGCGTCGCGCGCCGGTGCACAGCACTTGGTGTACATCTCGGTCGTCGGCGCCGATCGGGTCCCGGTCGTCGGCGGGGTCGACCGA
>JBOGWU010000214.1:0-6195 GCA_050693935.1 Actinomycetota bacterium | reverse complement strand
ACCTTCCACATCGACCCCACAAAAAACCCGCGAGCCAACCAGAAACGACCGTGAACGGCCGGAATCACCCGGAACAACAAACCGCAGGTCAAAGACGCTATTCGGCCAAAAGCGCAGGTCAGCGATAGGTCCCAGTTCAGACTCTTAATCCGTAGGTTCAGGGTTCGATTCCCTGGCGACCCACCCTCCTGACCTGGCACTTCGCGATGATTGCCATTCGTTGACCGGCTACGAGGGTCGTTCACCAAGCAGTCGCCGCGCTAGACCGACGGTTACCAACGGATACATCGACGTCACCACCGTCATTACGGGCAGCAGGCCACGATGGACGGCGAGTAGGAAAACACGTGTGCCACCCCCATCCAAGCACCCCGCCGCCGCAGCTTTGACACAGGGCCGCGGGCCGGTTTCGTCAAGCAGTCTCTGCAACAAGTGCAGAAAAACTTGAACGAGCCGTTACTGGTCTTCTCCTATGGCGCGGGAGCTGCGGGCTCGTTCTTGGCCCTCAGGACTGCAGTTTCTCCAGTTGGCGCTTGATCAAGCTTTCGGCGTGCTCCGCATCGGCGGGGGCCAAGGGTCTCAATCTGATGGCGGTGCCACTCTTTGGGACGATCACGAGATCAGCCCACACCAGTGCGTAGCGTTTCACCGACACGTAGTCGATATCCGCAAGCGGAATCGTAATCGTTCGAGCGTGGCTAATGACTTTAGGGTGGACGAACTCGACACGGTCATCGTAGATTCGCAGACGCTGATCACGTATTGACGAGAGATTCAACGCCGTCTGCCTTACCTCCAATATCGGAGGCTTTTCATTCATCGTTCATCACCGCCTCGTGCCCTTAAGAATATGTCGGGCGGAAGAAGCGCAGTCACCAGCATGTTCGTTACATCTACAGTCTGGACGAGGAGATCCACCACACTGCTGCAAAACGCTATGTCTGCTGTCGGTCGAACCAGCCGGGTCACGAGACAGTGGACCATGTTTGGAAGGGCGTGAGAAGCGGGATCAAATTCTTGTGCCCAAACACCAAGACCACCTAGTGCCTGAGCCACAGCGAGATGTGGGTGGGTTGCATCGTCTCGTGAGCAACAGAGCTTAGATCAGCGCTCATGGCGTCCAAATCCACCTCATGCCTGAGTCTCGCCGAGAACGCCTCGAGAATCCTCTCCGCATCGTACTTCCGTCGGTAAAACCGTTTGTCAATGAAGCCCTGGATATGGGCGCGGGCCGGCCGGGCCAGCGCCGCTACCGCCAGGGTCGCGCCCGCAACGGTGAGGTTCGATTCGCCGACCAATAAGCTGACGACCGCGACGATCAGGAGGTAGGTGATGCCGAGGAGTGCGGTGAGGGCACCGTAGACCAGCGTCCGGTTAATGATGACATCGATGTCGTAGAGGCGGTACTTGAGAATTGCGATGCCGGCGGCAATCGGTATCGCCGGGGTCAGCCACAAGCCGAAGCTGGCGTCGCCGCCGGTAACGACCACGCTGACAATGGCTGCTCCGACGACCAGTCCCACTGCGTAGGTGAACCACTTGAGCTGCTGGCGCTCGTCGCCCACCGCACGGCGGTGGCGAAGAACCACGGAGAAAGCGGATGCGACCACAGAGACTCCGAGGAGCCCCTCCGAGACCTCTAACACCTGGGCGAGATTGGAGATGTCGGAAGGCACCCCTGCTTCGTCCGAGGGAAAGCTCCCCGACATCCCGACTGCCAGCAGAACCGTGGTCCCCACGCTCACGGTGCCTGCCGCCGCGGCAAGCCAGACTGCCACCCGCCAACCGGGCGACAGCAGGCCGTGCGGGAACAGCAGCAGCACAGAGACGACCAGTGGAATCGAGAGCTCCGTGCTCGCGCCCGCTGCCCACGCCATCCATCCGGCGCCAGCGAGTGACCCCGGTGCGATGAACTGCTCCTCAGCGCTGTACTCGGTCCCGAAGAACTCAAAAGCGACGACGCCGCCGAGGGCGCAGAAGAGCCAGCCGATCGGGTTCTTTGGGTGGCGGGACGCCACGATCGCACCGACGGTCGCGTAGGTCGCGGACTCGACCAAGCCTCGAAGCCCGACGCCAGCCAGCTCCCCCAACGGCAGGCCCGCGGCTAGGAGTAGGACGGACAGCAACCAAAGTGACCAGGCAAGCCGAACGACATTGCGGGCCTTCACAACCCCATCATCCATCGTGTCCGTCCGGGGGCACCGAACCGAACCTCCGACGCCGGGGTCGCGTAGAACTCAGAAAGGGCGCCACAACTAATCCGGTCCCAACCACGACATAAAGGACCATTCCGGGTCTTGACTCGACTTCGATCAGATGGAGCGCGGAAATTTCATCAGGAAGCTCGCGACACGTGAACGACGGGCAAACGGTCTTAGAGAGAAATGGGTGGAGACATCGAAGGAGACCCCGAGCTGGAAACGGTAGAGCGGATAAGCGAAGAAAGGAAGCTTCGTGTCGAGGAGCTATATGCCGCGCACGCGCAAGGTGCGGTACGACTTGCCTACCTGCTGGTCGGCGACCAAGAGATCGCACAGGACATCGCACAAGAGGCCTTCCTTCGTGCGTTCGGGCGTTTCGACGACATGCGCAAGCCGAACTCCTTCCCCAACTACGTCAGAGCTACGATCGTGAATCTCACGCGCAAGCACTTCAGACGCCGAGGCTTGGAAAGGCTCTACATAGAACGACTCCGAGCGCGTCCAGCACCTAGTGTGGCCCCCCCTAACGTCGAGCAACGAGAAATGGTTACGCAGGCGCTGCTGAAGGTTCCCGAACGGCAGCGCGCCGCGCTCGTTCTTCACTACTACGAGGACCTATCCGAATGCCAGGTCGCTGACCTGATGGGCGTTTCCGAGCAAGCGGCGAGATCCCTGGTCGCACGTGGCAGGAAGGCGTTGCGAGAACAACTGGGAGGAACGCGACCGTGATCGGAGACACCGAACTCAGAGAGATACTCCGCGCGACCGCCGAGCACGCCGAACTTCCGACCGTGATGCCGGAGTCGATGCGGCGCAAGGTCACGCTGCGGCGTGCAAGGACGATCGGGGTCACGTTCCTGTTGACCGTAGCGATCGCCGTCGGAGGCCTTCAGGGGATGCGCGCGGTCACCTTCGACGAGGCCGCGCCCCAGCCCCCGGCGAGCCGCCGGGACGTCGCCGAATCAGAGGTAGCAAGCCTCATCGATCCAAGCATCGAGAACCTGATCCCGGACAGCCCGGCACCGAGCGTTCCCTATGTGATCAACCTCGACACTCGCGAGATGACGCCGTTGCCCGACGCCATCGTCGGATCCCTTGCGACGGGCAGGGGAGTCGATAGGTCTTGGGGTAACCCCAGGAACGATCCTCCCATTCGTTTTGCGGTCTCGCCCGATGGATCGTCGCTCGCGTTTGTCGGAGAGGGCGAGGATGGCACCCCCCAGATCTTTATTGCCGCCATCGACGGCACCGACGTCCGTCAGGTGACGCACGATCCGAGGCAGGCCACTTCGCCAGCCTGGTCGCCGGACGGGACGACGATCGCCTACGAAGACGGGATCGGGAGCGATGCCAACGTCTTCGTGCTGGACATCGCCACGGGGGAGTCCAGGCAGATCACTCCCGAGAACCCCTTGTGCCTTTCCTGCATGGAACCCCAGTTCACGCCGGACGGCTCTTCCATGATCTCCCTGGGTGGCAACAACGAGTGCTGCAATGCCACGGAGATGTGGACTGTGCCGGTGGCCGGAGGGAGGAGCACTCTCCTGATCGGCCCGGACGAGGGCCTGGGCGGCATCGGTAGCGTGTCGATGTCGCCCGACGGTTCACTCGTGACCTTCCTAGCCGGCGGGACCTTCGAGTCGGGGAGGATCCGATACTGCGGTCCCTGCCGGTTCCTTGCCAACGCCGATGGTACTGACAAGCGGGTCATCAGGTTCGGGTACGCGAGCGCTTCGGGAGCCTGGTCCCCCGACGGCACCCGCATCGTTTTGTCGGAAGACGGCGGCGGCATCCGCGTCATCGACGTCGTGACGGGAGAGACCGCGAGGGTTGCCGAGGGCCGTGCGGCGGTATGGGTCGACGACCACACGTTGCTCGTCGAAGTCTGACGAAGAAGGTGTTCGAGATGACGAACAAGCGCACCTACCCAGCTCGAAGGGGGGAGATGGACGAAGCCGGGAAGGCGGACCGGCGGCTCCGAACTTCGGCCACGACTCACGGCGTGATCCGAATCGTATCGATCCTCGCGTTCGTGGCTGCGGCCTGCAGCCCCTCGTCGACCCCGGCGAGTCCACCCCGCGAGGGCAGTGCGGACACGGGATCTGACACCCCGCGTACCTACGCGCTTGGGGAGTTCCCCCCCTTCCCCGATGGATCCCTCCCAGGGTCGACAGCGGAAGCGCTCCAGGCAACGCTCGATACGACGGTCGAGGTGGGCACGTTCACCGGGGTCACCGCCGCGGTGATCGTCGCCGACCGCGGGAGCTGGGCCGGGGCCGCCGGGTCTTTGGACGGCATCCCCCTGACCCAGGACTCACGCAGCCCCACACACGACGCGGGCAAGACCGTCGTCGCCGCCCAGGTCCTTCGCCTGGTCGAGGACGGGTTGCTGGGCCTGGATGATCAGGCTTCCGACCATCTCCCGCCCGAACTGCGGTTCTTCGACGCGAACGGAGCCACGATCCGGCAGGTGCTGGCGATGCGCAGCGGCATCCCCGGCCTGAACGAGTTCACGCCGGAGGGCAGCTACTTCCCGGCCGAGCAGGCCCCCACCGCCGTCAAGGTGTTCAGGAAGCTGCCCGAACCCAAGGTTCGGCCGGGGTCCAAGACTGACTACGCGAGCACGAACTACGTCCTGCTCGGAACGATCATCGAGCACGCCACCGGCCGGCCTCTGGCCGAGGTCCTGCGCTCAGACGTCCTCAGCAACCCCGCCCTCGATGGGCTCGTCTACACGGTCGAGGACGCCCTGGCCGCCGACGGGTACGGGGTGGAGTCGACGCCGGGGTCGTTGGCCCGGTGGGGTTACGAGCTGTACGGGGGCTCCGTGCTTTCCGACGCCTCCCTCAGGGAGATGACCGACTTCTATCAAGACCCGTGCTGCGACATGAGGTACGGGCTCGGGGCCTGGGACCTCTCCCTTTCCCACGGCACCCTCGCCGTCGGCCACGAGGGAGAGAACTCCGTCGCGACCTGCTGCTCCTTGATCCGCCTCGTGGCGCTGCCGGAGGAAGGTGTTGTCATCTCGGTGCAGGCCAACACGGCGGCGACGGACCAATACGATACCTACTACAACCAGGTGGTCCGCCTGACGCAGGTCCTGATGGACACGGCTCGGGGATGAGCCGGTTGCGGGGAAACCCGGGTCCGCGAGCCCAATGAGGCCACACAGCCGCTCTTCCTCCCCCGGTTCTGGCTGAACGAGTTCGTCGCCATTCGGCATGTACGGGTACGCGGCGGACCTCGAGCCGGAGCGGCTGCTATGTGACGGGAGCAAATTCAGCTTCGGCCCGGCCGGCTCTCAGGTGAGCCCCTCGTGCTACCCGCCGTGCAACCGAACGGAACGGGCACAGGACAGCACAGGACAACACGAACGGCCCTCGGAGAGGCTCCTGGCCTGGACAGGGGCGCACACGACGGCACCAGACCCGACGGGGCAACACGGGCGCCGCAAGACTCATAATCCGTCGGTCGGAGGTTCGAGTCCTCCCCGCCCCACAGTTTGCGTTGCTCATTTCATCTCTTTCTGGAGCAGCGTTCCGATGCACGCATGAGGACATCACTAAATGTCCGAGGTTCCGGGAAGGTGGTCGGCAGCCATCTCGCTGGCACACCGCTCCGTGCTCACTCGCACTAACGGCGCTAGATACGATAGCTCTGGGAAATGACCTGACTGCTGGCACAGAGCGCCCCTTTCGTTCGACTCCCCCCCGGGATTCGCACCTACGCACCACCCGCACTGACATGGGCCTTCTCGTCCAGGTCCCCGGCGGCCTCGAGATCGTGCGAGCCCCTTCAAGAGCACACTTGATCGCGACACGATTTCGACACGCGCGCGACGCAAAATCACGAAAAGCGATGCCAGGATGTCGGCGACGCTGCAAAACTGACCCCTAAACGACGGTCGAATTTTGACCCCCCCTCTCTTGGAATCCACGACGGAGAGTGATTTCGAGACGAGCCTGAGCGCAACCGTGTCGGTCGCCTCAGGAGG
>JBOGWU010000213.1:0-5433 GCA_050693935.1 Actinomycetota bacterium | reverse complement strand
GAGTACAGGACCCCCGACGAGATCGCATCGAACCCCTTCTGGCACGCGATCTCAGGGACCAACGTCACCCGGGGCAACATGATGTCTCACAATCTGTCCGGGTCGCCGGGCACGGAGCTAATGCCGGGAATCCTTTGCGAGGGGGACATCGTCGTCGGGGGCAAGCGGCGATACGACTGCTTCAACGCCACCGACCTCGAGTTCACTTTGCGCAACCTCGGGGTGAACACGCTTTTGATCACCGGAGTGAACACCAACAGCTGCGTGCTCGCGACGACGATCATCGCCTCCACCAAGGACTTCGGCTGCGTCGTGATCTCGGACTGCGTCGACACGGTCGACGGCCCGGATCTCCACGAGGCCGCTCTCGAGTGCATCGAGCGGGCGTTCGGGTGGATCTCGAGCTCGAGCGAAGTCTTCCCCAGGTTGCAGGAAGCCGGCTGGAAGAACTAAGCGACGATCGCCTCAGCGGCCCACTTTTGGAGACCCGTTCTGATATAAAATATTAACTGTTATATACACCGCGAGAGCCGGGTCTCAGAGGAAGAAGTGGTCATTAGGTCGTGACGAGATCTAAGGACGGGAGCCAAGAAAGTCCGATCGCGCGGCGCTTTCGACGTTCCAAGCCGCCCGCCGGTGCAGACGACCGCTCCAGCCTCATTGGCCACCATTGGGTGACGCCGTACCTGCTTTCCGGTCCCTCCATTGTCATGGTGAGCGCGCTGCTGGCGTTCCCCGTTCTTTACGCCATCTGGGGCAGCCTCTTCGATACCGAGTTCCTCGGCGGCAGACAAGAGTTCGTCGGGATCCAGCACTACTTGGCACTGTTCCAGGATCCCGATTTCCTATGGTCGATCGCTCGCAGCCTCATCTTCGTTAGCGGTTGCCTCGTCGTGGGCATCTCGCTGTCCCTGGTCTTTGCGTTCGCCCTGAACAAGGCCGCCGGGGCCCTGCGCTTTCTGCGAGGAGTCACCATCGTCCCGTATCTCGTCTCCGGGGTCGCCACTGCGGTCATGTTTCGACTCCTGTTCAACAAGGAGTTCGGCCAGGTAAACAGGACGCTGGAGTTCTTCGGTATCGAGGGGCCATCGTGGTTCTCTAACCCGGTTCTCGCGATGGTGGCGACGATCATCGCTCAGGTCTGGTCGGACCTTCCTCTTGCGGTCCTGTTGTTGCTGGGCGGCCTGCAGACGATCGATCCGTCTCTGCTCGACGCGGCCGAAGTGGACGGAGCCTCCGGGTGGAATCGCGCGTGGTACGTATCGATTCCGCTCATCACGCCCCAGCTGGCCCTGACCACGGTGTGGTTCAGCTATTCGACGCTTACCTCGCTGGGGGTCGTTCTTGCGCTCACGGGCGGCGGCCCGGTGGATGCCACCAGGACCCTGCCGATCGTGCTGTACGACACTGCCTTTCGCGATCTTCGCACCCACGAGGCGCTGGCGATCGCCATGATCATCCTCGCCTTCAACGCTCTCCTGACGTTGCTGTACGTGCGGGTATCTCGTCGCTACGACTTGGGGAACTGATGAGCACTCAAACCGTTCCATCGCGCAGGTTGCCGGGCCTGGGAAGCGGATGGATACGCACGGTGCTGATCTCGATCCCGTTGATCGCGCTGCTGGTGTGGACGGTCCTTCCGATTCTGATGACGCTCTCGGTCTCGTTCAAGACGCGCGCGGACGTCTTCGCAAACCCGCAGCTCATCCCATCGAACCCCACGCTCGAGGCTTATCAGTCGGTATTCGACCGCCAGGGGTTCAGGGGGGCGTTCGTCAACAGCGTCGTCGTCGGCCTGGGGACCGCCGCACTTACCCTGCTCGTGGCCATCCCCGCGGCGTACGCGTTCGCCCGCTTCCGGTTTCGCGGCAGGCATCTACTCCTCTTGTTCACCCTGCTCCCGAGGCTCATCCCGGGCTTGGGTCTGATGGTCCCGCTGTACCGACTGGCGGTGGCCCTGGGCGCCATCGACAAGAAGATGACTCTGATCGTCGTGTTCACGGGCACCATCCTGCCCCTAGCGGTGTGGCTCCTTGTGGGGTTCTTCCAACAGATCCCGCGCGATCTGGAGGAGGCGGCGAACGTCGACGGCGCCAACATGTTCTCGCGGATCCGCTACGTCGTGCTACCGCTGGCCGTTCCGGCGATGATCACGATCGGTGTGCTCGCGTTCCGCGAGGCGTGGAACGAGTTCAACCTCGTGCTGGCCCTCACGCAGAGCCCGGGCAACCGCACGCTGCCCTACGAGCTGTGGTTGATGACCGATACGACCGGCTTCCAGGACAATCCGGGGCAGGCCGCCTTCGCGATGCTCACCCTGGTGCCCTTCATCTTCGTGTACCTGCGCGTCGAGCGGTACGTCGTCGGCGGCATCACCAGTGGCGCGGTGAAGTAGTGGGCGGACGCGCCGGCTCCGTGCACCCCTGTCTTGGCCGCGGGCCGCCGGGGATGTCTTCGTTGCTTGACCGCTGTTGGCCCAGGAGGAGCCGAATGAACTTCTCCGTAGAAGAGCTACAAGAAAGGTTGGGGGGCATGGACTTTCAGGGAATGGAAGGACGCACCGGCCCGAGCGATCGGGGCGCTCGACGTCGAACCAGGGCGATCGCGCTCATCGCAGCGCTCATGCTGGTGCTGGCTGCGTGCAACGGCGGCGACGAGGAAGAGGGAGGCGGCGATGACGGTGGCCCCGTCGAGGTAACTCTCTGGCTCAACGGCGAGAGCGCACCGGAGGACGAGTTTGGGGCGCTCGAGGAAGAGCACAACGTGATCGTCAACTGGGACGTGAGAGGTGACGAGATCTTCTCGGACATGCTTCGAATGCGTGATGCCGGAGAACAGTTACCCGACATCGTCGAAATCGATTCGAACCTCGTCCCGGCCTTCATGGAGGCGGAACTCATCCAGCCGATGACCGATCAAGTCGAGCAGTTCGAAGAGGAAGAGCCCGAGGTCTACGAGACGGTCATCCCCAAGGTCTGGGAGGACGGCACGTACGACGGCGAGATCTACCACGCGCCGATCAAGAACCTCTACGACGCGGTCTACTACAACGTCGATCTGCTCGAGGAGGCAGGAGTAGAGCCCGTGTTCGACACCTGGTTCGACGTCCTCGAGGCCGCCAGGCAACTCCAGGAGACCCACCCCGACCTGCCCGCTTACTTCGGAACCGGCGGAACCAGCGCCGACCGGATGTTCCACTGGCTTCACAACTTCGGCGTCCCCTTCGATGGCAACATTCCCGATCTGACCAGCGAGCAGGGCGTCGCCATGATCGATTGGATGCAAACGATGTACGAGGAGGGAATCGTCGACCCCGAATTCATGATCGGACAACAGGACGAGTCTCTCGGGGCGTTCGCTCGCGGAGACCTGCCCATTCTCATGGAGGGGCTGAACGGCGGCGTCGCCTTCATGGAGATCGATGGATTCGAGTACGAGTCCGGGTGGCTGACCGTTCCGATGCCTACTCACGAAGAGGATGGTGGTCAGCAGATGGGTGTGCCGCGCGGTATGTCCATCGCTGCCGAGACCGAGCACCCGGACGAGGCGGGTCTCGTCCTGCGGTATCTGGCATCACCGGAGATAGCTGAGGAGCGCTACCTGTTCAGAGACGCGGCCCCGACCATGTCGATCCCGCTTTACGAGGAGTCCGAGGAGCTGGAGGAAATACAGCCGTACTTCACCGAGGAGATCCAAGAGGTCTTCCTGTCGCTCGAAGCGCAGGTTCCGCCGGGCACCAACACCTCGGCGGTCGGTGACGTTCTGATCAACCTCTTGGAGGAGCTGACGGTTACCGGAACGGATGATTCCCCCGAAGAGGTCGCGGAGCGGTACCAAGCCGAGTTCGACGAGCTGAGTAGCTGACCCACCGCATAGCGAGCGTTACGTGGCCGGCGGCGACATCAGGCGTCGTCCAGATGCCGCCGGCCATCGCGCTCCTATTCGTCCACGACTCAACGACAGAGAGGTGATCGATGAACGACGAGCCCGGATTGCGGTCGTGGACCGACGAACGCGACGGCATGTGCATCGACTGGCAGGTTCCGATCGAGATGCCGGACGGAGCGGTGCTTCGAGGCGACGTCTATCGCCCGACGGCGGAGGGCCGGTATCCCGTCATCCTCAGCCATGGCGTCTATGCAAAGGGCCTGCCGTTCAACGGTGACATCTATCGGATGCAGTGGAACAAGCTGATCGAGAAGGACCCGACCGTCCTCGACGGCTCGACCAACGCCTACCAGGCCTGGGAGGTGACCGACCCGGAGAGGTGGGTCCCCCACGGCTACGTTGTCGTACGAGTCGACTCGAGGGGCGCCGGTTGGTCACCGGGTCGTCTGGACCCGCGCTCCCCCAAGGAGTTCGAAGACGTCTTCGACTCCGTCGAGTGGTCCGGCGTTCAATCCTGGAGCAACGGCAAGGTGGGGATAGCCGGTATCTCCTATTACGCGGTCATGGGGTGGGCCGCCGCCTCTCGACAGCCACCTCACCTGGCGGCGCTCATCGCCTGGGAAGGTTTCAACGACCAGTACCGCGACGCGTTCTATCACGGCGGCATCCTCAGCGAGTTCACCAAGCGCTGGCAGCCGACCCAGATCAATCCGATCCAGTACGGGCAGGGTGAAGGCGCGCCCACCAACCCCAACACCGGACAGTCGGTCGCCGGGCCCGTCACGCTCACCGAGGAGGAGTTAGAGCGCAACCGCATCGACTACTTCGGGGCAATCAAGGAGCACCCGCTCTTCGACGAGTGGCATCGGGACCGTACGATCGACCTTTCGAAGGTCGAAGTCCCTGTGCTCAGTGCCGCCAACTGGGGCGGGCAGGGTCTCCACCCGCGCGGGAACTTCAACGGTTTCGTACACGCCTCCTCGCAGAACAAGTGGTTGGAGGCGCACGGCGACACCCATTGGACGCACTTCTACTCGGCATACGGGCGGGACGTTCAGAAACGCTTCTTCGACCACTTCCTCAAAGGGCTCGACAACGGCTGGGACCGCACGCCGCGGGTCCAACTCAACATCCGCCACCCGGGGGAACGCTTCGTATTGCGCGGTGAGCACGAGTGGCCTCTCGCTCGGACGGAGTGGACCCGTCTACACCTCCACCCCGACCAGACGCTGCGCCGCAAGCCCGTCGACCAAGAAAGAAGCATCGAGTACGAGGCCCTCGGTGACGGTCTGTTGTTCTTGCTGCCGGTGCTCGACGAGGAGATGGAGGTCACCGGCCCCATCGCGGCGACGTTGTTCGTGTCGTCGTCGACAACGGACGCCGACATCTTCCTCATCGTGCGGCTCTTCGATCCCGACGGCGACGAGGTCACGTTCGAGGGATCGACCGATCCCAACACCCCGATAGCCAACGGTTGGTTGCGGGCATCTCACCGGGCTCTCGACGCCGACCGCAGCCAACCGTGGCAGCCTTTCCACTCTCACG
>JBOGWU010000212.1:0-6608 GCA_050693935.1 Actinomycetota bacterium | reverse complement strand
AGAAACGAGCCGATCAGCAGCGCGGCCAGCAGTTGCGTCGCCGGCCACAACAGCGCGGCCCAGTGCCTGCGGACCTCGAGGATGGTCTCCTCGCCGGGCGACAGATATTTGTCGTAGTTGATGCGGGGGCCCTGCCTGAACCCGAGCCGCGGCCGACGCAGCGGCATCAGAACAGCTGGGAGAGGAAGTCCGAGAACGAGTTCGCCATCGAACCGAGGATGTCGCCGAGGTTGTCGCCCGTGGCCCTGACCACGCGCGCCGCCTCTCCAGGCGACTGGATGATGAAAAAGATGAAGAAGCCGACGAGCAGCAGCCCGACGATTTTCTTGAGGCTCATATCGCGCACATCCTATGGCCGCGCCCCCTGCGAACCTCGGATTATAGGGATGAGCCGGACTCCCCACACACCGACCATTGTCATTCCAGACCCCTACCGGGGGGCTGCCGTGACGATGGTCGAAAAGTGGTGCGTCAGACGACCTTGATGGGGGCCAGGGTCAGGTCCAGGCGCTTGTCGGAGCCCATGTCGGTGAAGTGGATCGTCGCCTCCATGCCTAGCGCGCTCTGGCGCAGATCCACGATGATGCCCCGCCCCCAGCGGTCGTGCTCGATCTCGGAGCCGACCTTGAAGCGGGTGAGGTCGCGGCCCCCGACCTCGCGCGGCTTGGTGACCGAGCTGCGCCGAGTCGTGATGAGGTCCTTCTTGGCGACCTCGTCGAGCAGGTCCTTGGGGATCTCCTTCAAGAAGCGCGAGGGGGTGTTGTAGTGAGCGTCCGGCCCCCACAGCCTCCGCCGCCAAGCGTTCAGCAGGTAGAGGCGTTCTTGGGCGCGCGTGATCCCGACGTAGCAGAGCCGGCGCTCCTCCTCGAGCTGCTCGGGATCGGCGAGTGAACGCATGTGTGGAAACACCGACTCCTCCATCCCGACGATGAACACGACCGGAAACTCGAGGCCCTTGGCATTGTGCAGCGTCATGAAGGTGACGCCGGTGGCCTCGCCCTCCTCCTCGTCGGTGTCGTTGATCAGCGCGACGCGCTCGAGGAAGTCGGTGAGGCTTCCCTGCTCGGTGTTCTCGTCGTAGTCGGCGGCGCTTCCGGCGAGCTCCTTGAGGTTCTCCTGTCGCGACAGCGACTCGAAGGAGCGGTCGGCCTGCAACTCGGCCATGTAGCCGGTGATCTCCCACGTCGAGGCGACGATGTCGGCGAGCGGAACTCCGGAGTGGTCGAGATCGCGTATCTGTAGCAGCGTCCGCCCGATGGCGAGCGCGCTGCCGCGCGCCCTCTTGCTGAGCCCACTCACCTCTTCGGCCCGGTCGAACGCTTCGCCGAACGGAATCCCCTCGGCCGCGGCGAAGGCTTGGATCTTGGAGATCGAGCCGGGGCCGATGCCGCACTTGGGCGCGCCGCAGATGCGCTCGCAACTGATGACGTCGAGAGGATTCATCGCGGCGCGCAGCCACGCCATCAAGTCCTTTACTTCCTTGCGGTCGTAGAAGCCGACGCCCCCGACCACTCGGTAGGGAAGGCTCGCCGCGTTGAACGCCTCTTCCAGCACGCGGCTCTGCGCGTTGGTTCGGTAGAAGACCGCTATGTCGCTGTGGGGGTGGCCTTGATCCGACAGCTTGCGCACCTCGTGCGCGATCCAAGCCGACTCGTCGTGCTCGTCCGACGCGTGATAGCGAACGATGAGCTCGCCGCCCTCCTGCGCGGTCCACAAGGCCTTGGGCTTGCGCATGGCGTTGTTCTCGATGACCGCGTTCGCCGCATCGAGAATCGTGCGCGTCGAGCGGTAGTTCTGTTCGAGTGTGATGACCTTCGCCTCGGGCCAGTCGCGCTCGAAGTCGAGAAGGTTCTTGATCGTGGCTCCTCGAAACGAATAGACACCTTGGTCGGCGTCACCCACGACGAAGATGTTGCGCCACCGGCCGGCGAGCAGCGTCGCTAGACGAGATTGCGCGTGGTTCGTGTCCTGAAACTCATCGATGAGCACGTGACGAAAGCGGTTCTGATAGCGCTCGAGCGCGTCGGGATATTTATCGAACACCTCGACTGTTCGCATGATGAGGTCGTCGAAGTCGAACGCGCTCTGCTCGGCGAGCCGCTTCTCGTACTCCTTGTAGACGACCGCGATGCGTTGCTCGTAGGGATTGCCGGCGAAGTCCGAGAACAGTCCCGCGTCCATCAGCTTGTTCTTGGCATTGGAGATTGCGGCGGCGACACCGCGCGGCGGCATGCGCTTCTCGTCGATGTTCAGGTCCTTGAGGATCATGCGGATCAGCCGCAGCGAGTCCAGCGAGTCGTAGATCGAGAACGACCCCGCGTAGCCGAGCCGCGGCGCCTCACGCCGCAGGATCCGCACGCAGGCGCTGTGGAAGGTCGAGACCCAGATGTCCGACGCCTCGGGCCCAACGAGGTCGGCCACCCGCCGCTGCATCTCGCCGGCGGCCTTGTTGGTGAAGGTGATGGCGATGATCGAGGAGGGGCTGATCCCGTTGGCCAGCAGGTAGGCGATCCGGTAGACGAGCACCCTGGTCTTGCCCGAGCCGGCCCCCGCCACGACCAGCACCGGGCCCTCCGGCATCTCGACCGCGGCCCGCTGGATCGGGTTCAGCTGGGTGAGGAAATCCATGCTTGTCATTATGCCGGGGCCGAGCGTCGATCCCTGCCTCATTTCCGGGGTCTCGGGCGAACGTTTGTCACCTTTCCGTCGCCTGCCGACGCTTTCGTGACAAACGATGCTTCCCGGGGCCCTGGCCCCACTCCGTGTTGGGCGGCGTTGGCGTGGGACCGGGCTTTCCTGGGCAGGTGTGACCCCAGGTCACAGCCTCGGGGAGCATAGTCGTACAGAGTTGCCCTGCCCGATTTGAGCGGATTAGGCTGTCAGGCATTGCCAGCGGGCAAGGGAAGGGCGGCGAAGGGCGGGCCTCGTGCAGGAGACGATCACCACGACTCCAGACGACCAACTGCCCCCCTCGCGCCCCCGACGCTTGCGGTTGATCGCCCTGGCAGTGGCGCTGGTGATGTTCGCCCCCTTCGCTTACGTCGCCTACCAAAACCTCAGCGACTCAAGCCCCAATCCAAACCCAAACGGTTTGCCCGAACCCGACTTCTCTCTAACCGACGAACAAGCCGTTGGCACTTTCGAGACCTTGTATACGGCCTCGACGCGGGCGATCCAGCAGCAGGATCCAAGCATCTTGCCCAATGTCCTTACCGACGGCGGTCCCATTCACCTTCGAGCGCAGCAGGAAATCAAACAACTCAAAGCAGATGGAATCGTGGACAACAGCGAAATCGAAATCGTTGATTCAAGCGTTAAGTCGAGCAGCTCTTCCGAGATCGTGCTCGACGTTACGTTTCACCTTTCCACCTGCTTTCAAAATGACCAAGGAGAGGACGTCACGAAGGGCCCGAGGGCAATCGAACAGAGGTCAGAGTGGACCCTTAAGCTTGAGAACGATCGCTGGCAACTTCATCAAGGAGTGCTCAAAGAAGATCGAGTACTAGGGAACAACGATGTTGCGTGCTAGCTGGCTGTTCGCGTTCGTAGCTGCCATCACTCTTCTCCCGGGAGTAGCAAGTGCAAACGACCCTGCAGGCGAAGGCATATCTGGCCTCATGGAACAAGGGAACGAGCAAGGAATCTACGCCTCGGCTAAGGCCGATTACGGTGGTTCGACCCCTGAAACTCCTGACCTAGCAGGAGGCACGAACGCCGAGCCAGCTAGTTGGGGCGGTCAGCAGGCGCCGCCGCCGCTCATGGTCGATGGGGTGGAGGTCACCAGTGTTTGTGGGGTTCCCGGGGACAACACCACCCTCCTCTTCGCCGACAACATAGCCGGCTCCGGCTGTCTGCTCGGCCTGGCACCGGCGGACCCCGGTCCTGGTGGGAACGGGCCCGGTGGTCGTGGCGGAGGTCCCGGGCCCAGTCCGGGGCGCATCATCGATCGGGTGATCGAGCTAGTCGTCGCTCCCGAGCTGGAGCTCGCTCCGGCCGAGATTGGGCTCACCGGACTCGAGACTTACGTGTGGATCGACGCTCCCGAAGACGTGCTTGTCACCGCGGTGGCCGGCGGGACCACCGTGCAGGCGCGGGCCTTTCCGTCTCAGTACCTCTGGACCTGGGGCGACGGGGACGACACCCTCACCTATCACTCCGGGCGACCCTGGACCAGGAATCATCCCGGGAGCATCGAGCACGTCTACGAGACCATCGGCCGCTACGACCTCACTGTCGAGGTCGTCTGGGAGGCGCAGTGGCGCATCGGCGGAGGGCCGTGGCAGCCGCTCGGGTTCTTCTCGCTAGCCGACACCATCGACTATCCGGTGCGCCAGATTCAGTCACGCCTAACCCGCACGAGCAACTAGCCAAACGTTATCCAGCTGACGGTCGCTGAGCGACAAATTCCTGGATAGCGACGGGTTGGCTCGACCCGAGAAAAGGCGGCCCGCTGCTAGCATGCTCGGAGCCGCGCCGGCGCTCCTCCTGTCGGCTTCACGACAGCGAACGCGGCTCGAGGCCGAGCGCACCCGATTCGAGGAACAGGAGGTGTGGCCATGGTCGTGACCGCGCTCGGAGTCGCCGCCGCCAGTTGGGGCGTAATCATGGGAATTTCCCCCGTTCTGCAGATCCGCCGGATCATTCGCCGGCGCTCGTCGGATGACGTTTCGATCAGCTATTTCGGCGTGCTACTCACCGGCTTCTTCTTGTGGCTCGCCTACGGGATCGCGATCGGCGACCTCGTTCTGATCATCCCGAACAGCGTGGCCATCTGCGTAGCGATCGCCACGATCCTGGTGGCGCGCCGTTACCGCTGAGGTGCGAGCATGGATCCAGACAGAGAGGAGCGAGGCCAGCTGAGCACCGAGACGATCTATCTCACCGACTCGTACGTTCGCAGCTTCGAGGCGAAGGTCACCGCGCTCGAAGGCAACTCGGTGGCGCTCGATCGCACCGCCTTCTATCCCGGCGGCGGGGGCCAGCCACCCGATATAGGGACGCTCGGCAACGCGAAAGTCGTCGGGATCAAGAAGGACTCGGGCATCATGTGGCACGAGCTCGACGGCGACGTTCCGGACGTTGGCGACACCGTCACCGGCGAGCTCGACTGGAAACGCCGCTACTCGCTCATGCGCACCCACACCGCGATGCACATCCTCTGCGGCGTCATCTGGCGCGACTACGAAGCCAAGGTGACCGGCGGAGGCATGCAACCGCTACGCGGCCGCATGGACTTCGAGTTCGAGCGAATGAAGGCCGAGCTCGTCGGCGACATCGAGAAGGCCATCAACGAAGAGGTCGCCAATGCGCGGCCCATCTCTGTGCGCTTCCTCGATCGCTCGGCGGCCGACGTCGACCCCGCGCTCATCCGCACCAAGATCAACCTGCTGCCCAAGGAGATCACCGAGGTGCGCGTGGTCGACATCGATGGGCTGGACATGCAGGCCGACGGCGGCACCCACGTCAAGTCGACCGACGAAGTCGGAATCATCCGAATTGCCAACTACAAATCGAAGGGCCGAGCCAACAAGCGGCTCGAGATCGAGCTCGACTCGCACTAGCCAAGCAGGTCTCGGCCTCAATCCGCGGGCTGTAGGCTTCCGTCCACTGTGGGCGCCGGAGGGCCGGCGTCCGGACTCAAGGGGGAGCCACAGATGCCCAAACGCTCGTTGATAGCGCTTGCGCTGGTGGGGACGCTGCTCATGATGATGAGCCCCGCGTCGGCCATCGTGTACTGAGAGCCGGACGACGGCAGACATCCCTACGTGGGTGCCTACGCGGTCGAGATCGACGACGAGATCAACTCGATCTGCTCAGGAACGCTGATCTCCCCCACCGTCTTTCTAACCGCCGGACACTGCACTGCTGCCGGCGAGCAGATCGCCGATGAGGGCTCACCTGCGTTCGTGACCTTCGACGACGAGGCCACCCCTGATGCGAACTACGTAACCGGAACCGCGCACACCCATCCGGAGTTCGGCTCCGGCGGTTTCAGCGACTCTCACGACATCGCGGTGATCGTGCTCGACAGGCCGGTGAGAATGGACACCTACGGAGAGCTGCCCACCGAGGGACTACTCGACGAACTGAAGCCGCAGCTCAACAACGAGACCTTCACCACCGTCGGCTACGGCACCATCCGTGAGTCGCGCAAGGAGGGCCCACAGGGAATCCTGAGCAACGACGAGCGGAGGATGGCGCTGCAGTCCTACTCCTCGCTCCGAGCGGCGTGGCTCAAGCTGTCGATGAACCAGGCCACCGGCGACGGAGGCACCTGCTTCGGCGACTCGGGAGGACCTCACTTCCTCGGGGGAGAAGACTCGAATCTCATCGTGTCCATCACCGTTACCGGCGACGCGGTGTGCAAGGCGAGCGACGTGACCTATCGGGTCGACACTCCGGTCGCCCGGGACTTCCTGGACGAGTTCGTAGCCGTTCCATAGCACTCACCTGAAGTACATTTTTGTAGGGGGCTCCGGCCCCCTACAGTTGTTTGCGTGAACGAGAGGCTCGCCTCGGCTCGCTCGACTCCTCTTCCCACCGGAAGGGTCACCTTCCTCTTCACCGACATCGAGGGGTCGACCAAGCTCCTGCACAGGCTCGGCGAC
>JBOGWU010000211.1:0-4104 GCA_050693935.1 Actinomycetota bacterium | reverse complement strand
GGCTGGCTGAACTCGCCCTTACGACCTTTGACGATGGGGGCGAGCACCTGGAACCTTGTGCCCTCGGGCAGCTCGATGACCTGGTCGACGATCTGCTCCGGAGTCTGCCTGGCGATGGGCCGGCCGCAGATGTGACAGTGGGGGCGACCGATCCGCGCCCACAGCAGCCTCATGTAGTCGTAGATCTCAGTGATCGTCCCTACGGTCGAGCGCGGGTTCTTGGGAGCCGATTTCTGGTCGATAGATATGGCCGGGCTCAGTCCCTCGATGAAGTCGACGTCCGGCTTGTCCATCTGCCCGAGGAACTGGCGGGCGTAGGAGCTCAGGGACTCGACGTAGCGCCGCTGACCCTCGGCATAGACCGTGTCGAAGGCGAGCGACGACTTCCCCGAGCCGGAGATCCCGCAGAACACCACCAGCGCGTCGCGGGGAAGCTCGAGGTTGACGTTTCTGAGGTTGTGCTCGCGGGCTCCCCTCACTACGAGGTTCCCGCTATTCGAGGCAGTCTGAGGCATGGGCACCCAAGGGTAAACGACGCGTGTGTAACTCTGGTTTCCAGCTTCGCGCCCCCGGCCGTTGTTCGCCCGGCGGAGGGCGATAAATCCAAGAAAACGGCGGACGGCGCTATGAAACCCTGAGGGTGCGCGTCTAAGTCAATGACATGGGGATCCACGAGCAAGGAGCGGTGAGTGTGGGCGGAGGTCTGATCTTCCGGCGCACCGATGCACGGCTCACGAGACTGTACGAGGAGCAGGTACCGGGCGCCGCCAGGCTTGCCTTCCTCATCACCGGGGACCGGTCTGTGGCCGAGGACCTCGCCCATGAGGCCTTCATACGAGTCGCCAGAAAGTGGGAGGATATCCGTCACCCGTCGGCCGTGTCGGGCTACATGCGGACCACGGTGGTCAATCTCGCCCGCAGCCACTTCCGGCACGCGCAGCTCGAGCGCCGCTACCTCGAGCGGCAGCGCGCCGCCGGAGAGCCGCCACTGGTGGATCCGCCCGACTTCGAGCAGCGAGACGCTCTCCTCGCCGAGCTGGGTCGGCTGCCGCTGAGGCAACGAACCGCCGTCGTCCTCCGTTATTACGAAGACCTGTCTGAGCACCAGACCGGTGACGCCATGGGCTGTTCGGATGCGGCGGTTCGCTCGCTCGTGGCCCGAGCGATGGAGACCTTGCGACAACGACTGGGAACGGGGAGTCAGAGATGAGCCTGGACAACGACCTTCGCACCCTTCTCGATGCCGAGGCGGATCGCTACGAGCCACCCGCTCGCATCCCCTCTGGTTTGTTGCGCCGGGCTCGGATTCAGCGGCTGGGGGCCGCGGCGGGGACCGTTCTCGGTGTGGCCGCGGTCTTGGTGACCGCCGTGGCGCTGGCGGGGTCGCTGGTCGGGACCACCACACGCGATCGTCCCAGCGTCCCCGCGAACGACCCGCTCCCCGGCACGGTCATCGACGGGCCGGACGGGCATGCCGCCTATGTGGTGGCCACCGGTAAAGATCAGGGCGCTGACTGGACGCTCTTGGCCCACGAGGACGAGAACGGTCTCTGTGTCGACATCGAGCATGGCCTTGAGGCGGGGGGCGGTTGCGGCGAGTTCAAGCCGAACCGGCTCTCCATGACCATCGACCCCGGAGACGGAAACGATCCCGTATCGATCCTCGGGCCGGTAGGCCCCAAGGTCGACTCCGTGGTCATCGAGTATCAAACCGCCGATGGAGAGCCGCAGACGATCAGTTTGGAGCGCGGCGACCTCTACGACGCGCCGCGACAGATCTCCCTCCCGGTGCGCTTCTTCGTCGTGATCCTGCCGCTGGGAGCCGCGCCCGAGCGGGTGGCCGCGCTCGACGCCTCAGGTGGAGTGGTCGACGAGCACGCCGAACTCGACCTGACCCTGGAGGACACGAACCCCCAGACGGGGCCCCAAGAACAGATCGCCACTGGCCGCATCGAGGGCCTGGATTGGGAGTTCGTCGCTCGGCCCCACGCCCAGGGGCCCTGCTTTGAGTTCTTTCTTGGCGCCGGCCAATCACAGGGGGGAGGGGGTTCTTGCAGCTCGGAGGCCGACGGTCCGAGGCGGCTTGCTTTGTCGCAAACAACCTTCGAGAACCACCCCGACGTGGCCCCGGCGTTCGGGGTAGCCCCAGCCGCGACCGAAGATCTATGGCTGGAACCGAGCGAGCCCACGCCGGGGGACCTGAAGGTTCACTTAGCCGGTGACCTGTTCGACGCGCCCGACCGATTCGGCAAGGTCAAGTTCTTCCTGGTCTTTCCACCGAACGCCGAGTCCACGGGAACGGTGGTGGCGAGCGACGGATCGGGTGAGATGATTGCCCGTGGAAAGCTGTGCGCGATCGGTGCCCCGCCCGGCTCAACCTCCACCTGCTAGAGCGTCGGTTTCACCGTCATGGCGAAGACCACAACGATCAGGACCACCAACTCGATTCGAGACATGAGAAAGAGCTTGCCGAGGTTGCTCTGGACCTCTGAATCCTCGGCCCCGCGCTCCTCGATCATCTTGCCCGTCTTACCCGAGAGCGGCCCGACGAAGAACGCGCCGTTGATGAACGAGTAGGCGAATCCGCCCAGGCCCATCAGTATCCAGAGATCTCCAAAACTCCACGCGTCCAGGACCATGAAGATGCCCACGATGAGGACCAGCAGGGAGGCAGGGGCGAAGAGGCGCATGCCGACCACCTCGGCCTGATGGGCGAACTGCGCCATGCGGGTGGGCTCGTTGGCCCTCTGGATCATGATCGCCATGACCTGCATGGTGACTGCCCCGCCGACCCAGACGATCGCCATGAGGACGTGGATGAACAGCAGGTACTCGTACACCGGATCCCCTTTCGTCTCTGTGTGCCACGAGCACCCTAGTGGCTCGCCTTGTCTGCCGAAAGGATCTTCCCTGAATTCGGGCACCGAGTAGGTTCTCTCCATGACCGACTATGCCCGGTATCGCAGCGAGTTTCCGATCCTCGAAGAGCGCACTTACCTCATCTCCGCTTCGCTCGGCCCGCTCTCGAACCGCGCCCGCCGAGCCGCGGAGGAGCACCTGGACCTGTGGCAGCGGCTGGGGCCCGAGGAGCTGTGGTTCGCACACGGCATGCCCAAGCTCGAGCAGTGCCGCGACCAGTTCAGCCAGATCATCGGCGCCGATCCCGACGAGGTAGCGATAGTGCCCTCGGTCTCCTCGGGGCTCTCGTCCGTCGCCTCGTGCCTCGACTACGACACACGGAACAAGATCGTGGCGACGGACATGGACTTCCCCACCAATCACTATGTGTGGCGCGCGCAACAACGCCGCGGGGCAAAGCTCGACGTCGTCATCTCGCCCGACGGGGTCACGATCGACGTGGCCGACGTGAGCGATCGCATCGACGAACAGACCGCGATGGTCAACACCAACCGCGTGCTGTTCGAATCCTCCTGGATCATGGACGTGGCATCGATCGTCGCCGCCGCTCATGCGGCCGGCGCCTACGTCGTCGTCGATGACTTTCACGGAAGCGGCATCGTGCCGCTCGACGTCCACGAGCTGGGCGTGGACTTCCTGCTGTCGGGAGCGCTGAAGTGGCTAATGGGCGGCCAGGGGATCGCCTTCCTGTACTGCCGGCGTGTCCTCATCGAGAAGATGCAGCCTCTGCCCGTCGGGTGGTTCGGGACCAAGAACCACTTCGACTTCGATCGCTCCGGCCTGGATCTCCGTGACGACGCGCGCCGTTTCGAGACCGGCACTTACACGTTGCCGCAAGCATGGACCGCGGCGGCGGGGATGGAGATGATCCTCGAGGTCGGAGTCGCGAACATCCGGGCTCGCAACCAGGAACTCACCTCACTCGTGATCGAGCAAGCCGACAAGGCCGGGCTGGAGCTGCTCTCGCCACGGGCCGGCGACCGTCGAGGTGGCCTGGTCCGCGTTCGGGTTCCGGGCGGGCGTTCCAACGCTGAATCCATCCTGCACGAGCTGTTTCGTCGCAACGTCGTCCTGGATAAGCGCGGCGACGCGCTTCGTATCTCCCCGCACTTCTTCTCGACCGAGGAGGACATCGAGCGCTGCTTCGAGGAGCTCACGAAACTTGTCTGAGGAATCCCTCGAGGT
>JBOGWU010000210.1:0-3711 GCA_050693935.1 Actinomycetota bacterium | reverse complement strand
GAGGTGGAGCGAAGAGTCGACGCGGTCCTGAAGACGGTTCACCTGGACGAGCGGAAAGAATCGAGTCCGTTCCTGCTGAGTCATGGCCAGAAGAGACGGCTGTCCGTCGCCTGCATGGTCATCACCGAGCCCGAGGTGGTCATTCTGGATGAGCCCACCTTCGGGCAGGACTGGCGCCAGGCGGGACGGCTCATGGACTACATGCGTAGCCTCGCCGACGCGGGCGCGGCGGTGACCTTCATCACGCACGACATGAGGCTGGTGGCGGACTACGCGGATCGATGCGTGGCGATGACTGACGGTCGGATCATCTTCAACGGAGGACCACTCGAGCTGTTCTCGTCGCCGGATGTCCTCAGCGCGGCGAAGTTGAAGGCGCCGCCGGTCTTTGACTTCTCCCGAGACCTTCTAGGACAGCCCACCCTGGCGACCATCGATCTCATCGACAAACTGGAGGCTCGTTATGGACGACCTGGAGCTGTCGTACAAGGAAGCTAACTCGCCGTTCCACCGCATGGACCCGTTCTCGAAGACTCTTTACGTCCTTGCGGTGTCGACCACCGCGATCTTCAACTCCAGCCTCTACGTCGGAATAGGCCTGTTCGTGTTGACCTTCTCCTGCGCCGCCTTCTTCTCGGGCGTTTCGCTGGGCGCCTACTGGAAGCTCGGCAAAGTGATCCTTCCTTTCATCCTCATCCTCACCTTCGTGTTCCCGTTCTTCTACGCGGGACAGCTGTCGATCGGCTCAGAGGACATCGCCATCAGGACACCGATCAAGGACCTGTCCTGGGCGGCGCTCGGATTCGGAGCGCTGCTGGGCCTGAGGTTCCTGGCGATCGGCTTCTCCGGCCTCACCTACGCCTTTACGACCCACCCATCGGACCTCGTCCAGGGCTTCGCGAAGAAGGGGCTCGACTACCGGCTGGTGCACGCGCCGGTGCTCGGGCTCGTTCTCTTTCCCTCGTTTCTTCAACTGGGTAAGGACATCTCTACGACCCAGCGGATCAGGGACCTCGGGGCCGATCTGCACCCCATCGCCCGCAAATGGGCGTCGTTCAAGCACCTTGCCTTCTCGATGCTCTTGTTGGGTCTGCGGCGAGGCCAGACGCAGGCCATGGCCCTGGACATTCGCGGTTACGGAGCCCACAAGACGAGGACCTTCCTGAGGCCGATCCCCTCCTCGCTGGCCGGTCGGGTGTTCGGGTGGACCTGCTTCGTGCTGGCGGTCGCTTACCTGGTCCTGCAGCTTGGAAACCTGGCCGGGCACATGCAATGGGATCTCGGAGGGTGAGGGTAAAAGGGCCACCCGAACGGGTCCCCGACTCCTGCGGTTGGGGAACTCCGAGGGGGGTAGCCTGACAGGAGATCAACCAAAAAGGTTCGGCCCGAAAGGGTATACTGTATGCGATTTTCGGTCGCCGCCCGCGGAGCGGGCCCGGCCGGACCGGAGGCCGCCAAGGGGGAGGTCAGCCACGATGTACCACGAGATCACGGTGTGGACCCGAGGCATCATCATGGACAAGGAAGCCCGGGACATCGTCAATTGCCTTGCGACGGGTGCTGAGAAGGCCGGGTACTACGCGCAGTTCATCAGCGACTACATCGACGACCCCGATCGAACGAACTGCCTCGTGCACAAGTACGCTCGCTTCGGCGACGAGCCGATTCCCGACCGGTTCGTTTACGAGAACGCAAATCCAGACTGGGTAGTGCTCGTCGAGGAGACGCTCGTCAAGGCCGCTAACTTCTTTCGCGGCACTCCCGACGGCGAGGGGGTACTGGTCGTGAACTCGGCCCGCGAGCCCGAGTACCTGCTCAAGTTCCTGCCCGACTTCATGCTGGCGAAGCTGAAGAAGCTCGTGGTCGTGGACGCGGTGTCGCTTGCGGAGCAGGAGGGAAGCAGTCCCTGGATGTTCGTGCGCGATCTCGCACAGCTCGCGTACGACCGAACCTCCACCGAGGGAGCTACCGAGCGAAGCGATCCCGGAATCGGCGTTGCCGCACCTCTGCTCGGCGCGCTCGTCGCCGCAACCGGCGTACTGCCGCTCGACACCGTGCGGGAGACGGTCGCAGACCAGGAAGCGTTCACGAGAGGGGCCGAGCACCACACGGTGCTCGACTACGGACCATCGCAAGTTCGCGAGGCTGCCGCGCAACCGATCTAGGTATACCGACTGGGGGGTACCTGCATGTCAGTGAAGGGAACGACCATCCCGCCTCGGCTCCGTCTGCCTCTGGCAGGCGTGACTCCGGCTCCGACGGAAGAAGAGGGGCAGCGGCTCTTTCCCACCGGCAACTTCCGCTTCTATCGCCCGGTGTACAAAGACAAGACCCCACCGTGCAATCACGCCTGCCCCACGGGCGAGAACATTCAGAAGTATCTCGACTTAGTAAAGCACGAGCGGTTCCTTGACGGCTATCTGACGATCATGGAGGACAACCCCATGCCGTCGGTGACCGGGCGCGTCTGCTACCACCCCTGCGAGGGTGCGTGCAACCGCAAGGACCACGACGAGCCCATCGGCATCCGCAACGTCGAGCGCTTCCTCGGCGACTACGGGCTCGCACTCAAGGAGGACCCCACCAAGGATTCGATGCCCTCCACGAACGGTAAGAGCGTGGCGGTGGTGGGATCGGGTCCGGGCGGGCTCGGCGCCGCGTATCACCTGAGACGACTCGGCTACAAGGTGACCGTCCTCGAGGCCCTTTCGAAGCCGGGCGGAATGTTGCGTGGCGGAATTCCCCACTGGCACCTTCCCGAGGACGTGCTCAATGCCGAGGTCGCCAAGATCGAAGACCTGGGCGACATCGAGATCAAGTGCAACACGAGGGTCGGCTCCGACGTGTCCTGGGACGATCTCAAGAACTACGACGCCTGCTTCCTCGCCGTCGGCCAAGACGTCGGCCGCAAGCTGCCGGTCGAGGGAAACGACCTCAGGGGCGTCACGGGAGGCCTCGAGTTCGTGAGGGAGGCCGGCTTCAACAAGCCCGTCAAGGTCGGCAAGAAGGTAATCGTGGTGGGCGGAGGCAACACCGCCTCGGACGCCGCGCGCTCGGCTCTCCGTCTCGGAGCCGAAGAGGTAACCATCGTCTCCCTCGAGGACCCCGATGAGCTGCTCATCGTCCCGGAGGATCTCGAGCAGGCGAAGGAAGAGGGCGTGCAGTTCAAGACCAACACCGCCTGCGCGCGCATCTTGGGAGAAGACGGAGTCGTAACGGGCGCGGTGCTGTGCGAGGCGCACCTGAGCAAGGACGAAGAGGGAAACGTTACCCCGCAGATGAAGGAAGGCACCGAATACGAGGTCGAGTGCGACAACGTGATGATCGCCATCGGCCAGGTGCAGCACATGGACTGGATCCCCGATCACCTGAGCGAGGGCGGCCTGCTCAAGGTCGACGAGTTCGGGCGCCTCGAGGACAACATCTTCGCCGGCGGCGACATCGTGCGCGGCCCGGCGATGGTGGTCGACGCTCTCGGCGACGGCAAGCGAGCGGCGAGCAACATCGACAAGGTCATCAAGGCCAGCGAGCTGGGGCCCGACGCGCCGGTCGAGGTCATGCCGTACGAGCGCCTCAACACCGCTTACTTCAAGCACGCTGAGCGCATCGAGGCACCTGTGTCTCCTCCTGAAGAGCGCATCAAGGATCAGGAGATCGAGGTGACGCTGGCCTATAGTCAGGAGCAGGCCGTCGCCGAGGCGGATCGCTGCA
>JBOGWU010000209.1:0-9144 GCA_050693935.1 Actinomycetota bacterium | reverse complement strand
GCTCGATCACCTTCGGGCTCATAAGCATCCCGGTGAAGCTGTTCTCCGCCGTCCAGGAGAAGAGCATCAAGTTCAACATGCTGCACGACGAGGAGGCGTGCCCCGAGGGCGGGGGGCGGATCAAGCTCAAGAGGACCTGCAGCGCCTGCGACCAGGAAGTGGCCTGGGACGACATAGTCAAGGGGTACGAGTACTCCTCGGGCCACTACGTGACCTTCACGCCGGACGAGCTCTCGGCCCTGGACGTCGATTCGATAAAGGCGATCGACGTGGTGTCCTTCGTCCCGCTCACCGACATCGATCCCATCTACTTCAACAAGACCTACTACGTGGCGCCTGACGCTTCGGGCATCAAGGCCTACAAGTTGCTGGCCGACGCGCTCGAGGCCGAGGGCCAGGTGGGCATCGCCAAGGTCGCCCTTCGTGAGAAAGAGCACCTCGCGACGATTCGGCTCAAGGACGACCTGTTCGTGCTCGAGACGATGCACTGGCCCGACGAGATTCGGGAGCCGGATTTCGAGGAGCTCGAGAAAAAGGTCGACGTCCGCGACACCGAGGTCAAGATGGCTCGCCAGCTCATCCAGCAGCTCTCGGCCGACTTCGACCCCAGTGAGTTCCAGGACGACTACCGCGTCCAGCTCGAGGAGATGGCCGCGAAGAAGATCGAGGGCGAAGAAGTTACCGTTACCGCCGAGGCCGAGGAAGAGCCCACCAAGGTGGTCGACCTCATGGAGGCGCTGAAAGCGTCGGTTGCAGATGTCAAGAAGAAGAAGGGCGATTCCTCGTCCGGTGCGTCGAAGAAGAAGACCACCAAGCGCCGCGCTTCCGCTTCGTGACCACTACTTCCGGGAGCCGCACCTTGGAGACCGTATCGATCAAGATCCCCGCCTCACCCGAATATCTTCACGTTGTGCGGCTGGTGGCGGCGGGGCTCGCTTCCCGCATCTCCTTCACGCTCGAGGACATCGAGGACCTTAAGATCGCGGTCGACGAGCTGTCGGCTTACGTCACCGGTGCCCACGGCCGCTCGGGGACGCTGGACGTCAGCTTCACGCTGGACGAGAATCGCATCGAGATCCGCGGGGCCGGTCGCTATACCAAGGACTACGAGTTCCGAGGTGATCTCACCGAGTTCTCGCGGATGATCCTCGAGACCGTCGCCGACTCGGCAAACCTCGAGGCCACGGGTGGCGCCCCCAGCTTCACGGTGATCAAGAGCAGGAAACAGTGATCCCATCTCCCACACAAGCATGAACGAGCGCGCCATGCTGGAGCGTCATGAGGTCCGTGCCCTCTTTCTCGAGTACAAGGAAGCCGGTTCGGAGCCGGTCCGGATCCGGCTGAGAGAACGCCTCGTGGATCAATACATCGGCCTCGTCGAGTTCCTCGCGCGCCGCTTCAGGAACAGAGGCGAGCCTCTTGAGGATCTGGTGCAG
Source organism: Actinomycetota bacterium (assembly GCA_050693935.1). Lineage (GTDB taxonomy): Bacteria > Actinomycetota > CADDZG01 > CADDZG01 > WHSQ01 > WHSV01. The sequence continues at coordinate 7,708 of JBOGWU010000209.1, read as the reverse complement.
GTGGGAACGATCGGACTGCTGAAGGCAATCGAGCGCTTCGAGCTCGAACGAGAGGTCGAGTTCTCTACCTATGCGACGCCCACGATCGTCGGCGAGCTCAAGCGTCACTTTCGCGACAAAGGCTGGGCGGTTCGCGTTCCCCGCCGGCTGCAGGAGCTGCATCTCGAGCTGACCAAGGTGGTCAGCACCCTCGGTCAGGAGCTTGGCCGCTCCCCCACCGTTGCCGAGATCGCAAAGTCGGCTGGGACATCCGAGGAGAACGTGCTGGAAGGCCTCGAGATCGCTCAGGCGTACAACTTCACGTCGCTCGATGCACCGATCGATTCGGCAGACGCCGGCTCGACCAGCTTCGCAGACCAGCTCGGCAGCGAGGACGATCAGCTCGTAAACCTCGAGTACCGCGCGTCTCTGGCCCCCGAGATGGCCAAGCTCCCCGAGCGGGAGCGTCGGATCCTCTATCTGAGGTTCTTCAGGGGGATGACCCAGAGCGAGATCGCCGATCGACTCGGCATCTCCCAGATGCACGTCTCGAGGCTGCTCAACCGGACCCTGGTGCGCCTAAGAGAGGCGCTCGAGCTCTGAGCCGGTTCGATCGAGGACGACAGCCCTGGCGAGGGCTCATGGGATCTGCGCCCGCGCGATCGCCTCGTTGTTGACCCAGATCCCCATCAGCGCGGCTACGAGCGCCATGACGACGCCCCCCGCGATGAACGGCAGCCTGAGACCGAACCCGTCCGCAAGCCACCCGCCCGCGATCGCGCCCACGGCGCCCATGCCGTAGCTCAGCATGCGGAATCCGCTCGTGACGCGGCCCTGCAGCCCGTCGGGTGTCAGCACCTGTCTGAGGGAGCGTCCGATCACGTTGAAGATCCCGACGGCCAGACCCTCGACGAACATCAGCATCCCGGCAGCAACCGGGTGGGAGGTGAGCCCGATCAGCGCCGACGCAACCCCGGCCGCCGCGAGCGGCCACAACATGCCCCGGCTCCGGCCCAACACCTTGGCCACTCGGGCTCCAAGGAAGCTTCCCGCGACACCTCCGAGCGCGCCTGCGCTCATCAACAGCCCGAAACCCAAACCGCTAACGTCGAGCACCTCGAGCGCGAAGAGCACCAGGATCGCCCAGTACCCCGTGGCGATATTGATGGCGCCCAGGCCCACGGCCGTCGCCCTCAGGACTTCGTGGCGCGCCAGCCAGCGCAGCCCTTCACGAGCGTCGTGCCACACCGAAGTGGCGGCATCGGCCTCCGACCTCGCCTTGAAATCTCCCTCTACGCCGTTGAGCAGCGCGCCGCTCGCGGCGAAGGAAATGGCGTCTACGAAGAAGGGCGCCCACGGCACCAAGCCAAACAACAACCCACCGACGGGAGGCCCCGCGAGCTCGTTGCCGGCAAGCTGAGCGACACCCAGTCTGCCGTTGGCCGCCTCGAGATCGCTCTCACTAACGACTCTTGGAACTAGCGAGTAGAGAGCGCTGTCGACCAGGACCTCCCCCGCGCCGATGAGTAGCGCAACCACCGCCAGGAGTGCGATCGACTCGAGGCCGGCCAAGATCGCCGCCACCAGCGCGGCCATCAGAAACATTCGGGCAAACTGCACCCGCGCCATCAGCGCTCGGCGGTCGACCCGGTCGACTATGGCCCCGCCCACGGGGCCGAACAGCAGCCAGGGAAGCCACACAGCGCCGCCCACCACCGCGACGGCGACTGGGTTCCTCGTGATCGAGGCCGCCAGCAGTGGCAACGCCGCAAGCCGAACGCCGTCACCCAGTTGAGAGGCTGCCGAGCCGGCCCAAAACCGCCAGAACGTCGGTCCCAAGCCGCCTCGAGGCATGGGTCAGTGTCGCGCTTCGCCGGTCCGTCCGGTTTGTTCAGTTGAGCCCCACCCACGCCGATTCTCCTAGGGAGCTTCAAACCCCTGGGAGGATCCGCTGGGACCCGGCAAGCCACGCAAGAGAATTCGACGTGCGACCTCGCTCGCGCTGCTCGCGGCGCTGGTTCTGAGCGCGTGCTCGCTCGATCCGATGGACCTGCGCAGGGAGCGACCGCTCGCCCTGCGCTCGACGATTCACGCGGCGGACGGCTCGGTGCTCGCCCGCATCTATCGCCAGAACCGCTCCTACGTGGCCCACGAGCAGATCCCCGATGTGCTTATCGACGCCGTGATAGCGACCGAGGACTCACGCTTCTTCGATCACGGCGGCTTCGATCTGAAGGCGATAACGCGCGCGGCTCTGGCCAACCTGGAAGAGGGCTCCATCGAGCAAGGTGGCAGCACCATCACGCAGCAGTACGTGAAGAACACCTTCTTCAAGAACGCTCCCAGGACCTTCGAGCGCAAGGCCCGAGAGCTGCGCCTGGCCATCGAGGTCGAGCGCCGCTACACCAAGAAGGAGATCCTCGAGCGCTACCTCAACACCGTGTACTTCGGACAGGGCGCGTACGGACTGAGAGCGGCGGCGGAGACGTTCTTCGGTCACGGCGTGGACCGGCTCGCCCTCAACGAGGCCGCACTGCTTGCGGCGATGATCAAGTCCCCCGAGCTGTACGACCCGCGCGATCATCCGAAAGCGGCTAAGGAGCGCCGCAACTACGTGCTCGACCGCATGGTGGAGGTCCGCGGACTCGAGCCGCGGCGGGCACGGCGGGCACGGCGGTCGGATCTCGACGTGACCGAGAACCCACCCCCCATCACCTTGCGCCAGCCCTACTTCGTCGAGGCCGTCAAGCGCGAGCTGCTCGACGACAAGCGCCTCGGAGCCAACGAGCAGGGGCGCGCCAGGACCCTCTACAAAGGGGGGCTCGAGGTCGCTACGACGCTCGACCCGAAGCTGCAGCACTTCGCCGAGGATGCCGTCGGTTCGGTGCTCAACCAGCCCGGCGACCCCTCGGCCGCGCTGGTCGCGCTCGACCCCCACACCGGCGAGATTCTTGCGATGGTCGGGGGCGACGACTTCAGCACGTCACAGGTCAACCTCGCCCTCGGCAAACAGGGGGGCGGCTCGGGGCGTCAGCCGGGCTCGGTGATGAAGCCGATCGTCGCGGCGGCGGCCCTCGAGAGCGGGATCTCGTTCGACGAGGAATACGACTCGTCCCCACTCAGCGCGCCGCTGGCGGACGGATCGACGTGGACCGTGGGCAACACAGAGGGTGGGGGCACCGTTCCCATCGAGATGGATGAGGCCCTAATCGACTCCGTAAACGGGGTGTATGCGCGCCTGGCGCTCAACCTGGGGGCGGGGGCGATAGTCAACCAGGCGGGGCTCATGGGCGTCACCGCAAAGCTTCCGCAGGTGCCGTCCATCGCCCTCGGCTCGGCCGAGGTCAGCGTGCTGGACATTGCGACGGCATACGGGACCATCGCCAACGGAGGCACCGCCATCGAGCCGACCACCATTCGCTCGATCGAACTGGCCGACGGAGAGGTGCTGCGGCCCGAGCAAAGAGTGAGCCCCCGAGTGCTGGCTCCGGGCAATGCGTATCTGATCACCAAGACGCTCGAGCAGGTCATCCAGCGCGGCACGGGCATGGGGGCACGCATCGGCAGGCCGGCGGCCGGCAAGACGGGAACTACCAACGACTACGCGGACGCGTGGTTCGTGGGCTACACCCCCGATTTGGTAACCGCGGTCTGGGTGGGCTACCCAAGGGGTCGTGTGCCGATGACCAACGTTCATGGGATCGCCGTGGTGGGTGGAAGCTTCCCGGCGCAGATCTGGCGCAGCTTCATGAGCTCGGCGCTGGCGGGTACGCCGGTCGAGCAGTTCCGCCCCCCTCGCAGCGAGCTGGTCGAGGTCCGCATCGATCCCGTGAGCGGCCTCCTGGCCGCGCCCTGGTGCGAGGGAAGGGTGGAGACGATGCTGCGCCAGCAGGTTCCCACGGAGACCTGCCCCGAACCACCGCCCCCGAGCCCGGCCCCCACTCCGACTCCGACTCCGACCCCGACTCCGACTCCGACGCTATCGCCCGGCCCCTCGCCGTCGACGTCGCCCACGCCGACGGTAGAAGAACAGGACTAGGACTCGAGGGGGATGCGGATCTCGCTGCGGGTGCCCCCGTTGCTCGACTGGATGAAGGTGCCGCCAAGCTCCGAGATCAGAGACCTCACGATCTGAAGGCCCAGGCGCGTGGTCTTGTCCGGGTTCTCGATCAAGCCGACCCCGTCATCCCACACGACCACCACTATTTCCGAGGTTTCCCGAGCGAGCTCCAGCCCGATGGTGCCGCTGCGATTGTCGGGAAAGGCGTGCTCGATCGAGTTCTGCATCAGCTCGGTGAGCGTCACCGCCAGCGGCGTCGCGAGGTCGGCCCCCAGGGTTCCCGTTCGCCCCGACATCTTGAACTCGATCTTGGCTTCGGGCGACACCAAGCCGTCGGAGACCATTCGGCAGATACGGTTGGCGATATCGCCGAACTCCGCCACGTCCTGGGGCTGCTCGGACAGCGTCTCGTGAACGAGCGCAATCGAGCCGACCCGCATGACACTCTCCTGCAGCGCCAGCTTGGCCTCGTCCGACGACACGCGCCGCCCCTGAAGCCGAAGCAGGCTGGCGATGGTCTGGAGGTTGTTCTTCACGCGGTGGTGGATCTCTCGAATGGTCGCGTCCTTAACCGAGATCACTCGCTCCTTACGGCGCAGCTCGCTCACGTCCCGGGTGAGCGCGAGCACACCGGTGCTGTGGCGATGCTCGACCAGCGGCAGCGCGCGCAGGACGATGTGCGAGTCGCCGCGCACCAACTCCCCGTCGAGCATCCGCTGCGTGTGAAGCGCCTCGCCGACTGGAGTCGGACCGAGTCCGAGCTCGTCGAGATAACGACCCAGCACGTTCTGCTTCACACCGAGGAGGTGGAGCGAGGAAAGCGCGTTGGGCGAGGCCCAGTTGACCCGCCCCGATTCGTCGAGCACGAACAGTCCGTCGCTCACTCGCGGCCACTCGTGAGTCGCCTGAATGTCGTCATAGGGAAACGTGCCCTCGGTGATCATCTGACTGACCCGCTCCCCGCACTGAAGGTAGACCTGCTCGAGACGGCCGGGGCGGCGGGAGGTGGCGGGACTCCCCTCCTTGGTCACGACCGCGATGACGTCTCCGTCGAAGCGAACCGGGACCGCGTCCATGCGGATCGGGATGCCGTCCACCAGCACGGGGTCGTCTTGCCGCCAGATCGAGCCCTCACGAAACGCTCTCTCGACGATGGGCTGCTCAGGCTGCGTGACGCGCGCTCCCACCATGTCCTGCGGATAGAGCGTCTGGGAGGTGAAGGGCCTCAGTTGCGCGGTGATCTCGAATCGCTCCTGGCCCATGACGCGCACGTAGAGCAGCAGGTCAGAGAACGACAGGTCGGCCAGAACCTGCCACGAGAAGCAGAGGGTGCGAAGATGTTCGCTCTGCCGCTTGTTGAGGTCGGAGATCCGGTAGATACGGTCCGCTAGCGTCGCCATTGACTTGATGGTACGGCGTGGAGCGCCCATTAGAGTGGGGCCGACCGCATCCACCTCCGAGGAGAGACGACGCTCGTGCGCATCGCGATCCTGTCCGACATACACGGCAACCTGCTGGCGCTCGAGGCCGTGATGGCCGACATCGAGGTCCAGCGTCCCGACCAGATCTGGTGCGGCGGCGACCTCGGGTGGATGGGACCGTGGGCGTCCGAATGTATCAAGAGGGTGCGCGATGCGGGCTGGCCCACGGTCCGCGGAAACACCGACGTCTGGATTACGGGCGACCCGCAGACCGTCGAGTCCGAAGAGGATCGCGCGACGCTCAAAGCGATCGCTGAGGAACATGCCATCTCGGCGGACGAAGCCGACTGGCTGCTGAACCTCCCCGTCGGACATACCGGCACAGGCTCCGTGCTGCTGGTGCACGGCACTCCCAATTCGCCGTTTAGGGCCCCGATGCCCAACGACCCTGCGACCGATTTCAAGGAGTACGAGGATCACGCCTCGGTCGTCGTCTACGGCCACGTGCACCGGGCGTTCGTCAGGCGTCTCTCCGGCGGAACGCTCGTCGCCAACACCGGTTCGGTCGGGTTGCCGATGGACGGCGACACCGCGAGCTACCTGCTGATCGACCGCGCCGGACCAGACATCACGCTGCGGCACCGTCGCGTCGCGTTCGATCGGAGGGCCGGGCTGGCCGAAGCCAAGCGCCTCGGGGGCCTCATCGGCCAGCGGTTCATCGAGACGCTCGGCCCGGCGTGATGGACCCGAAGACATACACCGCGGCTGAGGCCAACGAGCTTCTTCCCTTCCTCGCCCCCACGCTGACCGAGCTGCGCGACAAGTTCATCCGGTCGTCGGATCTCCGCGCCGAGGTGGCGCGCGAGGCGGCCGAGAACGGAGCCTCCGCCAAGCGGGAACAGCTGCAGAAGACCCAAGCGCGCATCACAGAACTCATCGCGCGCATCGCTGAATGGGAACTCGAGCTGCGCGACATCGAGGCCGGCCTGGTCGACTTTCCTGCTGTGGTGGACGGCGGCCCCGCGTGGTTGTGCTGGAAGCTGGGCGAACCTCGGGTGGGGTTCTGGCACCCGACCACATCGGGTTTCGCCGACCGTCGTCCGCTCTAAAGGGAAAAAGTGTCGAGCAGCTCGTCGGGCGTGGCTCCCGACTTCAGCAGCATTCGGTGGCTCGGTGCGATGAAGCCCTCGGTCACCGCATGATCGAACAACTTGAGAAGCGGTTCGTAGTAACCGGCGGCGTTGACCAGCCCGACCGGCTTGTCGTGGATTCCTAGCTGGGCCCAGGTGAGCACCTCGCACAACTCCTCGAAGGTGCCCATCCCCCCGGGAAGCGCAACGAACGCAACCGAGAGGTCGGACATCATCTGTTTGCGCTTGTGCATGCTCTCGACGACCCGCAGGTCGGTTATGTCGCGCTTTGCGATCTCCCGCGAGAGCATGTCCTTGGGGATGATGCCGACGACCTCGCCGCCGTCGTCCATGACCGTGTCTGCGAGAGCCCCCATAAGCCCGGTCGAGACGCCCCCGTAAACCAGGCCGAGTCCGCGGTGAACGAGGGCGCTCCCGAGCTCCCGCGCGGCATCGAGGTAGCGCTCGTCGTTTCCCGGACTCGATCCACAAAAGACGCAGACGCTCGTCATTCAACGACCCTTGAACTCGGCAGGTCTCTGCTCGCGCATGGCGCGGACGCCCTCCGCGAGGTCCTCGCTCGCATATGCCTTCGCCACGAGGGCGTCGATCTCGACGGCAAGTTCTGGGTTACCCCGTCGCACCGCGCGCTGGTCGGAGAGGGCCTGTATCGCCCGCTTCGCACCCTGAACCGACAACGGCGCCAGCGAGGCGATCTCGCCGGCAAGTTGCTCGACCGCTCCGTCGAGTGCGCCCTTTTCAGCAACCATGGTTGCAAGCCCCAGCTCTCTGGCCTCATCGCCCACGACGGTCCGTCCCGCCATCAAGATCTCCTTTGCGGGGCCAATGCCGACGAGGTTGACCAGACGCTCGACGTTCTCGAGATTGACCACGACCCCCAGCTTCGACGACGGGATCCCAAGCTTGGCGTCGTGTGCGACGACGCGGAAATCGCACACCGTCGCAAGCTGCAGTCCGCCCCCCAATGCTGCACCCTGCACGCGAGCAATCGTCGGCAGACGATGGTGAGCCAGGGTCGCGAGCATGCGCTCGAAGGCCGGCAGGAAATCCACGCCTTTCGGTCCGGAGACGGCCGCAAAGTCCGCACCGGCGCAAAA
>JBOGWU010000208.1:0-2927 GCA_050693935.1 Actinomycetota bacterium | reverse complement strand
GCGGTCTCTCTCGCCTACATCAACTCGGCGAGCAAGGTGGCGGCCTTGGCGGCCCCGTCTGAGGCCACGTCGCGATAGTCGACCTCACGCTCGATCTCCTCGGCGATGGCATGCGCAATCGCTTCGGGAGTCGCGTCGTTGTACTCCATGTGCCGTCCGGCACGGTAGCGATTGAGGCGATGCCTGACGTGGAAGTTTTGCTCGAAGTGATCGCGCAGCGGGACGTAGATGAAGGGTCGCTTGGAGGCGGTCAACTCCATGGTGGTGGTCAAGCCACCGTGAACGATCGCGAGATCGCAGGCCGCTAGATACCTGTATAGCCCGCTCACGTAACCCCTTACCTCCAGCCCGTCGTGCGCATCCAGCGAGCCTGGGTCGATGCGCGGTCCGGCCACCACGATCAATCGCAACGCCGGAACCAGGTTCTTGGCAAGCGGGAAGGCCGCGATCACGCGGCGAATGAGCGCTTCGCCGACGCCCGATCCACCCACCGTCGCGATGCAGACTCTTTCGTCGGGCTGAAACCCGAGCCGGGCGCGCAGCTCATCGCGGTCCGCGTAGTCCTTTGGGTCGAAGCCCGTGACGTAGCCGGGAAAGGCGAATTGCTCTTGGGTCCAATCCCTTATCGAAGGGAGGTTTGGGCCGAAGTCGAGGGGGACGATGTCGTCGGGGTCGCCGACGTAGACCGACCGGTCTCGGAGACGGGGATGACGCTCGATGTGCTCGATCATCTCCAAGTTGTAGTCGGCGGCAACGGAGGCCTCTCTATCCCCTCCCGAGGCCATCGGCACCCAGCCGACGAAGTCGGTCAGCCACGCGTAGGGCGCTCGCTTGAGTTCGGGGTTCTCGTGGAGGAAGTAGTCGACGTCCCAGCCTTCGTCGGCGACCCAGAGATCGTAGTGCTCCTCCTCGACGAGGTCCTTGAAGACCATGAAGTTGTTCACGAGGATCTCGTCCATGGTTCTTATAGCTTGGAAGGCGTGGAGGTCGTGCTCGGCGCACTCACTCTGGAAGTGCGCCGATTCACTCACGAGGTAACGGGCCGCCGGATGAATGATCTCGTCGCGCTCGTGAAGCACCTTCGTTACGGGATTCTGGGTGAGCCAGTGAATCTCGATCTCGGGCTCTCTCTTGCGGAGCTCGTCCGCGATCGCGATGTCTCTGAGCGTATGTCCCAGCCCTATTGGCGATGACACGAACAAGGCGCGCCGCGGTCGTTTGGTCGAGCGCGTCCATTCGACCCGAAGACGCTGGGGAGGAGCGACCGACTGAACGAAAGAGCTTATGAGGGAATTGATCTTCACGGGATGACGCGCCTGCGGCAAGTGTCCGACACCCTCGAGCGTCACTAGCGTGCCGCCGGTCAGCTCGGCGGCTCGGGCGGACCGATCGTGCGGCTGGCAAGCATCCAGGCGACCGTGGATGAAAAGCGTGGGACATGTCAGACGGCGGAGGAGGTCTGCTGCTTCTTCCTCAGACGCAAATGGGGGCTTTCCATCGTCGGCTGCGACCATGGCTTCGACCGAGCTCTCCATCGCCCAGTCAACACAGTCTTCCCATTGCTTCGTGGAGTGAGGTTCCGGCAGGAGCTGCTCGAAGAAGAACTCGACAAAGGCTCGGTAGTCACGCTGCCAGAAGTGCCGGTTGTCCATTGCCCAGCCCTCGTAGGTGTCGAGCTCCTCATCGAACGAGTACTCCACTCGGTGAGGATGTGGCGGGGTCAGGAAGGGAACATGGGTGGCGATGGACACCACACCCAGGACGCGGTCCGGGTGAGCCACCGCCAACTGAAGGCTCCAGCTCGCTCCTCTGCACAGTCCGACCAGCACGGCCCGTTCCGTGGCGGTCTCATCCATCACCTGAAGGGTGTCGGAGACGTACAGAGAATCGTCGTACGCCGCGGGCTCGGTGGGGCGGTCGGACTTCCCGTTGCCGCGCGGGTCGAAGGTGACCACGCGGAAGTGTCGCGCCAGGTATGCGACCTGACCTTTCCACATGAGCGAATGAACGATCGGATGCGTCGGCATCAGCAGAACTGTGGGTTCGCCGTTGCCGAACACCTCGTAGTAGACGTTTACACCGTCTCGCACGATGTATCCGGAATTATCCGGTTCGCGTGCCCTCATCTCTATGCCTCCCGTCACCACCACTCTTGTGTCTGGAAGCTTTCCTGTCCAGACGCTACGAGCCTTCGTTGCAACACCGTTGCAACAGCCCTCAGCAGAATGCCCAGAACATCCGCACACAGAAAGGGTGATGACCATGGCGGTTGCTCAGAGCAAGATGGCGTCCGAGGGCGTCGTCTACGAGCTGCAGGGGTCGCTGCTGGAGGCCTGCTCTTGCGACGTGTTGTGCCCCTGCTGGATCGGAGAGGACCCCGATGGAGGATCGTGCGACGCTTTCATCGCCTACCATTTCGACGCCGGCACGATCAATGGAGTCGATATCGGGGGGTTGAACCTCGCGAACGTCGTGAGGATCCCAGGAAACGTTCTCGCCGGTTCGTGGAAGATCGTGATGTTCGTCGATGATCGCGCGACCGATGAGCAGCTCAATGCCCTCGTAGACGCTTACGGCGGCAAGCTTGGCGGCCCTCTGGCTGATCTGGCTGGGCTCGTCGGCGAGGTTCTGGACGTTCGTCGGGCGAAGATCAGCCATGAGATTCGCGACGGAGCCGGGACGCTTCGCATCGACGACTTCCTCAACTCGGAGATGACCCCCTACCAGGGGCCGGATGGAAGCATAACGACGCTGCAGAACACCATCTTTTCAACCGTGCCGGGGTCGCCCGCCTACATCGCTAAGGCCTCGAGCCACACCGTCAATCTGCCCGAGTTCGGAATGGTGTGGTCGTTCGAGGACCGCAACGCGATCCAGTCCGACTACCTCATCAGGCACGCGGAATCGGCATGATCGGTACCCTCGCC
>JBOGWU010000207.1:0-8349 GCA_050693935.1 Actinomycetota bacterium | reverse complement strand
GCTCGAGGAGTTCGATGAGGCCGAGCGGCGCACCGCGCACCACACCCGCATGGACCTACTGACCTGCTTCAACTACGGGGGCCGGGCCGAGATCGAGGATGCGGTTAGGCAGGCGACGTCTGGTGGGACAGGGGTCAGTGGTGCCATCTCCGAGCACCTCTACGCGCCCGACGTGCCCGACGTCGACCTGCTCATTCGCACGTCTGGCGAGATGAGGCTCAGCAACTTCCTGTTGTGGCAGAGCGCCTATGCCGAGCTCTACTTCACCGAGACGCTGTGGCCGGACTTCGACCGCCACTCCTTGTTTGAAGCGTTGCGAGACTACGCAGCTCGCAACCGCCGCTTCGGCGGCCTCTAATTGGTCAGGTTTCCCTGCGGGGACGATCCACGGTGTCCTCGTCGATTGGTGCGTCCTCGTTCGCGGGAGCGCGCGCTCCCGGCCCGATCGCGGAGGCGAGTACGCCGGCGTTGGGAAGCTTCACGGGCCCGTTGTCGGTGACCATGTCGACGTAGAACATCCCCATATCCGTGACGACCCCCTCGTATTCGCCACCGAGGGGACCGGAACGAAGCACGACTCGCTCACCCACCTCGAGAGGGCGAACGCTGATGATCACGAGTCCCGCGAAGAAGTTCGCCAGCGTCTGTTGTGCGGCGATACCAACGACGACACCGGTAATCGCTCCTCCCAGCAACAGGCCCGAGACGTTGACGCTCAACAAGCCCAGCACCGTAAGGACGACAATGAAGTACCCGAAGTTCTGAATGAGGAGCCCGAGCGCGGCCCCACGCGTGTCCCCCACCTTCTGACTCGAGATCGCTCTGGCCGCCCGCGCCGCCGCTCGGACCGCGGCGATCCCCGCCACGAGAAGCAAGAGCGCCCCGGCGCTCGCGGTGAGCACCTCGCGCTCGTTGCCTGCGAAGCCCGAGCCCTCCGTGAGCGGCCGAATGCTGCCCGACGAGGCGGCGATCAGTCCGGCGATCGCCACGACCGTATAGATCGCAGCACGACGCAAATGAGGCCGCGCGTCCGCAAGCCATGTGTGGTCCATGGGCTGAGGGTACGCGAACTCTCTTACCGGGGGCGGTTTTGGTCAGGTCAGGTAGGTGCGGGCTTGGGGGGAGAGGATGCGAGCGAGGGCAGCAGCGAACTGCTCCGCCTCATCCTCAATCAGCGCCGCCGCGGTGACGCGGATCGCCGGCGGGGTTTCCAGTCGATAACGCTCGCCGGGGGCCACCGCCCAACCGGCCTGCAAAAGCGCCCGCGTGGTCTCGGCCTCCTCATCGAGCGCGACCCAGACGTTGAGCCCCGAGCGACCCACCGCCGGAATGCCGTGACCAAGCAGCGCGTCTATGAGCGCGGAGCGCCGTGCCGCGTACTCGCTCGCCGCGCGCCTGAACAGGAGCGCGGTGCCGGGGTTGCTCCATAGTTGCGCCACGATCTGTTGGAGGACGTGGCTCACCCACCCGGTACCGATGCGCTGACGGCCATCGACGCGTGCGACCGTGACCGGGTCTCCGGCCAGGATCGCAAGCCGGAGGTCGGGACCTAGGAACTTGGACACGGAACGCAACGTCGCCCACCGCTCGCGGCCGGTGCACACGGTGAAGGCCTCGGTCCCGGCAACCGGCCCGGCGTGATCGTCCTCGATCACCAGAACGTGGGCATGGTCGTCGAGCACGCTCCTTAACTCCGAGCTCCGCGTCGCGTCCAGCGCGGCACCGGTTGGGTTCTGGGCTCGAGGCGTCACGATCACCGCTTCGGCCCCCGTCGCAAGCGCCCGTTCGAGATCCCCCGGCATCATCCCGAACTCGTCCATCGCCACGGGCACGGGCAAAAGTCCCATCGCCCCCACGAGGTCGATGACACGTGTGAACGAAGGATCCTCGATGGCGACTTTGTCTCCTGGCCGAAGATGAGCCTGCAGCACGCGCTCCATGCCGTCGGCGGCGCCCCCCACGACGGCCAGCGAGCCGGCATCGACGCCGTCGGCTCGCAGGTTGATCCGCGCCACCTCCAGCAACTCGGGGAGGTTGGCCTCCTCGCCGTAGAGGCTCTGCGCGGGATCGAGGTCTTGCAGCGCATCGTCCAGCGGTGGCAGGAGAGCGAGATCGGGGTTGCCCTGAGCGAGGTTGCGAACTCCCTCCGGCAGAGGGGCGCTGTGTCTGAGCGTCAGCGCGGGAGCCTGCGTCACGCGCGTGCCGCGCCTGCCGTCGGCGCTGACGAAGCCACGACCCTTGAGCGCCCGGTAGGCGGAGGCGACGGTGACCGGCGAGACGCCGAGGAGCGCGGCCGCGGCGCGCACCGGAGGGAGGCCGTCTCCGGGATGCAGGTGGCCCTGGCGGATTCCGGTCTCGATGCTGGCGGCGATCTCTCTGGCCGTGCTCCCGGTCATTTGATAACGTCGTGGTACAGACATAGATATGTAATGTAACAAACATCCAGGATTGAAAGGGCAAGCGAGAAACATGACCGACGCCCCCGCCAGCTCCCGAGTCGAGGTCCGCCGCGCCCCGGAACGGGGCGTTTACGGCCGCTCCGAGATCGCCCGAATGCTCGACGAAGGCTTCGTGTGTCACCTCGGCTTCGTTATCGATGGCGTCCCCGTGGTGCTTCCGACTATGTACGCCCGATCGGGGGACCGCCTCTACGTGCACGGGGCGCCCGCCAGCCGGATGCTGAGGTCGTTGCGCACGGGCATCGAGGTCTGCGTGACGGTCACTCATCTGGACGGGCTCGTCTACGCGCGCTCGGCCTTCCACCACTCGATGAACTATCGCTCGGTGGTCGTGATGGGGCGCGCGCTCGAGGTCACCGACACCGAGGAGAAGCTCCTGGCGCTACGAGCGCTCGTCGAACGCTTCGGTGCCGGTAGGTGGGACGACGCCCGCAAGCCATCGCTCAAGGAGTTCAACAAGACGCTGGTGCTGGCAGTGCCGCTGGACGAGGCTTCGGCCAAGGTGCGCAGCGGCCCTCCGGTCGACGATGACGAGGATCACCGGCTCGAGGTCTGGGCCGGGGTGGTGCCTCTCACCCTGAGCACCGGAGAGCCGGAGCCCGATCCGCTTCTCCCCCCGCGGATCAGGCCTCCCGCCTACGTAACCGGTAAAGGTATTTAACAGGTTACAGTTGCCGGGATGCGGGAGGCGAATCAGGCTAGTGCGCGTTCGATAATCGTCACGGCTCTTCCGGCCGCGGCGGCAATCGTGGTGTTCGGAACCCTTTACGGCGCCGCGGCCCGGCCGCTGCTGGGTACACCCCTGACCATTGCGTCGTCGGTGTTCATCTTCTCTGGGGCGCTGCAGTTCGCGATCATCGGGTTGCTGGCCGCGGGCGCGGGAGCACCTGCGCTGCTGCTCACGGCAACGACACTCAACCTCCGACACGTCGTCATGGGCGCGGTGTTACGCCCACACGTGGGCGGATCCCGTCTGAGGCGGGCCTGGCCTTCGTGTTGCTCGACGAAACCTTTGGATTCGCGGTCGCGACGCGAGAGGATGCCGAACGCACGCTGTTGATCTCGGGAATCGTGTGCCACGTCGCGTGGCAGGTGGGGACGCTCACCGGCGTGCTGGGGGCGGGTCTATCCGGAGTCGAAGGGCTGGCGGAGGCGATCTTTCCGGTGCTGTTCGTCTCTCTCGCGGCGCTTGCGGCCACCACATCGACGCTGGTGGTGAGAGCGGTCGCAGCGGCTGCGATCACGGCGCTGGTCGCCTTCACCCTCCCGGAGGTGCGTTCGCTGGCTCCGGTAATCGCCGGAGTGCTCGTCGCGTTACCCGGTAAGTCGGACGAGCCCGGAGAAGCGGCAGAATGAGCCTCTGGCTGCTTGCGACGATCGCGCTGATTACCTACGCGAGCCGAGCCGCGGCACTGGCCTTCCTGCCACGGCCGGCCGGTCGGTTCGAGGCTGTGCTGTCCAGAATGCCCGCGCCCATTTTCGCCAGCCTGGCTACCCTCGCACTTATCACCGAGGAGCAGACCTTCGCAGAAGGTTCGTTGCTCGGTGCGGCCGCGGGCGCGCTGCTGGTAAGCCCCAAACGATCGTTTCCACTCTGTCTCGTCGGCGGAATCGCGGGTTACGTGGTGGGCGAGCTCGTCTTCTGACTCGGTGTGCGGGGAGCGTCGGCCGGAGCGGGGCCCTCGATGAGTACCTGAACCACTCTCCTGCGGTGCATGGTGCGGACCCTGACCGACCAACCCTTGTGCTTCACCTCGTCGCGGCGCCTGGGGATGCGTTGAAGTCGATCCATGATCCAGCCGGCAACGGTTTCGTAGTCGCCGGCCGGCAGGTTCATCCCAAGGAGCTCGGCGGCCTCGTGGATCCGCAGCGAACCCGGGGCGAGGAAGCGGTTGTCACCGAGCCGCTCGATTCCGAACTCCGCTTCGTCGTGCTCGTCACGGATCTCGCCGACGAGCTCCTCGATTAGATCCTCGATCGTCACGACTCCCGCAGTGCCTCCGTGCTCGTCGATCACGAGGGCGAAGTGCCGGCGCTCGCGACGCATCTCGAACAGCAGAGGATGAAGCTTCTTCGACTCCGGCACGATCAGCATCTGTCGGACGAAGCGACTCGGAAGAGGGCGCTCCAACGAATCCGATGGGATCTTCAACAGGTCCTTGGAGTGAAAGAACCCGAGCATATGGTCGAGGCTGTCGCCGAACACCGGGAAGCGAGAGTGCCCGGTCTCCAGTACCAGCCGCTCGATGTCCGCGGGCGTGGCGCTGATGGGGAGAGCGGTGAGCTCGGTGCGCGGCACCATCACACTGGCCGCGTCGAGGTCGCTGAACACGATGGCCCCCGAAAGGAGCTTGTGCTCGAAGCGATCGAGCATTCCCTCGCGCGCACTCTGGGCAATCATCGATCCGATCTCCTGTGCGCTATGCGTGGAGTGAAGCTCGTCGACCGGCTCGACTCCCATTAATCGCAGCAGACCGTTGGCGGTCATGTTCAGCAGGTGGATGAAGGGGCGGAATAGGTTGACGAACAGCCTGAACGGGAGAGCGATGACGAGCGCGCTCTTCTCCGGCTCGGCGATCGCGACGTTCTTGGGCGCCATCTCGCCGATGACCATGTGAAAGAACACGACGATGGTCAGGGCGATCACGAATGAGATCGTGTGGAGCACACCGGCCGGCAGCTCGACCAGGTTCTCGAGTCCGCCCTCGATGAGATGAGCTATAGCAGGCTCGGCCACGAAACCCAGCCCCAGCGATGCCATGGTGATTCCCAGCTGCGCGCCGGCCAACATGAGCGACAGCTCGCGCACCGACGCCAGCGCAACCCGAGCGCTTCGGCTGCCGCCTTTACCGAGTTGCTCCAGCTTGGAGCGGCGAGAGGCCGTCAGGGCGAACTCGGCTCCCACGAAGAACCCGTTCGCGACGAGCAGGGCCACCGCTACCAGCAGCAGCCACAGGCTGCTCACGAGGCGTCCTTCCGATCGCTTGCTGGGGAAGCGTCTGCTGAAGCGTCTGAGGGCCCGGTGGGGGCGACCATGAGCACCTTGGCTATGCGCCTGTTGTCCATCTCGACGACCTTGAACTCCCAGCCGCCGAACTCGATGTGATCCCCCTGGGAGGGGATGCGGTCGAACTCCGTCAACAGGAAGCCGGCGAGGGTTTCGAAATCTCCCTCTGGCATCTCGAAGCCGGTCTGCTCCAGGACCTCGTCGGGGTGGAGCATTCCAGGCACCACGCGGATGCCCTCAGCCATCTGCGGACGATCGTTCGTAAGCGGGGTGGTGGTCGCGGTGTCGTACTCGTCCTCGATCTCCCCGACGATCTCCTCGAGCAGGTCCTCGAGCGTCACGATGCCCGCGGTCCCCCCGTACTCGTCGATCACTATGGCAAGCTGCTTGCGAGAACCGCGCATCTCGAGCATCAGCGACTCGAGCTTGCGCGATTCGGGCACTACAAGCGCCTCTTGGGCGATCTCGCCGACGGCGGTGGAGCCGCGCTCCTCGCGCGGAATGCGATAGGCGTCTTTGATGTGAGCGAGTCCGAGGATGTCGTCGAGATCGCGCCCGATCACGGGAAAGCGTGAGTGTCCGGTCTCGAGCGCGAGCCGCGCTAAGTCCTCGAGCGACTGGTGCTGAACGATGGCCTGGATGGAGGTGCGGGGGACCAGTGCGTCGCCGGCATCCTTGCCGCCGAACGAGATCGAGCGACTTAGTAATGAGAACTCGGCTTCGGCCAGACCTCCCTCGATGCGCGACGAACGAATCAGCACCTCGAGCTCCTCCAGGGAATGAACCGATTTGAGCTCGTCACGGGGCTCGATGCCGAACATCCGAACCACCAGGTTTGCGGAGCTGTTGAGCCACGTGATCAGCGGGCGCATGGCCGCGTTGGCCAAACGCAGCGGTGTCGAGGTGCGAAGAGCCAGGTCGACGGGCCTGGCCAGCGCAAGGTTCTTCGGCACCAGCTCTCCGATGACCATCTCCGAGGCGGTGGCCAAAGCGAGGGCCAGGGCGATGGACACCCCCAGACTCGAGCCCGCCGGAACGCCCACAGCCTGTACCAGGGGATCGATCACCACCGCAATGGCCGGTTCCGCGATGAATCCGACTATCAGCGAGGTGATGGTGATCCCGAGTTGGGCTCCCGAGAGTTGGAAGCTGAGTGTCCTGAGCGCCGCGAGAGCGCTACGCGCCCTCCGGTCGTCGTCGCCGGCCAGCTTCTCGATCTTGGGCCGGTCCGCCGCCACCAGCGCGAATTCGCCGGCCACGAAGAAGCCGTGGGCCAAGATCAGTAGGACGACTGCCGCCAGACCTAGGAAGGTATCGATCGCGGCCGCCTACGTGGAGCGCGTGGGAGCCAGACCCGTGGCGGGGGTTGATGCCGACGGGGGGTGGTCGCTGCTGGCGTCACTACGGTCGGTACTCATGGGGCGACTATCATCATCCATCATGAGTGTTTCGATCGACACCATCGTCAACCTGGCCAAGCGGAGGGGCCTCGTCTTTCCCTCGAGCGAGATCTACGGGGGGCTGCGCTCGGCGTGGGACTGGGGTCCTCTTGGCATCGAGCTAAAGCGAAACGTCAAGAACGAGTGGTGGAAAGCGATGGTGCACTCTCGTGACGACGTCGTGGGGCTGGAGAGCTCCATCCTCATGTCGCCGCGCGTGTGGGAGGCATCGGGTCACGTCGCCACCTTCACCGATCCGCTGGTGGAATGTACCAACTGCCACAAGCGTTTCAGGGCCGACCACATCGATCTCTCCAGGGCCTGTTCGAACTGCGGCCAGGGCCCGGCTTGGACCGAGCCCCGGCAGTTCCACCTCATGTTCAAGACCCACATGGGACCCGTCGAAGACTCGGCCCACATCGTCTACCTGCGTCCGGAGACGGCGCAGGGGATGTTCGTCGACTTCATGACCGTGCAGCAGACCTCGCGCAAGAAGATCCCGTTCGGGATCGCTCAACAGGGCAAGAGCTTTCGCAACGAGATCACTCCGGGCAACTTCGTGTTTCGCACGCGCGAGTTCGAGCAGATGGAGATGGAGTTCTTCGTCAAGCCGGGCACCGACGAGGAGTGGCACAAATACTGGCTCGATCAGCGCATGAACTGGTACCTCGACCTCGGGATAACCAAGGAGAACCTCCGCTTGCGCCGGCACGACGGGGACGAGCTGAGCCACTACGCGAAGGACACCTACGACATCGAGTACGACTTCCCGTCTATGGGATGGTCCGAGCTCGAGGGCATCGCGAACCGCACCGACTTCGACCTCAAGGCACATGCCGCTCATTCCGGTGAGGACCTCAGCTATTACGACGCCGACACCGAGGAGCGCTTCGTTCCGTACGTCATCGAGCCGTCGGTGGGAGTCGAGCGCCCGATCTTTGCGTTCCTTATCGACGCGTATCGCGAGGAGGAGGCGCCGACGGCCTCGGGCAAGGTCGAGAAGCGTACCGTTCTGCGGATCGACAAACGGCTAGCTCCCAACAAGGTGGCGGTGTTGCCTCTCAGCAAGAACGCGGATCTGGCGCCGGCGTCGGAGAAACTTGCCGCCGAGGTACGCAGGCATTTTGTCTGCGACTTCGATGTAACCGGATCGATCGGCAAGCGCTACCGGCGCCAGGACGAAGTGGGGACGCCCTACTGCGTGACCTTCGACTTCGATTCTCTCGAGGATCAGCAGGTGACCGTACGCGACCGAGACTCGATGGAGCAGGAACGCATCCCCATCGAAGGACTGGTCGAGTACCTGAGAAAGAGGCTCTAGTGACTCGGAACAGGGAGGTCCGCTGGTGATGGCAACCACGCTCAGAGGCACCGTCACGCGTGAAAGCGGCGAACCCGCTCGCACCGCCACCGTCGAGCTCCACAACTCGCGGGGCGACGTGCT
>JBOGWU010000206.1:0-2034 GCA_050693935.1 Actinomycetota bacterium | reverse complement strand
CTCGGTCAAACGACCGACCGGGGGAGGAAGGAGTGTTCAGAGTGCAGGAGTGGGCCGAGGTCCACCGGCTGTTTCATCGAGAGCAGTGTTCCAAGGCGGAGATCGCTGACCGGCTCGGCATGAGCCGCACGACCGTCTACCGGCTACTGGCGCTCAGAGAACCACCCACCTACGAGCGTGGGCGCCGCCCCTCGCTGCTCGATGCACACAAGGCCAAGATCGCCGAGCTGCTGTTCGACGACGCCGAGGCCCCGGCCACGGTCATCATCGATCACCTCCGGCGCCAGGGCTACAGCGGTGGCATCACGATCCTCAGAGACCACCTTCAGAAAGTCCGGCCCGAGTTCCTGCTCGCCCAGGGGCGCCAGCGCACCAGCTACCTGCCGGGCGAGATCGGCCAAGGCGATTGGTGGGAGCTCCCGCTCGAGGTCCCCGTCGGCAAGGACCGCACCCGCCAGCCCTACGGCTTCGTCACCACCCTGCCGCACTCCGCGGCCCACGCGGTCGTGTTCAGCTTTCACAAGACGATGCCGGACTTCCTTGAGGGCTGCGTGGGTTGTCTGAAACGTCTCGGTGGCATCCCCGACAAGCTCGTCTTTGACAACGACTCCTCGATCGTGGAGCCTCGCCGGCCCCGCACCGCCGCGCGCCTGCACGACGAGGTCGCGGCGCTGTTGGGGCACCTTCGCTGTCTGCCGGTGGTGCTGGATCCGGGCAAGCCCGAGTCCAAGGGTCAGGTCGAGCGCACCATCGGCTACTTCGAGACGAGCTTTCTGCCGCTGCGCAGCTTCACCTCGCTCGACGACCTGCAAGCGCAGTTCGACACCTGGACCAAAGAGATCGCCTTCGCCCGTCACCACCGGCGCGTGGGCGGGAAGGTCGCAGATGCTCTCAACGTCGAACGCTCATTCCTCCAAGCGCTTCCCGATCCTCTGCCCCACACCGACCGCCATCTCGAGGTGCGCGTCTCCAAGGACTGCTTCATCCGGGTCTCAGACGTCGACTATTCGGTGCCGCCGCAGCTCGTGGGTCGCAGGGTTGCGGTGCGCATGTCGTCGAGAGAGCTCGTCGTTAATCTCGATGGCAAAGAGATCGCCCGGCATACGCGCAGCTACGTCCCCGCCGACGTGGTCCTCGCTCCCGCTCACGCCCGGGCGCTGCGGCTGTCACGCGAGGCGAGGCAGCGGCTTCGCAGCGGGGATGTGGCACTCGAGGTCCCGGATCTCACCCGCTACGACGCGCTTGTTGGAGTGACACCGTGACCGCGGCCGCGTCTGAGGTCGCCTATCTGGCGCGTGCGCTCAAGATGCCGCGCATCCCCAAGGCCGCCAAGCTGTTCGCGGAGCGAGCCCGGGCCGAAGGCTGGGACTACGAGGCGTTTCTCGCTGCGGTGCTGTCGGAGGAAACCAACCAGCGCGAGATCAGGGGATCTGATGCCCGCATCAAGGCGGCGCGCTTTCCCCAGATCAAGACCCTCGACGACTTCGACTTCAGCTTTCAGCGTTCGGTCAAGCGCACCACGATCGCCCATCTCTCGCAGCTGGACTTCCTCGCCGAAGCCAAGAATGTTGTGTTCCTGGGCCCTCCCGGAACCGGCAAGACCCATTTGTCGATCGCATTGGGTGTTCAGGCGTGTCGACGCGCCCAGAGGGTTGCGTTTGCGACCGCGCACGAGTGGGTCAACCGCCTCGGTGCAGCCAAGCAGGCCGGCCGGCTCGATGACGAACTCGAGCGTCTCGGACGCGTGCCGTTGCTCATCGTCGACGAGGTCGGCTACATTCCCTTCGATCCAGAGGCCGCGGCGCTGTTCTTCGCGCTGATCAGCTCTCGCTACGAGCGCTCATCCTTGATCCTTAGCTCGAACAAGACCTTCTCGGCGTGGGCGGAGATCTTCGGCGACCCAGTTGCGGTCGCAGCGATGGTCGACCGCTTGGTTCACCACGCCGAAGTCATCGTGTTGAAGGGCGACAGCTATCGCCTCAAAGGCAAGGGGAAGGAGGTCTTGGGCTCGGAATCGACCCGCTGAGTGTTCAG
>JBOGWU010000205.1:0-5193 GCA_050693935.1 Actinomycetota bacterium | reverse complement strand
CGTGATGGCTCACCATGCCTGCCATCGCGCGCCGACAGCCACACTCGTCGTCGACGCTTCCGGGCTCACACTGCAGCGGCGCAAGAAATACAAGCTCGCCCTCGACCGTCCAGCAGAAATCGTTGTCGCGCCAACGTTGGGTCTGGTTGGTTGCCGTAAGCACCTTCACTTTTCGTCGCCTTTCTCCCCGACATAGTTTTGGATCTCCCTCCGCGAGAATTGGCTGACTTAGGCCGGTCAGGGCTCGGGCGGCTTGAGCTTGCCCGCCTGGCGATCCCGCGCAGTCTTGGCCCGGTGGCAGCCGAAACACCGGGGCTTGAGGTTGCCGGTCGAGCTGGGACCGAGAGCAACGCGCGGCCCCACGTGATCGAACTCGGTCCGGAAGCTGTTCCCACAATCCACGCAACAGACGCCGTCGAATTCGGGGGGCTCACCCAACTCCAGGGCCGTGCGCACCTCTCGCGCGACCAGCGCTTGAAGTTGCGCAGGTCCACCCCGTCGAAGAACAACTTGTTGAGGAAGGCATCCTTGGCGATCTCTCTGGCCACCTGGGGTGACACCGGACCCACCCCGGGGATCTTGCAGAACTCGCCCTCGCGCACGTCGGTCCAGCCCCGCTTGGCCACCTCGTGGCTCACCAGGATCACCAGCTCGGGTCGCTTGGCCCTTTGCCGGAGCCTGACAGCAGCGCGGCGTAGGCGTCGGCGAGATAACGCTCGAAGGGCTCTTTCGTCCCGGCCGCCTTGGCCTTGCGAGCGAGCCGCTGAGCCTCGGCCTCGGCGCGCGCCACGATCGGTGAGCCGACGTGCGGCTCGAGCTCCATGTGGATGTGCACCATCCCCAGCTCGTCGCTGTGGCTGCGCGCCTTGCGTGCCGCGTGTTGACGCTCCGCCAGGCCCTTGTGCTGTTCGGCCTCGAGCTTGGTCTTACGGGCCCTCTCCCTCAACACGTGGAACGACTCAGACTGAGCGACCGATAACAGCTCGCCGGCGGAACCGGGAGCCGACTCCTCGGCCTTGGCGATCTCGGTCGCCTGATCCAAGGAGACTTCGCCCTGCCTGAGGGCATCTGCCAGCGGCGCAGAGCCACTCAAGACCTTGCCGGTGGCGATGGTATCTCTGGCCCGGCCGGTGGAGCTGCCGGTCGCTCGGGCGATCTCGGATGCGTCGTCGATCCGGCGCGCCAGCGCCGCCACTCCGAAGGCCGCCAGACGCTGCGCCCGCGCATAGGTCTCGAGTTGATCGCGGGCCGCGGCCAGGCTCAACAGCTCCGGCTCGAGATTGGCGTTGGCCTTCTCGAGCAGTGCGACGGCCTCGTCGACTTGAGTTGATTCCATGCCGTCATCATGACGATGGACTGTGACAAGGTTTGGCCGGATTCGGGGTCCTTGCCAATGTTTCTGAAGTTTTTCTCGACTCCTGAGTAGCTGCAGGTAGTCCGCCGGATGAGTGTGTGTCGCAATCAGTCCGAAAGGCAGCTTCTCACCCTGTCCGCCTGACCTTCGGGGAATGCGGCCTCGAAGATGGGTTCGTCCAGGCGCGGGCGATACTGTTCCGGAACCTCACTCTCATCCGAAAGGTTGTCCCTGAGCCGGTAGTTGATTATGAAGTCCGAGACCTCCTCGCGCGTAATGCCCTCCGACTGCATCGCTTCGGGATCGAGGTAGGCGCCCGACGCTTCCCCCTCGACGAAGGTCTCGGAATCCTGGCCGAAATGCTCGGCGATGTCGGTGACGAGCTCGTTCATCGCGATCGGCCAGCCGTGTGATTTGATCGCGTCCGGCTGCTGCCCGTGGTCTGCGGTCACCACCATCACCCACTGCTCCCTACCGACTTGTTGGTTGAGGTATCTCTTGAGCTCTTTGAGCTGAGCGTCCGTGTCCTCGAGTACTACCGGAACCTCGGGGCTGAGCATGTTCCAGTTGTGGCCGGCCTCGTCGGGCTGCTTGTAGTTGGTGAAGAAGAGGTCGGTGATCTCGTCCGCTCCGTAACCCTCACGCCGTAAGAGCGTCTTGATCACCTTGGTCTGGTGTACGGCCCACACCGATGTATCCCTCCGGTAGCGTGGATCGTCGAGGATGTCGTGACCCAACCATCTACCGTCGCGCTTCCCGTCCCGAAGATCGATCTGAGCGATGGTCTTTCGCAGCCCTCCGATCTGGTTCACATAGTCGGGCTTGTAGTAGACGCCCGGAGTAGATACGAGTCTCTCGTTGACGTCGACGAACACCGCCATGTCCTGGTCGCCCCCGGGCCAGTGCGCGCCGTGGCTCATCATTCCCAGGTGCCAGCTCTTGTAGGCGAGCAAGCCCAGTTGGGCCTGGTTCCCGACGGCTACGTCGTAGACGTCCCCGAGCATCGGAACCTTTACCAAGTCGGCGTCCTTTCCCCCGAAGGAGTTGACGAGGCGGCCCTTGCGGCGCATGTAGATGCCGACCGCGCCGTGTTTGTTCGGCATGACTCCCGTTCCCATCGTGGTGTGGGTAGCCGGCGTCACCGAGGGAGACGAGGCGACCGTAGCTCCCTCCAGAGAGGCGCCATCGCGCATCAGTTTTCCGAGCTCGGGCCAGAAATCCGGCCAAGCTTCCAGCACATTGGTCCCCCCTCCATCCCATGCCACTACCACGATCACCTTGGGAGGTTGGGTTCGCCTGCTCGACGGGACGAGGATCTTATCGAGGACCCGGCCGTCGGGCGTCGGAAAATCGAAGTTGAGCAGCTCGCCCAACGTTGGAGCGATGTCGGCGACCGTTACCTCTCGATCGAGCCTGACCGGTCCCACGGGGCGGATGAACCCCGGTCCGTAGAACACCAAGGGGACCTCCTGCAGGTAGTCCCACGGGCCCGAGTGACCGGTCTGTACGAAGCCACCGAAGAAGTTCGGCGTTCTCGGCAGCCAGAGGACGCCGGGCGATCTGCCGGGATAGTAGCCCCGCATCATCCGTTCGAAGAGCTCTGGATCCAGCGCGCAGGACGCGTCCAGCCAGTCACCGACGGGAGAGGTCACGCCCTCCGGCTCTAGGGGCGTGAACCGGGGTTCGGGAAAGGCCGATTCGTCGCGCGGCCGGCCGTCGTTGGGCTCCTCGTCCTGCGTGCAAGCGGCACCCATCACCAAGAGTGCGAACACGAGAGCGATCCGAAGGCTCGCGCGCGGTCGTGCCGTGTGATGCATCAGTCCTTGGACGACCAGACTTCCTCGGGCGTGCCGTCGATGATCAAATGAGCGGCATCGACGCCCATCTTCACTGCATGGTCCATGTTTCCGATCTCGTAGCGCCACGAGCCGAAGCGGCCGCGCGAATAGACTTGGTGCGCCATCAGCCAGGGCTGGATGGTGGCAAGGGCGGCATCTCGCTTGAGAGTCGGGACCGGGTAAGCGTAGGGGGCATCCTCGATGTGCATCGACGCGACCCGGGGTGTCCCTTCGACCACGCCGGCGCGCCTTAGGGATGCTTCGACCTGCTCGGCGAGTCCGTCGGTCGACTGGGGCTTGTAGCGAGAGTAGGAGATCTCGGTCATGTAGGAGCAGTAGCGACCGACATCCGAATCGGGCACGTTTGCGGGTGAGTACTTGGCGAAGTTGGTCGCCCGGTAGAAGGGAATATCCTCCGCGGGGAAGTACATCCACGACTTGTCGTCCTTCAGCGGCGTCTCGTAACCGATGCCGACGACCAGGACGCCGTTGTGCTCGAGATCGCCGGCCGCGCCGCGAACGCTGTCCGGGCAGTGCACCAGCTTGGACACGAGAATATCGATGGGCATCGTCGAGACGAGCGCGTCGTAGTCCTCCGTGGTTCCATCCGTCATGGTGACCATCTTGCGCTCCGCGTCGATCGATGCAACATCCCTGTCGTACTGGATGCGATCCCCGAGCTTGGTCGCGAGTCTTCGATAGATCTCGGCGGTTCCCCCCTCCGCGGGGAAGGTGAACAGGTTGTTCGGTCCCCACGCCGCGTCGTCCTCTTGGAAGATAAGGCTTCTGAGGGCGCGCTTGTGGTCGACGACGCTTACGCGCTCGGCGATCCAGTCGGATGCCATCCGCTCGGGAGGCGTGGCCCAAACCTTGAAGTTGTAGGGGCGCATGAAGTGATGCGTGATACCTCCACCGAAACTGGCATCCATCCAAAGCGCGAAGTCCATGCTCGAATCTCCGCCGGGAGCCTCGATCAAGCCGAGAATGCACTCGTAGGCGGGCTCCGGCGGCAGATAACGCAGGTTGTTCTGGAACGGGTAGGGGACCCACCGGTCGTCGAATCGAATGTAAGACGAACGCTCGTGATGATAGACGTCATCTCCCATCACCTCTTCGAGCAGCTTGTCGAACTCGCCGTAGTGGCTGAACACGACGTGGCCACCAAAATCCCACGTGAAACCCTGAGGGTCGACAACCGATCCGGCGTGCCCGCCGGCCAGGTTCTGACGCTCGGCGACCAGCCAGTTTTCGTGTCCCAACTGCCCAAGTTCCCGAGCGCACCCCAAACCGCAGGGACCTGCTCCGACGATAACTACGCGTGGTGTATCCGCCATGGATGTCTCATTCTCTCCGATCTTTGTGGCTGAGGGCGGACCTATAATGCTGCCCAGTGAGGAACGTGCTTTCCACCTCAGAGGTCCTCGGCGTACCGATCGCGCGGTTGGCTCCCGAAGCGGCCCTCTTAGAAGCAAAAAGGTTATACGAAGATGCCGCCCCGGCGATGGTGGCCTACGTCAACGTACACACGGTCAGCCTCGCGGCCGAGGATCCGACCTATGCCGAAATGCTTCGCGGCGCCGATCTGGTTCTCAATGACGGCAAGGGTGTGATGCTGGCGGGACTCATCATGGGCCGGCGTTTTCCAGCCGACCTCAACGGCAACTTCTTCACTCCAAAGCTCCTCGAGTGCGCGGCCGAGAACGGATGGTCGATCTTCATTCTGGGCGCGCGCCCCGGAATCGCAGAGCTCGTCGCCGACACGCTGCGCGCCGAACTCCCCGGTTTACACATCGCAGGGACGATGCACGGTCATTTTCGGCCCGACGAGGAGCCGGATGTCGTCGCTCGAATCAAAGCGTCGGGGGCCGGGATGCTCCTGGTGGGGATGGGCAATCCTCTGCAGGAGAGATTCCTGGCGCGACGGCTGCACGAAACGGGCACACGTCTCGGGATTGGGGTTGGTGCTTTCCTAGACTTTCGAGTTGGAGAGGTGACGCGCGC
>JBOGWU010000204.1:0-9302 GCA_050693935.1 Actinomycetota bacterium | reverse complement strand
GCCTCGGGTTCAGAGCTCCGGTCGGATCCTGAAACACCATCTGGACGCGGCGACGGTAGGCGCGGAGATCCTTGACCGGCTTTCCCTCGAACAGCAAGTCCCCGGACGTGGGCGTCTCGAGCCCCATGATGGTGCGCGCCAGCGTCGTCTTGCCGCATCCGGACTCGCCGGCAAGAGCGAGTATCTCGCCGCGCATGAGCTCCAACGACACGCCGTCGACCGCGCGAGCGCCCGCCGCCCGTTTTCCAAACAGGCCCGAGAGCGCTCCCGAGCGACCTTGAAACGTGACGCCCAGGTCGGTGACCTTGATTACGGGAACGCCACGAGGAGCCTTGGTCTCGAACGTTTGACTCACGCGGGCTCCTTCGAACGAACCAGCAGACACGAGGCCCTACGTCGGGGGCCCGCGTCGTAGAGGGGCGGCTTGACGGTGTGACAATCGCCGAATGCCTCGGGGCAGCGGGGGTGGAAGGGGCAACCGCCGGGAAGGTGAGCGGGATCGGGGGGATCCCCGCCGAGACCAATGGGGGCCAGGCGAAAAGCGGAATCACCGATCCTGGGGAAGGCGGCGGACAGCGATTTCGTATAGGGGTGGACGGGAGTGTCGAACACTGCTTGAGCGGGACCCTCCTCGACGATCTCGCCTGCGTACATCACCGCGATGCGATCGCAGACGTCGACCATGACCGAAAGGTCGTGGGTGATGAACAGCATCGCCAGGCCGAGTTCCTCTTGCAGATCGCGCAGCAGATTCAGTACCTGTGCCTGGATCATGACGTCGAGGGCGGTGGTCGGCTCGTCGGCGATGATCAGGTCCGGCTTGCATGCAAGCGCCATGGCCACCATCACTCGCTGCCGCTGACCGCCCGACAGCTCGTGCGGATAGTCCCCGGCGCGCCGCGCCGGAAGACCCACCTGCTCAATGAGCTCGCGGACTCGGGCGTCTGCTTGTTTGGATGAAACCTCGTTATGGAGCTCGATCGCCTCGGCGATCTGGTCGCCGACGCGCTGCACCGGGTTGAGCGCATGCATCGCCCCCTGAAACACGATCGAGGCGCGATCCCAGCGGGCGGCGCGGAGCTCTCCGAACCTCATCTTCAAGACGTCCCGGCCGTCCAGCAAGACCTCGCCGGTCGTAGTGGTCCCCTCCGGCAAGAGCCGCAGGAGGGCGTGCGCGACGGTCGACTTACCGCAGCCGGACTCGCCCGCCAGACCCAACACCTCGCCGCGCTCGATCGAGAGGTTGACGTCGCGGGCGGCCGGAACGTCACCGCCCTGAGTCGAGTACGTCACGGACAGATCGCGGACCTCGAGAACGCGTCTGTTCGGCGGCCCGGCCGAGCCCGCTCCGCGTCTGTTCTGCGGCCCGGCCGAGCCCGCTCCGCTCATCGTTTCCGCAGCCTCGGGTTGAGGATCTCGTCCAGCGCGTACCCGCACATCGTGAACGCGAGCACCACGAGGACGATCGCCACTCCCGGTGCCACCAGCCACCACCACCAACCCCCCGTCGCCGCTCCCGCGCTGAACGCGAACTCGAGAATGGTGCCCCACGAGACGCTCAGCGGATCACCCAGCCCAAGGAACGACAAGGTCGTTTCGCTCAGGATGGCCACGGCCACCACCAGAATCGTGTTGGCGAAGATCAAAGGGAACACGTTCGGAAGGATGTGACGCGTGATGAGGTGCCAGTTGCTCGCTCCCAGCGCTCGAGCGCGCTCGACGTAGGGCCTCGTCTTGACCGACAGAGCCTGTGCGCGCACCAGGCGCGCTGTGCCCGGCCACGAGCTGATGCCGATGACGAAGGCGATGTTCCAGATCGAGGCTCCGAGCAGGGACGCCAGCACGATCGCAAGCGGAAGGAACGGGATGGCGAGGAACCAGTCCGTGATCCGCATCAACAGGCTGTCTCGCCAGCTTCCGAAATGTCCCGCGGCGATCCCGATGACCGAGCCGATGAGCATAGAAATGAGCGTCGCCACCAGGCCAACGAGCAACGAGATGCGCGATCCCCATATCGTTAGTCCAAGGACGGAACGTCCCAGGTTATCGGTGCCCAGCGGAAATTCGGCGCTTGGACCCTGCAACGGAACACCCTCGGCGCCCGTCGCCGTGATCGTCTCTCTGGCCGCCAGCAGCGGTGCGAACAATGCCACCAGAACGAAGAACACAAGAATGACGAAGCCCGTCATACCCATCTTCGAGCTGCGAAACGCGCGCCAGGTGCGAGCCATAGCTCGGCGTCTCCTCGTACGCGCGATCTGGCGCGGAGAGCGCAGTGACTTGGCGTCGGGCCCCTCGTCGGCGGCGGGAGAAGTCGGAAGCGGCGGTTGATCGCCGGAAACGTGGGGAGGCGGTGGCTGGAGGCTCATGCGTTTCTGACTCTGGGGTCGAGGTACCCGTAGAGCAGGTCGGCCGCGAGGTTGGCAAAAATGATCGACGCGGTGAACAGCAGGAACAGGCCCTGCATCAGCGGATAGTCAGGCGCGCGGATGGCGTCGTAAGTCAGTAGTCCCAGCCCCGGCCACGAGTACACGGTCTCGACCGTGATCGCCCCCGATATGACGAACCCTAAGTTCAAAGCGACGAGCGTGACGGTGGGCAGCAGAGCGTTCGGGACGGCGTGCTTGCGAAGCACAAGCGCCTCACGCAGCCCCTTGGCCCGCGCCGTCGTCAGATAGTCCTCGCCCATGACGTCGAGCAACGAGGAGCGCATCACGAGCGCGTACTCACCGATGAAGGCGAGGACCAGCGTGAGCGCGGGCAGGAACAGGTGGTTCAGGACATCCGCGGCCGCGGCCAGACCGGTGAAGTTGGCGCCTGGGGTTTCGATGCCCCCAATCGGAAACCACCCGAGCCCCGCCCCCAGGCCGATCAGCAACAGGATGCCGAGCCAGAACTCAGGCATCGCATAAAACACGAGAGAGAAACCGAGGGAGCTGATGTCGAAGCCGCTCCCGCGTCGCCAGGCCCCGTAGATGCCGATCAGCAAACCGATGATCGCCGATCCGATGGTCGAGACCCCGATTAGCAACACCGTCGGCCAGATTCGCTGGGCGATGAGCCCACCCACCGGTTCGCGGAAGGTGTAGGAGATCCCGAAGTTGCCCGTCACCGTGTCCTCGACGTAGAGGCCGAACTGCGAGATGAGCGGCTCATGCAGTCCGAAGTCGGCCTCGAGTTGTTCAACGGCCTCCTGCGGCAGCAACTTGTTGCGGGCCAGGATCTGAGCGGGGTTGCCGGGCAAGACGCGGAACAACAAGAAGTTGAACGCAAGCACGAAGATGAGCGTCACCAACGCACCTGCCACCTTGCGTAGCAAGTAGCCGCGCGTCATGTCGTCATCCCGCTATCAGAGTGGAGAAATTTCGGCCGTTTGTTATGCGCGGTCCTCCGAGCCGGCGCGACGACGCATGAACAAAGCCCCTGCGACGATCACGATGATCGCAGCAAGGATCGCCGCCCAAACTCCGACCGAGATCCCTCCTGCGGACTCGCGCGCCGCTGCCTCCTGCGACTCCTCGGAGAGCGGCTCGATGGACACCCAGCTTAGGTTCGCAGCGATCAGGTCACCGATCTCCGCGGGCTGCTGGAGAAAGCCGGTCCAGCGATCCTCGCGAAAGGCCTGCAGGTTCGTGTCGTAGTAGAGGACCGCGTAGGGCGCGTCTTCGTAGACGATCCGTTGCATCTCCTTGATCATCTCGGCGCGTTCATCTAGATCCGCGGTAGCCCCCTGCGCCTCATAGAGCCGGTCGTACTCCTCGTTGCAGTAGAAGCTGTCGCTCCAGATGCCGCCGGGGGGACGCTGGCCGCACGACATCACCGAGAGGATGAAGTCGGGATCAGGGTCGGGGAACCAGCCCCAGTGGAAGAGATCGTAGTTGCCCTCGTAGATCACGTCGGTGAGCTTCGTATCGGTTATCGCCTTGACCTGCGTTTCGACGCCGATGTCGGCGAACCACTCCTTGATGAACTCACTCGCAGTCACGGTGGTGTTCTCTTCACTCCGGACGAAGTAACGGAAGTCCAGAGGCCGGCCGCCACCGGGCATCTCGCGCACCCCATCGCCGTCGGTGTCCTCGTAGCCCGCCTCGTCGAGCATGGCGTTGGCTGCTTCGGGATCGAAGTCCCACAACTCCTCTTCTGTGGGTTCGTAGTGGTAGAAGGCGATCGGCGGCGGGACGATGGTGGATCCCAAAGTTGCGTGCCCCTTGATCACGCGATCGACCAGGGTCTGACGATCGATCGCCATGTTCATCGCCTGACGCACCACGACATCTTTCAGTGCCGGGTGACCGTCGGAGTCGGGATACTGCGCGTCGGCGCCGGTGTTGAAGCCGATCTCCTCGAAGCTGGCGATCTGAGCCTCATTTGTACCGATGCTCTCGGTCCCCTCGAGGGAGTCGAACAGGTCGGCACCGAGCGTGTCGGCGAAGTCGATCTCGCCGGACTTCAGAGCCTGCACGAGCGCGTCCTCGTTGTTGAACACCCGGTAGATGACCTCGTCGATCTTGGGGGCGCCCGCCCAATAATCGGGATTGGCTTCCATGCGGAAGAACTGTCCCTTCTTCCACTCGACCACGTGGAAGGCGCCACTGGTGACGGGGTTGGGGAAGTTCTCGAAGGTCTTGACCTCCTTGGCACTGAGGTCGCTGAGGATGTGCTCGGGAAGGATGTACACGTATGCGGTCAGCAAACTCGTGGTGGGCTTCTTCGTCGTGATATCGAGGGTGTAGTCGTCGACCACCGTGATCTCGTCGACGTGCTTGAGGTAGGACTTCCAGCTTCCGATCGGGTCGTCGATGGCGCGCTGGTAGGTGTACGCGACGTCCTCGGCGGTGATGTCCTCGCCGTCCGACCATTTCATGCCCTCGCGGATATGGAACGTCCAAGTGAGCCCGTCCTCGCTGGTCTCCCAACTCTCGGCGAGGCCGGGTGAGGGCGAGTAATCCTCGATCGCGAAGTCGACCAGTAGGTCGTAGTTGAGCTCGTACATGAAGTAGGCGGGGGCCTCGACGCCGACGGCGGGATTCATGGTGTCGATGTCGTTGTCGTCACCGACGGTGAAGGTGACCTTCTCGTCGGAGCTCCCCGATTCCGTGGACTCCTCGGTTTGGGCTGCGGCGGTGCCGGTCAGGAGCAGCGCCAGCAACCCGGTGGTCGTGGCGATCCTCGCCAACCGACTCGAAAACCTCATCGAAACTTCCCCCTCCCGACGCCAGGCCGGAGACGCGGTCTCGCAAGCGCGCCCGACTCCCCGTGGCTATTTCGTACTCATACCTGAATTGCGGTTCAATTTCACGGGGCTTCAGGGATTCATTTTCATCCCGTGGAATCTGCTCCTACCAACGAACCTGCTGAACGGCGATTCAATCCGTTCCCGGAGCTAGGCGCGGATCTCGAGGGCGACCTCGGCCCCGACGAAGCGGCCCACGTCGGCGACCTCCGCTTCCAGGTCGCCGAGGCGGGCCCGGCGGAGAGGCTCGAAGGGCTCGACCAGCACGGACGCCCGGGTGTGTACTCGCCGGAGCTTCCAAGTTCCCGCAATGCGACCGTCCACGACCACCGTGGGGTGGATCCAGCCGCCGCCCGCCTGGACGCGACGCGCGAACTCGGGAGCCAAGAGGAGAGCGCGGTCGCGGTAGCCGAGCACGTAGGCATCGAAGGCCGCCAGCAGCCGCACCGCGGGGCCGGCGGACTCTGGCTCGGCCGACCCCGAAGGCGGGATCCAGGCGGGTTCCTCTGCCACCTTGACCTCTTCGAGCTCCTCCGCCACGAGGTCGAGGGCACGGCGGGCCTGCCCGAGAGCTATCCCGGCCCACGCGGCCAAGTCGGGCGCGCCGGCGGGACCGTGCCCGCGAACGTAACGACGGGCGAGCTCCGCCAACGCCTCCTCGGGCTCGAGCGGTGCAGGAGGATCGATCCACTCTTCGAGCAGCACGTAGGTCGGCTCGTCGTCGGGCAGCTCGGGCCCCCGGCAGATCAAACCCTTCATGGCCGCCAGCGCCACCAGGTGAGCGGGGGCCTGTCCGGTGGGGTCGATGGGCACTCCGGTCTTCAGCAGCCGCCTCACTAGCTCGCCGCGGGTAAGCGGCCCCCCGCCGTCCATGATGTCAACCAAGGTCTCGAGGGCTCGGGCGCAGACCTGGTCGTCGAGTCCCAGTTGGTGCCGCCGGCGGCGACCCCGCGCTGCAAAGCCGGGCCCCAGCAGCGCCACCATCCAACCAACGTCCGAGGCCGCCACCATGTGAAGCGTCCCTCGCAGCGTCCAGGTGCGGACGATCGAGCGCTCCTCGTTGCACGCCCGGGTGACGTCGCCGGCAACCAGGCCGGAGGTTCGCGGCCTGAGCGACAGCCTCGAGGCGGGAGTTGATTGCGCCTGGAGCGCGCCCATGTGCCTCACGGCCTCGTGCACATCGGCTCCGGTGGCCCCCGCAAGCAACTGTGACCGGAGTCGAAGCTTGCGCACCCGAGCCTCGGGCAACTGCCGCGTCATGGCCTCCGGCCAAGGTAGGAATCGGGATTCATTTCGCCGCAGGGTAGCCGGGGATTGAGCCGGGAAACCATTGCGCCCCTATCGTCTATGACGTAGGAAAGCACCAATGACGTGGGGAGAAAGCGGACTCCGGAGCGGTGTCCGTCACCGCGCCGCGATCGTCCACGCCTTGGATGCTTTGGGCATTTGCGGTGCTCGCGGTAGCGGCAACGATGATCTTGCTTGGCCGGCGTCGTTCCTCACGAGCCCGGCCGGCCGGCGAAGGCGATCGGGAACCGCTGCCTTCGGACGCGTGAGCAAGAGAAAACCCCGCCACCGGGGCGGGTTTTCCCTGCTATCAGCTGAAGTCAGTCGATGGGGATCGGCCGGCCGAAGGGACCGGCGTTGATCCAGAAGTCGAAGAGCTTCTTCAGGTTGCCGTCAGACCGGCTGGCGAAGGTGTAGATCGACAGCGTGTCGTGTGTCCAGTCCATCCACGCCTCGTCTCCGTCGAGGTAGCACATGAGACGGCCGGGCGACTTGCTCCCTCGCGTGTAGGTGCCCTCAGCGGGGCTGCCGTTCTGACAGCCCGCGCTTCCACTGTTCCGGATCACTCCCTGGTCCTGCACCGACGAGTTGTAGTCACGGTTCATCGGCTCGAACCGGTCGTACTGGACATAGCCGATGAAGTCGGCGCCGTTGGGGGTGCAGGTGATGGCGGCGTTCGCCGTCTGGGGAAGGTCGAACTCGAGGCGCGAGCACCGATCGATGAAGTCCTCGGGCAAGTGGCTGAGGAGGTCCTGCTCGAACTGGTTCGGGAACGCACCCAGGTCACCGGTGTCGGTGTCCTCGGTGGGGGTTGGCACGGGGCTTGGTGCCTCGCTCGTCGGAGGGGCCGACGACTCGGGCCCGGCGGTGGTCTGCGACACAACCGGCTCGGGCTCGTCGCTGCCTCCGCGCGTCAGCGTGAATGCGACGCCGCCCACCACAAGCAGCGCAACCACACCGAGGGCGATGAACAGATCCGCCTTGCTGCCACCGCCCTTACCGGGAGGTGGGCCGCCGTAACCGGGGCCGCCCGGGGGCGGGCCGCCGTAGCCGGGGCCGCCGGGACCCGGTTGGGTCGGAGGCGGCCCGTAGCCGGGCTGCTGGGGCTGCTGCCAGCCGGGACCCGAGGGCCCGGGCTGCTGGGGCTGCTGCCAGCCCGGGTTCGATGGACCCTGGGGCGGGGGTTGCTGCTGGTTCATCGGCGCGGTTCCGGCTGGGGGCGCCTGCACCCCAGGCTGGCTCGGGGCGACGACCGTGCCGCTGTTGCCGCCGGCGCTTGCCTGGTTGGGTGTCACGACCGTGCCTCGCTGCGCCGGCGCGACCGCGCCACCGCCTGGAGCGACAACGGGTCCCCCGTTCGGTGGTCCTGTGCCCACCGATCTGTCCGCCTCCGGTCTCTGGTCGTTACTGCTCACTACTACCTCCTGTGTGAGTGCCTTCATCAGTTTTCGGCATGTCGGATAACGGTCTTCAACTCTCGCGAGGGCCCGGGCGATGATGTCATCAATTCGGCCCGAAAGGTCGGGGCGGTTTGACCGCACCCTGGGCGGGGCCCCCTGCATGTGCGCGAGCATCGTCGATACGTCGCTGCCCCGCTCGAAGGGGGCGGTTCCCGCGAGGCACTCGTAGAGCACACACCCCAGGGCGTAGACGTCGGAGCGACCGTCGAGGGGCCGACCCTCCATCTGTTCGGGAGCCACGTAATCGATGGTTCCGACGAACTGCCCCTCGGCGGTTACCTCGCGGCCCACCTCCATGGTCTTCATGAGGCCGAAGTCGGTCAGGTACACGTGTCTGGAGGCGGCCGCGGGGGGCCTACGCCGATCAGGATGTTCTGTGGCTTGACGTCGCGGTGTACCAGGCCCTGGTCGTGGGCGACGTCGAGAGCCCCGGCCACACCGTCGAGCAGACCGGTGGCCTCGTCGAGCGGCAGCGGGCCGCGCTCGGCCAGATACTGCTTGAGGTCCGGCCCGGCCACGAACCGCATGGCGATGAAGAGGCCGCCCGCCTCCTCCCCCGCCTCGAAGATCGGGACGATGTTGGGGTGGTCGATCGATGCCGCCGCCTCGGATTCCCTAATGAAGCGCGTCCGAAAGGCCTCGTCGGTCGCCTTCTGGGGCGGCAGAACCTTGAGGGCTACCCTGCGCTTGAGGCGCTCGTCCTGGGCGCGGTAAACCAGGCCCATCCCACCGCCGCCGATCAATGACTCGATGCGATAGCCCGCGAATATGGCCCCCGGTTGGAGCTCTGTCACGAACACTGCCTCCTACAACTTCCCATGCTTGGTTTTGAGACGCTCGCGCGCCCGGCTGGTCGGTGGGGAGCCGCCACCGCTGGTGGCTCGTGCGCATCATCTGACGCGCAGAAGGCCCCATCAAGCACTTTTGGGTTTTTTGTCGGGTGCGCCCGGACATCCGAGCGCCTCGTGCCTCCGGAGAGCCGATTCGACTACCCCAGCGTCCAACAAGCGTTACGGGCGAGGACCGATCTCGGTCAAGGGCTTGTCAACCTGGGTAGCCTCCGAGCGCGCCGCCGCCCGGCGTTTGGCGCCCCGGCGCCAGGCGACGTAGGTCAGCGCGCCGAAGGGAATGGGCAGCAAGTAGGTGAACGCCCTGTAGACCAGGACGCCGGCCACGACTTCCTCGCGGTCGCCCCCGGCCGCGATGAGGGCCGCGGTGAGACCGAGCTCGACGACGCCGAGTCCGCCCGGGGTGATCGGCAGTGCCGAGATCAACCGGATGAAAGCGAACGCGGCCAGCACCTGTATCCAGCTCGCCTCGTT
>JBOGWU010000203.1:0-4485 GCA_050693935.1 Actinomycetota bacterium | reverse complement strand
CTATGAGCTCCCACCCGAGGCGACCGACAACATCTACGAGATGCACGAATCCGAGCGTCGTGCCCGCAGCATCACGCAGCTTCCCGACGACCTGTTCGAGGCCCTGAGGGAGATGGAGCGCTCCGAGCTTGTGGCCGAGGCGCTGGGCGAGCAGACCTTCGAATACCTGTTGCGAAACAAGCGGGCTGAGTGGGACCAGTACAAGAGCTACGTGAGCCCCTACGAGATCGATCGCTACCTCCCGATCCTCTGACCTAAAAGGGACATTCGGCGCGAGTCCGGACTACAGAGCGGTTGCCGACGGGTCGATAGTCGCTACACAAGCTCTGTGCCCCTTTGCCGGGCGCACGAGATCGATGTCCCACGCAACGGGAGGGTGCTGTGGCGGACGGTGTGGCCTCCACACTGAAAGTCAGACTGGGGAGGGCCGCGAGCAAGCGGCTTGACGCAGATGTCCTGGCCGCGTCCAGTCCCCTGGCGGGGCCCGGCGTGATGCTAAACACCTTGAAGCTGCTCTACTTCTCGGGGCTAGGGCTCGCTCTGCTGGTGCTTAGCCTCCCTCATCCCGATGGAGTCGACAAAGTCGTCCTCCTGGCCCTGGCCTTGGCGTCCCTGGTCATGGTCCTGGCCTTTCACCTAATCGGAGAGCGGCTCCCAACCTGGGCCTTTCCTCTATTCATGATCGTCGGCACGGCTCTCATCTCCGGAGCAGCGGCGGTATCGGGAGTATTCGCCCTCTTCTATCTGTGGGTCGTGCTCTACTCCGCCTATTTCTTCTCTGTGCGAATGGTGGTGTGGCAGGTCGTCTTCAGCGCCTATTGCTACGGGGTCGTGCTCATGCTCCAGTCGCCGGACGTGACCTCGATCAGTCACTGGGCGTTGCTCGTGGGAACGCTGGCAGTCATGGGGACAATGGTGCGATTTCTTTCCGAACGAGTACGCCGTCTGTTCGCCACGGTTCACCAGGCAGAGGCCAAGTACCGAGCCGTCATCGAGGGTGTCCCCGCGGTCGTTTACGAGTCCTCGCCCGAGCCCGACGGCGAATGGGGATACGTAAGCCCCAAGATCGAGGAGCTGCTGGGGTTCACGGCGGAGGAGTGGAGCGCCGACGCCGATTTGTGGTTACGGCAGCTGCACCCCGAGGATCGCGACCGGGCCGTCGCGGAGGACGAGGCCTGCTGGACCGGCGTGACCGCGTCCCACTACAGCGAGTACCGGATGCTCACCAAGGACGGTCGCGTGGTGTGGATCGCGGACGACGCGGTTGCTGTTCACGACGAGTACGGAAACCGCTCCCACTGGCGCGGAGTGCTCACTGATATCTCCCAGCGAAAAGTTCTCGAGGAACAGCTCACACATCAAGCTTTCTACGACGCACTCACCGGACTGGCCAACCGCGTGCTGCTACTCGAGCGCATCGAGCATGCCCTGAGACGCGCTCATCGGAGCGGGGACCCGATTGCCCTCCTGCTGCTCGATCTCGACGACTTCAAGACCGTGAACGACAGCCTCGGCCATGTCGCCGGCGACGACCTGCTGCGTGAAGTCGCAACGCGGCTGAAAAGCGCGGTGAGAGAGGTAGACACCGTTGCGCGCTTGGGCGGCGATGAGTTCGCTGTTCTCGTGGAGGACACCGAGACGGTGGCCAGCGCGACCATCGTTGCCGAGCGCATCATCGACGTCCTTCGTACGCCGATCCCCGTCATGGAGGCTGAGTGTTCCGTGCACGTGAGCATCGGCATCGCAGTGGGCTCCGGCCAGGACACCGGATCGGAGGAGCTCGTTCGTAACGCCGATGTGGCCATGTACCTGGCTAAGGGGAAGGGCAAGAGCCGCTACGAGATATTCGAGGGGCACATGCACGAAGCCGCGGTACGCCGGTTGCAACTCAAGGCCGACCTGCAAAAAGCCGTGGACCAGGGCGAGCTCACCCTGCACTACCAACCGGTAATGGACCTGGGAGAGGACCGCATCTCAGGGTTCGAGGCCCTCGTGCGCTGGATGCACCCGGACAGGGGCCTGATCTCGCCCCTGGAGTTCATCCCCCTCGCGGAGGAGACGGGCCTGATCGTTCCCTTGGGCCGCTGGGTCCTCGAGCAGGCGACGATGCAGGCGCGCGACTGGCAATTGCGCTACCCGCGGCACCCTGCCCTGCGAATGAGTGTCAACGTCTCCGCTCGTCAATTGCAGCATCCCGGCCTCGTCGACGACGTCAGGCGGGCTCTCGCCCTCTCAGGCTTGAGCCCGGATTGCCTGGCGTTGGAGATCACGGAGAGCACTCTGATGGCAGACGCCGATGGAGCCGTCGTTCGGCTGGGCGAGCTGAAAACACTCGGGGTGGACCTGGCCATCGACGACTTCGGAACCGGTTATTCGTCGCTCAACTACCTGGCGCTGTTTCCCATCGACGAGCTGAAGATCGATAGGTCGTTCGTTCGCCCCATGGCCTTCGGCGAGGGTGTCGAGCTGACGCAGGCAATCGTCCGGCTCGGCCTTTCGCTGGACCTACGTTTGGTTGCCGAGGGCATCGAGGAACCGTCCCAGCTTCAGAGGCTGCGAGATCTGGGCTGCCACCACGGTCAGGGGTACCTCTTCTCGCGCCCGGCGGAGCCCGCCGCACTCGAGGAGCTTCTAGCGGCGGAGTGCCGAACTAGCCTTTGACCAGATGCGGGATGCGAACTCCGCCCCGGAAGCGAGGGCCGTAGTAGTACCTGTCGTACACCGACGAGATGGTCACCTTGTCGGCTGACGAAGACGCGTGTACGAACCTTCCTCTGCTGAGATAAACGCCGACGTGGCCGACCTTTGCCCTCGTGGTCTTGAAGAACACCAGGTCTCCCCGCTTCAGCCTCCTGCGCCTGTTGATGCGCTTGTAGCCGTCACGCCCGCCGCGCCGGTACTGGCGTATGGCGCGGTGAGGCAGGGTGATGACCTTCTTGAAGGTCCAGCGCGTGAAGCCCGAGCAGTCGAAGCCTCTCCGGGGAGATTCTCCGCCGTAGCGGTAGTCGGCGCCCAGTTGACTCTTGGCACGATGGGCGAGATGTCGTCTGATCTCGCTCCGGCTCTGTGCCCCGGCCGGCGCCGCGGGTGCGAGGAATGCGGCGACGCAGGCGATCGTCAAAACCGCGACGGCTCTCTTCATGGCGAGCCTCAGCGTTTGATCGTCGATGGGGTGCGAACTCCTCCAACCCAGCGGCGACCCCAGTAGTAGGGATCCCAGATGGACCTGACGCGCACGCCCTCTGAGGAGGTCGAGGAGATGAACTTGCCGTTGCCGATGAAGATGCCGGCATGGCCGACACGAGCGCTGGTCGTCTTGTGAAAGACGAGGTCGCCCTTTCTCAGCTCCTTGCGGCTCCAAATGCGCTTGTAGGCGTCGCGCCTTCCTAGCCTGAACTGTTCGCTGGACGTG
This sequence comes from Actinomycetota bacterium, assembly GCA_050693935.1. Lineage (GTDB taxonomy): Bacteria > Actinomycetota > CADDZG01 > CADDZG01 > WHSQ01 > WHSV01. The sequence goes on along the minus strand of JBOGWU010000203.1, from coordinate 1,073 downwards.
CGGGGCAGGTTTTGGCCGTGCCCCTCGTAGGTCCACTGCGTGTATCCGGAGCAGTCGAAGCCCCGGCGCGAGGTTCCACCGTAGCGATAGGGCGTTCCGATGGCGTTTTTGGCGCGTGACTTGATGTGGCGGCGTTGCTTGAACGCATTGCTTCGTTCGTGCGCCTGGACCGGCGCGACGGCCAGGCTTGCTACGAGTGCGGCGACGATAGTCGTCACCGCGAACTTCAAGGTCGAATGACGAGTACTACTACCTCTCATTCTCACCTCCCCGTGATGAGGAGCCCGCAACACACACGCTCACGCAGGGTGGTGTTCGTGAGCGGTTGTCCCGCAAAGACCCGGGCGGTGTGCCTCCCGCGATGCCCGGGCGGAGCCCTCGAACGGCCGGCCGGTCTTCGATGTTCGAAGACCACCGCTGGCTTGTCGTAGATGCTGTGTCGTCAGGCTGCACGACACGGTGCTGCAAGGTAAGTGATGGGTTCTCCCCCGTAAACCCGGCTCCCTCCACAAAAAAGTCGCGCAAATTTGTGTCAGATACCGAAGGAATCTCGTCAAGGATCGCGAAGCTGCTGGTAGATGGGGTCTTCAGGGGGCGCGTTTAGGCTGCCGTCATGCTCGAGTCGGAGGTACTTTCTGCTCGTACTACTGCAATAGGACGGGTCAGTCGCTCTCTGAACGACTTTCTGCAAGCCGATGAGCGCGCCGCGCAGTTGCTGGTGGAGACCGAACTCCCGTCACGGGATTCCTATCGCCGGCGTGTTGCGGCGGCCGCCGAGCGCGGAGACCTCGCCGAGCTTCGACTCGAGAAGCGTCGGCTGCTGCTGCAGGTGGCTGCGTTCGATGTGTCCGGCTTGGCCTCACTCGAAGAGGTCGGACGCGCCCTTTCCCACCTCGCCGATGCCTGCCTCCACGCGACCCTCGCTCACGTCGGGGCAACCGACGATTTGGCGGTCGTCGCGATGGGCAAACTCGGCGCGCAGGAACTCAATTACATCAGCGACATCGATGTCATGTTCGTGGCGAGCGGAGATCTCGAACGCGCAACCAAGGCGGCGGAGGCCCTGCTCGCCG
>JBOGWU010000202.1:0-4485 GCA_050693935.1 Actinomycetota bacterium | reverse complement strand
CTATGAGCTCCCACCCGAGGCGACCGACAACATCTACGAGATGCACGAATCCGAGCGTCGTGCCCGCAGCATCACGCAGCTTCCCGACGACCTGTTCGAGGCCCTGAGGGAGATGGAGCGCTCCGAGTTGGTGGCCGAGGCGCTGGGCGAGCAGACCTTCGAATACCTATTGCGCAACAAGCGGGCCGAGTGGGACCAGTACAAGAGCTACGTGAGCCCCTACGAGATCGATCGCTACCTTCCGATCCTCTGAACCTAAAGGGACATTTCGACGCGAGTCCGAACTACAGAGCAGTTGCCGACGGGTCGATAGTCGCTACACAAGCTCTGTGCCCTCTTTGGCGAGCGCACGAGATCGAAGACCATGCAACGGGAGGGCGCGGTGGCTAACGGTGTGGCCTCCACACTGAGAGTCAGGCTGGGGAGGGCCGCGAGCAAGCGGCTCGAGGCCGATGTCCTAGCCGCGTCCAGTCCTCTGGCTGGGCCCGGTGTCATGTTGAACGCCCTGAAGCTGCTCTACTGCTCGGGGCTGGGGCTCGCTCTGTTGGTACTGACCCTCCCTCATCCCCAGGGAGTCGACAAGGTCGTCGTCATGGCCCTGGCCTTGGTGTCCCTGGTCATGATCCTGGCCTTTCACCTGATCGGAGAGCGGCTCCCAACCTGGGCCTTTCCCCTCTTCATGATCGTCGGGACGGCTCTCATCTCCGGAGCAGTGGCGGTATCTGGAGTATTCGCCTTCTTCTATCTGTGGGTCGTGCTCTACTCCGCCTACTTCTTTTCTGTGCGAATGGTGGTGTGGCAGATCGTCTTCGGCGCCTATTGCTACGGGGTCGTGCTCATGCTCCAGTCGCCGGACGTAACCTCGATCAGTCGCTGGGCGGTGCTCGTGGGAACGCTGGCAGTCATGGGGACGATGGTGCGATTCCTTTCCGAGCGAGTACGCCGCCTGTTCGCCACGGTTCACCAGGCAGAGGCGAAGTACCGGGCCGTGGTCGAGGGTGTCCCCGCGGTGGTTTACGAGTCCTCGCCCGAGGCCGACGGCGAATGGGAATACGTGAGCCCGAAGATCGAGGAGCTGCTGGGGTTCACGGCGGAGGAGTGGAGTGCCGATGCGGGTCTGTGGTTGCGCCAGTTGCACCCCGATGACCGCGACCGGGCCGTCGCGGAGGACGACGCCTGCTGGACGGGTGTGACCGCCTCGCACTACAGCGAGTACCGGATGCTCACCAAGGACGGTCGCGTGGTGTGGATCGCCGACGACGCCGTGGCGATTCACGACGAGTACGGAAACCCCTCCCACTGGCGTGGTGTGCTCACCGATATCTCGCAGCGAAAGGTTCTCGAGGAACAGCTCACCCATCAAGCCTTTTACGACGCACTCACCGGCCTGGCAAACCGCGTGCTGCTACTCGAGCGCATCGAGCATGCCCTGAGACGCGCTCACCGGAGTGGGGATCGGATCGCCCTCCTGCTGCTCGATCTCGACGACTTCAAGACCGTGAACGACAGTCTTGGCCATGTCGCCGGCGACGACCTCCTGCGTGAGGTCGCAACGCGGTTAAGAAGCGCGGTGAGAGAGGTTGACACCGTTGCGCGTTTGGGCGGCGACGAGTTCGCAGTTCTCGTGGAGGACACCGATACGGTGGCCAGCGCGACCATCGTTGCCGAGCGCATCATCGACGTCCTTCGTACGCCGATCGCCGTCATGGAGGCCGAGTGTTCCGTGCATGTGAGCATCGGCATCGCCGTGGGCTCCGGTCAAGACACCGGAGCGGAGGAGCTCGTTCGTAACGCCGATGTGGCCATGTACCTGGCGAAGGGGAAGGGCAAGAGTCGCTACGAGATATTCGAAGGGCACATGCACGAAGCCGCGGTACGTCGGATGCAGCTCAAGGCCGACCTGCAAAGAGCCGTGGAGCAGGGCGAGCTCACAGTGCACTATCAACCGGTTATGGACCTGGGCGAGGACCGCATCTCAGGGTTCGAGGCTCTCGTGCGATGGATGCACCCAGACCGAGGCCTGATCTCGCCCCTGGAGTTCATTCCACTCGCGGAGGAGACGGGGCTGATCGTCCCGTTGGGCCGTTGGGTGCTCGAGCAGGCGACGATGCAGGCGCGCGACTGGCAATTGCGCTACCCGCGGCACCCCGCCCTGCGAATGAGCGTCAACGTCTCCGCTCGTCAGTTGCAGCATCCCGGCTTCGTCGATGACGTCGGCCGGGCTCTCGCCCTCTCGGGACTTAGCCCGGACTGCCTGGCGCTGGAGATCACGGAGAGCACCCTGATGGCAGATGCCGATGGAGCCGTCGTTCGCCTGGGCGAGCTGAAGACACTCGGAGTGGATCTGGCCATCGATGACTTCGGAACCGGCTATTCGTCGCTCAACTACCTCGCGCTGTTTCCCATCGACGAGCTGAAGATCGATAGATCATTCGTTCGCCCTATGGCCTTCGGCGAGGGTGTCGAGCTGGCGCAGGCAATCGTCCGGCTCGGCCTTTCGCTGGGCCTGCGTTTGGTCGCCGAGGGCATCGAGGAACCACTCCAGCTTCAGAGGCTGCGAGATCTCGGCTGCCACTACGGGCAGGGATACCTCTTCTCACGCCCGGCGGAGCCGACCGCACTCGAGGAGCTTCTAGCGGCGGAGTGCCGAGCTAGCCTTTGACCAGCCGGGGGATGCGCACTCCGCCCCGGAAGCGAGGGCCGTAGTAGTACCTGTCGTACACCGACGAGATGGTCACTTTGTCGGCCGACGAAGACGCGTGCACGAACCTTCCCCTGCTGAGATAAACGCCGACGTGGCCGACCTTTGCCCTCGTGGTCTTGAAGAACACCAGGTCTCCCCGCTTCAGCCTCCTGCGCTTGTGGACACGCTTGTAGCCGTCACGCCCGCCGCGCCGGTACTGGCGTATCGAGCTGTGGGGCAGGCTGATGACCTTCTTGAAGGTCCAGCGCGTGAAGCCCGAGCAGTCGAAGCCTCTCCGGGGTGATTCTCCGCCGTAGCGGTAGTCGGTGCCCAGTTGACTCTTGGCACGATGGGAGAGATGTCGTCTGACCTCGCTCCGGCTTTGTGCCGCGGCCGGTGCCGCCGGTGCGAGGAACGCGGCGACGCAGGCGATCATGAGAACCGCGATCACTCTCTTCATCGCGCGCCTCAGCGGCGGATGGTCGACGGGGTGCGAACTCCTCCAACCCAGCGGCGACCCCAGTAGTAGGGATCCCAGATGGACCGGACGCGCACGCCCTCTGAGGAGGTCGCGGAGATGAACTTGCCATTGCCGATGAAGATGCCGGCGTGGCCGACACGCGCGCTGGTCGTCTTGTGAAAGACGAGGTCACCCTTCCGCAGCCGCTTGCGGTTCCAAATGCGCTTGTAGGCGTCGCGCCTTCCCAGCCTGAACTGTTCGCTGGAGGTGCGGGGCAGGTTCTGGCCGTGCCCCTCGTAGGTCCACTGCGTGAATCCGGAGCAGTCGAAGCCCCGACGCGAGGTGCCACCGTAACGATAGGGCGATCCGATGGCGTTCTTGGCGCGTGACTTGATGTGACGGCGTTGCTTGAACGCATTGTTTCGTTCGTGCGCCTGGACCGGCGCGGCGGCCAGGCTTGCTACCAGTGCGGCGACGATGGTCGTCACCGCGAGCTTCAAAGTCGAATGACGAGTACTACTACCTCTCATTCTCACCTCCCTGTGATGAGGAGCCCGCAACAGACGCTCACGCAGGGTGGTGTTTCGTGAGCGGTTGTCCCGCGAAGACCCGGGCGGTGCCTCCCGCGATGCCCGGGCGGGGCCCTCTAATGGCCGGCCGGTCTTTGATCTTCGGAGACCGGCCGCTGGCTTGTAATCGGTGCTGTGCCGTCAGGCTTCCCGACACGGTGCTGCAAGCTAAGTCATGGGTTCTTGCCCGTAAACCCGGCTCCTTCCACAAAAAAGTCGCGCATTTCTGTGTCAGACACCGAAGAAATCTCGCCAAAGGTCGCGAAGATGCTGGTAGATGGGTCGTAAAGGGCGCCGCGTTTAGGCTGCCGTCATGCTCGATTCGGAGGTACTTTCTGCTCGTACTACTGCAATAGGACGGGTCAGTCGCTCTCTGAACGACTTTCTGCAAGCAGATGAGCGCGCCGCCCAGTTGCTGGTGGAGGCCGAACTCCCGTCACAGGACTCCTATCGCCGGCGAGTCGCAGCGGCCGCCGAGCGCGGCGGCCTTTCCGAGCTTCGACTCGAGAAACGCCGGCTGTTGCTGCAGGTGGCTGCGCTCGATGTGTCCGGCTTGGCCTCGCTCGAAGAGGTTGGACTCGCTCTTTCTCACCTGGCCGATGCCTGCCTCCACGCGACCCTCGCTCACGCCGAGGCAACGGACGAATTGGCGGTCGTCGCGATGGGCAAACTCGGCGCGCAGGAACTCAATTACATCAGCGACATCGATGTCATGTTCGTGGCGAGCGGAGATCTCGAACGCGCAACCAAGGCGGCGGAGGCCCTGCTCGCCG
>JBOGWU010000201.1:0-12678 GCA_050693935.1 Actinomycetota bacterium | reverse complement strand
CTGGACACGGCGAACCAGCGGCTCGAGCGGCAGCGAGCCCGCAAGGGTGGCTAGGGACTCCTGACCGACTAAAGCCGGACCGGGACGGGACCATATGGATTCAAACACCATTCGCGATCGTTTCCTCGCGTTCTTTGAAGAGCGCGACCACACGCGCGTTCCGTCGTCGTCGCTGGTGCCCAACGATCCGAACCTGTTGTTCACCAACGCTGGGATGAACCAGTTCAAGCCTTACTTCCTCGGCGAGCAGACTCCGCCCTACAAGAGAGCGGTCAGCGTTCAGAAGTGCATGCGGGCGGGTGGCAAGCACAACGACCTCGAGGAGGTGGGTCGCACCACTCGCCACCTCACCTTCTTCGAGATGCTGGGCAACTTCAGCTTCGGCGACTACTACAAGGCCGAGATCTGCTCGTGGTCGTGGGAGCTCGTGACCGAGGGATGGGGCATGGATCCCGACCGGCTGTGGGTCACGATCTACGAAACGGACGACGAGGCGAACGACATATGGATCGACGGCGTCGGAGTCAGGCCCGAACGTGTGCTCAGGCTCGGCAAGGAGGACAACTATTGGTCGATGGGCGTCGCGGGTCCCTGCGGCCCGGACTCCGAGATCTGGCTCGACCGGGGAGAGGCCTTTGGTCCGGAGTCGCCCCGGGGACCGGTGGACAACGACGAGCGCTACCTCGAGTTCTGGAACCTCGTGTTCATGCAGAACGACTGCAACGCCGACCTGGAGCCGGTCGGGGAGCTGCCGAGAAAGAACATCGACACCGGTGCGGGGCTCGAGAGAATTGCGATGCTGCTTCAAGGGGGGCCCACTGTCTTCGAGACCGACATCCTGACCGGCATGATCGAGCGCGCCTCCGAAATCACCAAACGTGACTACGGGAGCGACGACAGAACCGACTTCGGTCTACGCGTGCTGGCCGACCACGGACGCTCCATCACGTTCATGATCGGCGACGGCGTGCTTCCCTCGAACGAGGAACGGGGCTACGTGCTTCGTCGTGTCATGCGGCGGGCCATCCGTCACGCGCGGCTCATCGGCCATGAGGGAGAGTTGCTGCCCGGCCTCGTGGATGGTTGCGTCGAGCTCATGGGTGTTGCGTATCCTGAGATCGTTGAGCGTCGCGGTCACATCAGAGAGGTGGCGGGCCACGAGGAGGAGCGCTTCGGCTCGACTCTCAAGCAGGGACTTGCGCTGCTCGAGGCCGAGATGGCTCGAGGAACGGCGGGCACCGCGCTCGCCGGGGAGGTCGCGTTCAAGCTGCATGACACCTTCGGGTTTCCCATCGATCTGACCACCGAGATCGCCGCGGAGTCGGGGCTGAAGGTCGACATCGACGAATACGAGAGCCTGATGTCCGCGCAGCGCGAGCGCGCTCGAGCGGCGCGCGGCGGAGGAGGGGAGCCGTCCTCCAACCAGTCGGTTGCCGGATTGCTCGAGCAACGAGGAACCACCGAGTTTCTCGGCTACGAGTACTTGGAATGCGACGCCGAGGTGATCGGGCTCACCGACGGAGTGCGCACCGTCGAGGTCGCAAGCGCGGGCGATGAGATCGACGTGATCCTGGACCAAACCGTCTTCTACGCGGAGGGCGGGGGCCAGGTGGGGGACCGGGGCAGCCTGCGATCCTCTTCTGGAGAGGCTCGAGTGGTCGACACGCAGCGTCTGCTCCCGGGGCTGACCGGACACCGAGTCAAGGTGACGGCGGGAGAGCTGAGCGTGGGAGACACGGTCCGCGCGCTCGTGGACGCGCCCGCGCGGCTCGCCTCCCAGCGCGCCCACACCGCGACTCACATCCTGCACTGGATCCTCAGAGATCGTCTAGGCGAGCATGCTACGCAGGCGGGTTCCCTGGTCGAGCCGGGCCGGCTCCGCTTCGACTTCAATCACTTCGATGCGCTCGGCTCCGCGCAGGTAGACGACATCTCGGCCGAGCTGCAACAGCGCGTGCTCGTCGACGATGGCGTGCGCGCCTTCGAGACGAGCTTCGACTACGCCAAGTCGATCGGAGCCATGGCGATCTTTGGTGAGAAGTACGGCGACTTCGTGCGCGTCGTGGAGGTCGGCGATTACTCCAAGGAGCTGTGCGGCGGAACTCACGTCCCGCACACCTCGAACATCGGCGTGATTGTGGTCACCGGAGAGGGCTCGGTCGGCTCGAACCTCAGGCGTGTCGAGGCCCTGGTCGGACAAGAGGGCGTCGATCACCTAGCGCGCCGCGCCGCGGAACTCGAGCGCGCGGCACACCTTCTTCGCAGTCAGCCCGAGGAGGTGGCCGAGCGCGTCGAGCGACTTCTGGCTCAGGGCAAGGAGATGGAACGCAGGCTCGCCGAGGTGGACAAGAAGGGCGCCGAGGTCGACGCGGCGGCCCTGGCCGACGCGGCCATCGACGTCGACGGAACGCGCCTGGTGGTAGCCCGAAGGGACCTGCCGGTCGACGCGCTGCGATCGCTTGCGCAGAGCCTCAAGGGGCGGCTCGACTCGGCCGTGATCGTGCTGGGCTCTGCCGGAGACGGACGCGCCAACCTGGTGGGGGCGCTCACCAAGGACCTGGTCGAACGCGGCCTCAGCGCGCGCGATCTGCTGAAGCCGGGAGCGGACCTTCTCGGTGGCGGGGGCGGCGGCAAGCCCGACCTGGCCATCTCGGGAGGATCGAAAGCCGAGGCGATCGACTCGGCCATCGAGGCCGTGGCCGCCGCAGCCAAAGATGCAGTCAGACGGTGATCGTAGGGGTCGACCCGGGTGAGCGGAGAGTGGGGGTCGCGGTGGCCGACTTGGAGACGCGCTTCGCCCGCCCGCTCGAGGTCATCGACCGCAGGGAAACCGACGCGGTGACGAGAATCATCTCGATCGCGCGTGAGCTGGAGGCTCGCTACATAGTCGTGGGAAAACCCACCGGACTGTCTGGTCGCGCGGGCCCTGCGGTCGCGGCTCAACAGGTGTTCGTCGAAGCTCTTAGAGCGGCCTCTTCGGTCGAGGTGCGCGAGTACGACGAGCGCTTCACCTCGGTGCTGGCCGATCGGGGGCTTCGCTCAGCGGGTGTAAAGGCCAAGGATCTGAAGGCCCTGCGGGACGCGGTCGCCGCGCAGGTCATGCTGCAGGACTACCTCGACTCGGGCGAGGCCTGAGCGTCCGTGAAGTTGACGCGCCGCGGCCGCGCCGTGTTCATACTCGTGACGCTGTTCATCTTGCTCGGTGTGCCCGCGGCCGGCGGCATCTTCTACCTGAATTCGATCGGTGTGACGTCGTCGAGCTCGCCGGGCAAGATGGTCGAGCTCGAGATCCCCGACGGCACCAGCATCACCGAGGTCGGCGAGCTGCTGGAAAAAAGGGGGATCATCAAATCCGCCTTCGGCTTCCGGATAGCGACCTACCTCCACGGTGGAGACGAGGGCATTCAGGCCGGCACCTACCAGCTCAGCTCCGGCCTCTCGGCCCGGGACGCGCTCGACAGGATCCTCGAGGGGCCCGAGGTGAAGTTCATCACCGTCACCTTTCCCGAGGGGTCGTGGCTTACCGAGTTCGCGTCGGGTCTCACCGAGAACACCGACATCAAGGGCAGGGCGTTTCTCGAGACACTTGAGTCCGGGAAGGTCAAGTCCAACCTGCTGCCCGAGGGCTCGTCCAACTTCGAAGGACTTCTGTTTCCCTCGACCTACCAGTTGATCGAAGAGGACACTGCCAAGACGCTTGCTCAGCGGCTAGTCAACGAGATGGAGTCACAGCTCGACAAGGCCGACCTCTCCAAAGCCGAGTCGATGGGCTACTCGAAATACGAGATCCTGACCATAGCCTCGATGATCCAGGCCGAGGCGGGCGTCAGCGAGGACACCGGCAAGATCGCGCGGGTTATCTACAACCGGCTCGAGCAGGGGATCATGCTGGGGATCGATGCAACCGTCATCTATGGGCTCGGCGAACGGACGAACACCTTGACCGCCTCGGACCTGGAGAGCGACTCGCCTTACAACACGCGCAAGGTCGCGGGATTGCCCCCCACGCCGATCGGCGCTCCTGGGGCCGAGGCTCTGGAGGCGGCCGGGAATCCTCCCGATGGCCCGTGGGTCTACTACGTGCTCAAGGATTGCAAGGGACGACACGCGTTCTCCGTCGACTACGACGACTTCCTTGCCGACAAAGCCAACTATCAAGACCTGAACTGTTGAAGCCCGGCGCGAACTTCGTCGGAGTCCTGGGCTGGCCGCTCGAGGTGACCTGGTCGCCGGTCATCCATAACGTTGCCTTCCGGCACCTGCAGCTCGACTGGGTCTACCTGCGCTGGCCTGTGCCGCCGGATGAGCTTGGTGACGCGGTGCGCGGGCTCCGGGCCCTAAGGGCGGCGGGGGCCAACGTGACGATGCCCCACAAGAAGGCGATCGTCGAGCATCTGGACGACGTCACCGGCGAAGCTAAAGCCATCGACGCGGTCAACACCGTGCAACGAGCCGGGGACCGTCTGATCGGGCACAACACCGACGTCGGAGGCTTCGCCGAGTTCCTCGTTGGTGACGCGGGCTTCGACGCCAAGGGAACCTCGGCGCTCGTTCTGGGAGCGGGGGGCGCGGCCAAGGCGGTGGTCAAGGCTCTGGCCGACCTCCGGGTTGCCGAGGTCACCGTTGCTGCAAGGCGCCCCGACGCGGCCGCAACCGTGGCGGAACTCGCAAGAGCCGGCACGACCGGCACCTCCTCGGCCGTGGTTGGGTGGGGAGACGCGTCGGAGTGCGCCTCGGAGGTCGACCTCGTCGTAAACGCGACTCCGATCGGGATGCACGGCGAGCCTCTGCTGAAGGAATCGACCTTCAACCCCGACCAGTACGTCGTCGACCTGGTGTCCTCGCCTCCGTCCACCCCGCTGGTCGAGCAGGCCCGCTCGCACGGGGCGAGTGCCTGGGGAGGGGTCGGAATGCTGATTCGGCAGGCCGCCGCCTCGTTCGAGATTTGGACCGGGCAGCAGGCCCCCATCGAGGCCATGTCGGCGGCCGCCATCCGAGCGATCGGCCACCACCGCTAACCTTCGCAAGACGCCTTTCCTCTCAGGGTTCAAATTCGCCTGGGCCGGTTGTAGCGTCAACTCAACTCGGGTCATACACGTGCCGATTTCGATTGAGGCGGCTCCGCTGATGTGCCGTCTCATCTGGGAGGGTGAATGAGCAAGGCAGAGCAACTAGCAGCAGTGCTTGACGAGTTTCTATCGGTTTCGCCGGATGTCGAGGCGGCGGCGGTCGTGAGTTCGGACGGCCTGCCCATGGCATCGGCTCTCCCACCGCACGTCGAGGAGGACAGGCTCGCCGCGATGAGCGCGGCCCTGTTGACGCTCGGTGAGCGCGCCGCGCAGGGTCTGGACAAGGGCGACCTCGCCCAGGTCTACGTCGAGGGATCAGATGGAAACGTCGTCCTCATGGCGGCAGGTCAGCACGCGGTGCTCGTGGCGATGACCGCCAAGCACGCCAAGGCGGGACTGGTCCTGTTCGAGATGCGCCAGAGCGCGGCCCGGGTGACCCAGGTGATGGATTCGCCGTCGGGATTCCGGCCCGCCGACTCCCACGAGCACCTGGACGCCGTCTCGAGCCACGCCGTCGATCCCACGCCACCCCAACCCGTAGAACCAAGTCCCTTCACGGCTCCGGCCGAGCCTCAGCGTCCCGCGTGGGAGGACGAGCCCGTTCAGGCGACTCCCGAATGGGAGGCCCAGCCGGCCCACGATGAGGGTGGCGAGGGTCAGCGCGATGAGGAGCCACAACGGGAAGAAGACGAGCACCAGCACTCGGAGCACTCGGAGCCGTGGCAGCAGTGGTAGGGGGCTAGGTGCTCAAGGGCACACTCGACGACTTCAGCTTGCCGGAAATCTTCCGGTTGACGTCGCATGTCAAGAAGACGGGCCGCCTCGAGGTCGAGCGACGCAACGGCAGCGGGCGGGTCTACTTCAGGGACGGCGACGTCTACTACGCGGAGTCGACCAAGTCCAAGGAACCGCTGGGGCGCAAGCTGATGCGGTCTGGGCGGGTGAACGAAGAGCAGCTACGGAGCGCAATCGACGAGAACGAGGCCACCGGGAAAAGGGTGGGCGAGATCCTCGTCGAGCGAGGCGTCGTTGAGCTCGAGCAGATCGAGTGGGCCGTTCGAAGCCAGATCGAGGACGCGGTGTTCGACCTGCTGCGCTGGGATCTCGGAGCCTTCGTATGGGAGCCCGACGTAGAGACCGAGGTCGAGGTCCCGCTGGCGGTGTCGGTGGACAATCTCATCATCGAGGCCTCCAGAAGGCTGGACGAGATCTCGCAGATCAGACGGCAGATCGAGTCGCCGGATGTGGTGCTCGCGATGGCGCCGCGACCGCCCGACGGCGCTCACCAAATCAACATCACCTCCGAGGAATGGCAGGTGCTCGTACTGGTCGACGGGCATCGCAGCGTCGCCGATATAGCGTCCTTCATCGGTGCCGACGCGTTCCAGACCACGCGGATGCTGTTCGGGCTCATGAATGCCGGCCTCATCTACAACACCAGGGACAAGCCCGCCGAGTCCTCCTATGAGCACCAGCAGCGCAACCAGCCCTTTCTGTCCAAGCACGCCGACAGATGGTTCGACTCCGAGGACGACGAGTCCAACGTGGTCGAGCTGCAGCCCGAGAGGAGCGTCGAGTCCGCGTCGGTACCGCCCGCGCCACCCGATTTCGAGAGCGAGGTGGACGAGGGCTCGGACCGTCGGGAGCCACCCCTGCCCGAACCCTCGGTGCCGGAAGGAGTCGAGGAGGACGACGACGAGGAGCCGGCTCCGCCATCCCCACCCTCCGAGGTGGATCCCACGCCCAGGGTGGACCGAGCCGCGGTCGTCCGGGAGCTTGCGGGGTTGTTCAGCGACGAGGAGAAGCCCAAGCCGCGCGCCGTTCCTTCGGGGTCGGGCGACCAGAACGCTCCGCCCGCCCCGCCCCAGAGGCGGCGGATCGAGGACGACGAGGACGTCGATCGCGGCATCATCACGCGCATGATCGACGGCGTGAAGGAGCTTTGAGATGAGTCCCGCGCCGAAGGCGAGAGCTCACCAATCGAACTCGATGCGTCCGCTGAAGATCGTGGTGACCGGACCGTTCGCGGCCGGCAAAACGACGCTCATCGAAAGCATCAGCGAAGTGGCGATCGTTGCCACCGAGCGAGATGTCAGCGAGCATTCCTCGGAGAGCGGCAAGCACCGCACGACCGTGGCTATGGACTTCGGCCGGCTGACCTTCGGTGAGGATTGCTCGCTGTTCCTGTTCGGCACCCCGGGTCAGCGCCGCTTCGAGGTGATGTGGGAGATCCTGTCGCAGGGCATGATCGGCTTCATCCTGCTGGTCCATGCGGCCGATCCTCGCTCGCTCGAGGAGGCCGCCCACATCTTCGAGCAGTTCAAGCGGTACGCCGACGTTCCGTATCTCGTCGGGGTTACCCACCTCGACCTGGTGGGTGCGCCCAACGACGTCGTTCTCGAGGTGGTACGCGAGCGGCTCGACCTCCCCGAGGAGGTCGCAGTCGTCGCCTGCGACCCGCGCAGCAAGGACGATGTGAAGACCTTGATGCTGACGATTCTGCACGAGGTCTACGAGCGTCTCGAGGCCAAGGCGGAGGCGGGATGAGCCCGCTGTGGCGCTTGGTGCGCAAGTTGTTCGGCAAGCCCAAGGGTCGCCATGCGATGGGAGTGGCTCCGGTCTCCGCGCCGCTCCCGGTCGCCTGGCGCGAGCCGGAGCCGGAGCCGGTCCGGCCGGCAGCGCCCGAGCTCACGCCGGTGACCGTGGCCGCCGCCCCCGAGCCCGCAGCGGCGATCGGCGGGGCGCCGCCCCTTGCGCCTCTGGAGCCGGTTCCCGACCTCGGTCCCGTCCGTCTGATCTTCAGCGATGGATCCAGCGCGGCTCTTCCCGCGGGCTCACCCGAGGAGCGTCGAGCTCGATACCTTGCGGAGAGCGTGCTCGAGGCGACCGCTCGCGTCTAGCGGCGCAAAACGGACAAAACTCCCTTCGACAAAGCCGATACCGGGCTTCAGTCAGGGCCTCACCCGCCGATAAAAAACTTGTAAGCAGGTCCTGGTGACCTCGGTGACTCGACCCAAGAGAGGCCAATGAGCGTGAGCAGTCAGGTACGCGCGGGAGGACAGCTGGATCAGCTGCTCCTGGCTCGTGGCCTGATCGCCGAGGAACAGCTCCAGGAGGCCATGGACACGGCCCAGCAACGGGGCCGGTCGCTTGGTCGTGTGCTGATCGAGCTCGGTTACGTCAGCGAGGCCGGCTTGGTCGCCATCCTCGCCGAACAGCTGGGGCTCGAGTTCATGGACCTCGCCGAGGCGTCTTTGGACGCATCCGCGGTCGCCCTGGTCCCCGAGGCCACGGCTCGCCGTCATTCCTGCATTCCGGTGCGACTCGAGGACGACCGACTCATCGTGGCGATGGCGGACCCGGCCAACGTGGTCGCCGTCGACGACATCAGGGCGCTGACCAAGCGAGACGTCCGCACGGTGGTATCGACCAAGGCCGACGTCCTCGGTGCCATCAACCGCTACTACCGGCTGGACTCGGCGGCCGAAAGCCTCGCCGAAGAGGCCGCCGCCGCGCACGACGCCGAGCAGAGAACGCTCGAGGAGGCGATCTCGAGCGCAGGAGCCGAGGACGCTCCGATCATCAAGCTGGTCAACCTCCTGATCACCCAGGCGATCAACGACCGCGCCTCGGACATCCACGTGGAGCCGCAAGAGCGCCACGTGCTCGTTCGCTATCGAGTGGACGGCGTGCTTCACGAGGTCATGCGCCCTCCGAAGTCGGTTCAGGCCGGCATGACGAGCCGCCTCAAGATCATGGCGGACATCAACATCGCCGAGCGTCGAGTCCCGCAGGACGGGCGCATCAGCCTGAACATTCAAGGCAAGCAGATCGACATCCGTATGGCGACGCTGCCGACGGTTCACGGCGAGAAAATCGTCATGCGAATCCTCGACAAATCGAGCGTCATGCTGGAGCTCAGCGACCTGGGCTTCCTGCCCGGTAACTACGAGCGCTTCGAGAAGAGCTTCGTCAAGCCCTACGGCGAGATCCTGGTGACCGGTCCTACCGGTTCCGGCAAGTCGACGACGCTTTACGCAACCCTGAACATCCTCAACAAGCCCGACCGCAACATCATCACGGTCGAGGACCCGGTCGAGTACCGGCTGCCCGGAGTGAACCAGGTTCAGACGAACAACAAGGCAGGCCTGACCTTCGCCGCAGCGCTGCGGTCGATCCTGCGAGCCGACCCCGACATCGTCCTGATCGGTGAGATCCGGGACCGGGAGACCGCCCAGATCTCCACCGAGGCCGCGTTGACGGGTCACCTCGTGCTCTCGACTCTTCACACCAACGACGCGCCCAGCGCCATGACCCGACTGGTCGAGATGGGCATCGAGCCCTATCTGGTCGGTTCCGCCCTGGACTGCGTCCTCGCCCAGCGTCTCGCGAGGAACCTGTGCGTCAAGTGCAAGGAGCCCTACACCCCGACCGAGGAGGAGCTGCGAGCTTCGCACTTCCCCCTGCGCGATGAAAAACTGCCCGAGCTCTTCAAGGCGGTCGGCTGTACCAGGTGCGGAGGCACCGGCTACAGGGGCCGCATGGCGCTCCACGAGGTAATGCCCATCACCGAGGAGATCGAGAAGCTCACGGTCGAGGGCGCCTCGAGCGAGGTCATCAAGAAGGTCGCCATCGAGCAGGGCATGCTGACTCTTCGCGAGGACGGCATGGAGAAGGTCCGAGCCGGCCTCACTTCCATCCAGGAGATCCTCCGGGTCGTAGTCTGACCCCCCCCGAATTTCGGTTTTGAGCGCGGGAGCTCCCGCTCCAGCGCGCTCCCGGCACAAAGAACCACCGGGGACGGTTCTGAGCGCGGGAGCTCCCGCTCCAGCGCGCTCCTCGCACAGAGAAATCTCTCCGAACCATCTCGACCGCAGATGGGTCTCGCAGACTGGAGACATGACAAAGGCCCGGGGGGTCAACCGGGCCTTTGTCGTTGCTGGGGGAAGATCTAGCGAAGCAGGTCTGATAGCTCCCGCACGAGCGATGAACGGTCCAACTTGATGTCGCTGGCGGGCTCACCGGGGACCCCGCGGTCGGTGTCGTCGTTCGACCGGCCTTCGGTTGCCTCGGTCACCTGAGCCATCGGCGCGACTGGCGGAGCGGTTACCGGCGGAGGCGGCGGCGGGTTTGTCGCCATGGGCTCAGGCGCAGGGGGCACGGGCGATTGGGGTGCCTCGGCCTTCGTGTCGTTCTCCACCGGAGCGAAGCCGAACGAGGCGACGGGCTGATGGGCCGCCGGCTCGAAAGAGGGGGCCTCCTGGGGTGCCGGGATCTCGGTGATCTCTGCTCCCAGGAAAGGAACCTCATCGAGGGGTGACTCGGCGACCGGCTCGGTCTCGAACGAAGGGGCCTCCGGCTCGGTCTCGAACGAAGGGGCCTCCGGCTCGACCTGCTCGTCGACAGCCCCTGCTGCGGTCTCGAACATTTGATCGAATTCCTCGTCGAACTCCGGGGCGGGGTTGGACTTGATGACCCGGGTTCCGTTGAGAGACTCGACTACCTCGACTCGGGGCAGCTTCACGACTTCGTGGAACTCGTCTTGCGGCTGCTCGTCATTGGCATCAACGGCGGAGTCGTGATCGGAGTCGCCCTCCACCAGACCGTTCTCGACGGGCTCCTCGGTGTGGGGCTCGGTCTCGACAGGCTCGTCCTCGTGGGACCCGGCCTCGTAGGGCTCGTCCTCCACGGACTCGGCCTCAAAGGGCTCGGCCTCGACCTCGACCGACTCGTCCTCGTGGGACCCGGCCTCGTAGGGCTCGTCCTCGTGGGACCCGGCCTCGTAGGGCTCGTCCTCGTGGGACTCGGCCTCAAAGGACTCGGCCTCGACCTCGACCGGCTCGTCCTCGACGGACTCGGCCTCAAAGGGCTCGGCCTCGACCTCGACCGGCTCGTCCTCGTGGGACCCGGCCTCGTTGTGCTCGTCTTCGACGGACTCGTCTGTCGACTCATCCTCGAGAGCCTCGGACTCATCTGGCTCGGACTCGTCTGTCGGCTCGTCCTCGACGGACTGTGACTCATGGTGCTCGACCGGCTCGGCCGGCTCGAACTCGATCGTCTCGTCTACGTCCGGGGTACCGTCGACCATCTCAGAGGCCTCGTGCTGCTCGGTCTCATCGACGGCCGTGTGCAGCTCCGGCTCAGCCGCCGCTTGATCGAAAGGGACGGGAGGAGACTCCTCGTCGGTGCTCCCACCTCCCACAGAGACAGAGTGGGAGTGCACGACCTCGAGCTGCGGCTGAACCTGCGGCTCGAAGCGGGGCGACTGGTCGATCTGGGGTGCGGTGGCAGCGCTGCCGTTCAGCGCACTACCGCTCTGGCGAAAGTCTGGTAGTGCGTGCTCCGGCCCCTGAATCGGCTGAGCGACGGGGGGAGCCTGAGCCGGCTCATTCGCGATCACGGGGACCACGTGGGGGGCCATGGGGATGGATCCCTTGTCGGAGTCCAGCATGCCTCCGTGGACGGGCACCTCGACCTCGACCTCGGCGCCGACCTCCCAGCGGAACTCGCCGGTCTCCCATGCGAGCAGGTCGGCCAGAGCGTCTTTGATCTGGCTGATCACTGCTGAGGCGATGTGCTCGCGGGAGATGACGCCGTGGGTGAGGAGAACCTGGCCGAGCCTGTCGCCGCTCTCCGCCTGGCGGTCTAGCGCCTTGCGGAGCTGCATGTCGGTGATCGCACCGATGTCGACGAGCTTCTGGCCGATGAGGCTGCGCGTAAGGGAGGACTCGGCGTAGTAGGGCTCGCCGAGCCGTACGTAGATCAGCCCGCGCCCTGCTTGACGTTCGATATCCAGCCGGCCGGTCTTGTTGCGGGCCTTCAGGATTCCGAGCACGTCGATCAGAGGGAACTCATCCAGCGTTCCTTGAAGCACCGTCACTTCTCCTTACGTCTGCGGTCTTGAGAATTGTCGGGGTCTACCCCCACTTACTCCCTCCTTATGTCGGCCTGGTTTTGACGGGCTTGAGCCAAAGAGTGTGGTTCTCAAGATCAATGCGACGGCTGCCGAAGGAGGAGGCGAACAGAAGTGACGTGGGTCGCGCCCTGCGAACCGCGAAATCTATGAAAACGACCCAGATCGAGGTGGACAGGCGAGTGGAGGCGAACATGAAGCTTGAGGAGGTGCTGTTGCAGCGAGGCCTCGTCAACGAGGAACAGGTTGCTGCCGCGGCTGAGGAGTCGGAGCGCACCAACACGCCGCCCGCGTTCGTGTTGATCTCGAAGGGAATCGTGAGCGAGCGGGACGTCTACGAGGCTCAGCGAGCACTCGTGGCCGCAGGCCCCGGCACGTTCGTGCCGACTGCGCCGGTTGCCCCTGACGCGTTTCCCGTGGCTCCCCAGGTCGCCCCGGCTGCGGCGCACGCACCGGTAACGCCGACCGCTCCGCCCGCCCCAGAGGGTGCCCCGAGCGGGCTGCACACCGGCCCCGCATCGCCGCCTCCGCCTCCCTTCACCCCTCAGGTGGGGAGCGTTGATCACGATTCGACTCCGGCCGAGACGGACGAGCCGCTGTATGCCGTACAGATAGCCGATGCCATCGAGGCCACTGCGATGGCCGCTGCCGAGGTAAACGGATCGATGTCCCCGGCTCCTTCATTGGCCCCCGCTC
>JBOGWU010000200.1:0-6956 GCA_050693935.1 Actinomycetota bacterium | reverse complement strand
TCCGAGGAGGCATTCGAGGCGACGCTGGAGGTCGTGAGGCGCATGCGCTTCAGCAAGTTGCACGTGTTTCGTTACTCAGCCCGCCCCGACACTGCGGCCGCGGCGGTGACCCATCTCGAGTTGCCCGGGGACGTCAAGCGAGCGCGCTCCAAGCGCCTGATTGGGCTCGGCAACGAGATTCGCAGCGACTGGCTCGGCGAACACCTCGGACCCTCACTCGAGGTGCTGGTCGAGGAGGAGCGCGAGGTCGATGGGCTCTCGATCTGCTCGGGGATGACCGGAGACTTCGTGCGCGTCTGGTTCGAGGGAGCCGGGTTGCTGGGGCAATTGGTAAACGTCGAGGGCATTCGGGTACGGGCCGATGGGCTCGAGGGCCGTCTCGTGGGCGCCACCTCACCGTCGGTGATGACGCGACCAATTGAAGGGAGAGTTTGAACGTGGCCGATTGTCTCTTCTGCAAGATAGCGAGCAAGGAGTTGGACGCAGACGTGGTGCACGAGTCCGACTCGATCATGCTGTTTCGCGATATCAACCCGATGGCACCGGTGCACGTGCTCGCGATTCCCAAGGAGCACATCGATTCGGCGGCAGATCTCCGCGAACAACACGCCGGCCTGGTGGCGGCGATGTTGACGGCATTGGTTGACCAGGCATCCAAGGAGAAGCTCGACGACGGTTACCGGATCGTCACCAACGTCGGCCCGGACGCCGGACAGAGCGTCTTGCACCTTCACTTCCATCTGCTCGGAGGGCGATACATGTCATGGCCGCCCGGTTAGATGCCCCCCCACCAGGGGTCGCTTCCAACGATCGCTTGTAGACTGACGAGACCAAGATGTTGACAACCACCCAGGTGAAGATTCTCGTTCCCAGCCAGCACGACATGGTGCGGCTCGTTGGAGCGAGAGACGAACTTCTCAAGCTCATCGAAGCGGCATTCGAGACGCGGATCCTGGTTCGCGGGAACGAGATAGTCATTTCCGGCGGCGCCAAGGAGACCGAGCGCGTCTCGAACCTCTTCCAGGAATTGATCAGCCTGCTCGATAACAACAACCTACTGACCAAGGACTCCGTGAGCCGATCCATCGAGATCATCAAGGGTGATTCACGCGCCAAGCCATCCGAGGTGCTCGGCGACACCGTCGTGGTGACGCATTCGGGTAAGCCGATTCGCCCCAAGACCTCGGGGCAGAAGCACTACGTCGACCAGATCCGCGAGAACACGATCGTGCTCGGCGTGGGCCCTGCGGGTACCGGCAAGACCTATCTCGCGGTCGCGATGGCGATCCGCGCACTCAAGGCGGGCGAGGTATCCCGCATCGTGCTGACTCGACCCGCCGTCGAGGCGGGGGAGCGACTCGGCTTCTTGCCCGGCGACATCTCCGCGAAGATCGATCCTTATCTGCGGCCTTTGTACGACTCGCTCTACGAGATGCTCGAGCCCGAGACCTTTCACCGCTACGTCGAGCAGGGCACAGTGGAGATCGCGCCGCTCGCCTTTATGCGCGGGCGCACGTTGAACGATTCCTTCATCATTCTCGACGAAGCTCAGAACACCACTCCCGAGCAGATGAAGATGTTTCTAACGCGGCTCGGGTTTTCGTCCAAGGCGGTGGTGACCGGAGACGTCACGCAGGTCGACCTGCCCAGTGGCGCCCGCTCGGGCCTGATAGTCGTTCAGGAAATCCTGGGAAAGATCGCGGGCGTGGGCATCGCTCATCTCGACGGGCGCGACGTCGTGCGGCACAAGATCGTGCAGGACATCGTCGAGGCCTATCGCATTTATGCAGAGGGCTCCGCGGCCGGCAGGGCCCGATAGAGCTTCGTGGACGTCTTCTTAGCCAACGAGCAAGGGCTCTCCGTCGATGAGGCGAGGCTGTCCGCCCTTGCTCGGCACACGCTCACGGTCTGCAACGTCGACGAGGAGGCCGAGCTCTCCATCCTCGTCGTCGGCGGAGAACACATGCGCAAGCTCAACGCTCGCTTTGCGAGCAACGATCATGCGACCGACGTACTCGCGTTTCCGATGCTCGAGGGTGACGAAGACTCGACCATCGTCGGCGACGTGGTGCTGTGCCCCGATGTAGCCAAAGAGAACGCCGCCAAGCTCGGTCATTCCCTCGAGCGCGAGCTCGACGTTCTGGTCGTGCACGGCACGCTGCATCTGCTGGGCTACGACCACCAGGGGACCGCCGACAAGGAGCGCATGGATAAGAGACTGATCGAGGTGCTCGAGGGCTTCGACGGGGCCCTTGCGTGATGGCTACCGCGTTGACGATCGTGGCCATCGTGCTCCTGGTCCTGACGGCGGGTTTCCTTGCCATGGCCCAGACCGCGTTCGATCGCATCGGCCGCGCCAAGGCCCACCACCTCGTTCAGGAGAAGCGGCGCGGAGCAGAGCGTCTGCTGAAGATCATCGAGAACCCGGCTCGCTTCCTCAACGTGGTGGTGCTGTTGATGCTGGTGAGCCAGATCACCGCGGCGGTGCTTGCCACCGGGCTGGCAATCGATGCATTCTCTGGGGCGGGCGAGGTCGTCGCCGCGGTGGTCGTCACGATCGTGCTGTTCGTGATCGCCGTCCTACCTCCCAAGTCACTCGCGGTCCAGCACACCGACCGTGCCGCCCTGGTTGCCGCCCGGCCCGTCTACGTCTTGGGGCGACTGCTGCGCCCCCTCGACAAGGTGTTGGTGTGGGCTTCCAACGCGGTGATGCTGGTGCTTCCGGGACGGCGCTTGCCCGAGGGACCCTTCGTCACCGAGGAGGAGCTGCGCCAGCTCGTGAACGTGGCCGAGGAGGAGGAGGAGATCGAGGAAGAGGAGCGCGAGCTCATCCATTCGGTTTTCGAGTTCAACGACACGATCGTGCGCGAGGTGATGGTTCCGCGGCCGGACATGGTCGTGGTCAAGTCCGATGCGACCATCGAAGAAGCTCTCGAGACGATCACCAAAGCCGGATACTCACGCATACCCATCTACGAAGGCGATACCGACAACATCATCGGCGTGCTCTACGCCAAGGACCTCCTCAAGCGCTCGCCCGAGGATCAAGGAACCACCAAGGCAGCGACCCTGGGACGCGCGCCGCTGTTCGTTCCCGAACAGAAGAAGCTCGCCGACCTTCTGCGCGAGATGCAGCAGCACCACGTTCACATGGCGATAGTGGTCGACGAGTACGGAGGCACGGCCGGCCTGGTCACCATCGAGGACCTGGTCGAGGAGATCGTCGGCGAGATCGTCGACGAGTACGACCAGGAGGAACCGCTGGTCGAGCCTCTAGGCAACGGAGTGATGCGCGTGGATGCGAAGCTGCCCATCGACGAGGTCAACGAGCTTCTTCACGCCGACCTGCCTCACGACGAGTGGGACACGGTGGGTGGACTGGTGTACGGGCTCACGGGGAGGGTGCCGGTCCCCGGCGAGACCGTGCGTTTGGGGACTCTGGAGTTCCAGACCGAACGAGTGACGGGCCGGCGCATCCTTAAGGTCGTGATTCGCAAGGTCGAGGTGCCGGTGGAAGAGAACGTCGACTCGGCGTGAACGACGACGTCGAGGCTGCCGGCACGCTGGGGATGAGCCTCGCCGAGCAGCCCGAAGGCTTCCGCTCTGGGTTCGCGGCGGTCGTCGGCCGTCCCAACACCGGAAAGTCGACGCTTGTCAACGCGCTGGTCGGCGACAAGGTGGCGATCACCTCGGACAAGCCCCAGACGACTCGCAGCGCGATTCGGGGGATCATCAATGTTCCCGGAGCGCAGGCGGTTCTCATCGACACACCCGGTTACCACAAGCCGCGCACGCTGCTCGGCGAGCGTCTTAACGAGGTAGTGCGTCAGGCCTGGTCCGATGTCGACCTCGCACTGTTCGTCGTGGACGGTGCCGCGGGAATCGGACGTGGTGACGAGCGCGTCGCAAAGGACCTTCACGGTGCAGGGGTTCCTACCTTTTGCTTGGTCAACAAAGTGGACGTCATGCGGCGCGAGGAGGTCGCCGCTTCCTTGAGCGCGGCCTCACGCCTCGGTGACTTCGTGGAGTTCGTGCCCGTGTCGGCCAAGACTGGCGACGGGGTGGACGTCGTGCGCGACCTCGTGCTCGGTCGCCTCGAAGAGGGCCCGATGTTCTACCCGCCGGGCACCAGCACCGACCAGCCCCCGATGGTGTTCGTGGCCGAGCTCGTGCGCGAGAAGCTGCTGCGCCGGACCCGCGACGAGGTGCCTCACTCGATTGCGGTGGTGACCGAGGACTACGTCGAGCGCGACGACGGTCTGCTCGAGATCCACGCTCGCATCTTCGTCGAACGCGACTCCCAGAAGGGCATCGTGATCGGCCACCAGGGCGAGACCATCAAGGCCGTCGGCACCGAGGCGCGCGAGGAGATCGAGGTGCTGTTCGGGCGCAGGGTGTTCATCGAGCTACGGGTCAAGGTCGAAAAGGACTGGCAGAAAAGGGCCCACGCCCTCACGCGCCTGGGCTTCGATAACTGAGCCACCTCCGGCGCCCGGTATCCTCATGCCATGCCACAGGCCACCGTTAAGCGATACGACTCATTGACCAAGTCCGGAACGCTCGTGTCCGACGACGGCAGCGTGGAGTACACGATCGACGCCGAGGTGATGGATTCGTCCGAGATGTTCCGTTTCCTGCGACCGGGCCAGCGCGTGACCTTCGACCAAGTCGAAGAGGGCGGCGAGCAAAAGATCCGCAACCTGCGAATAGGCATCGCCTAGTAAGCGCCCCGCATCGGCCGATAGCCGGGGTTGGGCGTCTCGCTAAAGCTACGCTGAGTGGATGCCCGGTCTCTACAAGGACGAGGGAGTGATCCTCGGCCGCATCAAGCTCGGCGAAGCGGATCGCATCGTCACGATCTTCACGCGCGACAACGGCAAGGTGCGGGCCGTGGCCAAGGGCGTGCGCAAGACCAAGAGCCGGTTCGGAGGCCGCCTCGAGCCCTTCACCCTGGTCGATCTGATGTTCTACCGGGGTCGCAGTCTGGACACGATCACGGCCGCGAGCGTCATCGAGCCGTTCAAGGCCGTGCGCGACGATTACGACGCGTTCACCGCGGCCTGCGCTCTCGCCGAGGTCGTCGACAAGGTCTCCGAGGAGCGCGAGCGAGCGTATTCGACCTACTCGCTGTTGCTGGCCGGGTTGAGCGCTCTCGCCCAGGGCAAGGTCACCACGACCGTCCCTGCGTTCATCGTCAAGTTGCTTTCGGTGTCCGGCTTTCACCCCAGCCTCGGGGTGTGCGCCGGTTGCGGCGAGCCTGGTGATCTCGTCGGTTTCGGGCCCGCGCTCGGCGGCGCCGTGTGCGGGAGCTGTCGCTTCGATGACGAGAGTGCGTTCAGGCTTAGTCCCGATCGGCTCCAGCTGCTCGCTCGCCTGCTGTCGGCGGACTTCGGCGAGAGCGCGGAGACCGAGGCGACGACCGAAGTGACGCACGCTCTCAGGCGCTACGCCGAGTACCACCTCGAGCGCCCGCTGCGCAGCCTCTCTCTGCTCTCCACTTAGGCTCTGCCGTCATGGACATTGTCTCGGAGCGCGTGCCCGCGCATGTCGCGATCATCATGGACGGCAACGGACGCTGGGCGAAGCAACGAGGGCTGCCGAGGACCAAGGGCCACGAGATGGGGGAGAGGGCTCTATTCGACGTCGTCGAGGGCGCGCTCGAGGCCAATATTCGCTATCTGTCCGTGTACAGCTTCTCGACCGAGAACTGGAATCGCCCCGCCGACGAGGTCGACTTCCTCATGAACTTCAATCGAGCTCTGCTCCGCCAGCGGCGCGATGATCTCGACGAGCGAAGGGTCCGCATCCGGCGCATCGGCAGGCGCGAGCTGGTCCCCGCAGATGTGCTCGAGGAATTCGACGAGGCCGAGCGACGCACCGCGCACCACACCCGCATGGACCTTCTTACTTGCTTCAACTACGGGGGCCGGGCAGAGATCGAGGATGCGGTTCAACGAGCGACATCGGGTGGGGCAGGGGCTAGTGGCGCCATCTCCCAGCACCTCTACGCGCCCGATGTGCCCGACGTCGACCTGCTCATTCGCACCTCGGGCGAGATGAGGCTCAGCAACTTCCTGTTGTGGCAGAGCGCCTATGCAGAGCTCTACTTCACCGACACGCTGTGGCCGGATTTCGATCGTCACTCGCTGTTCGAGGCCCTACGCGACTACGCGGCTCGCAACCGCCGCTTCGGCGGGCTCTAGCCGACCAGCGTCACGTCAGCGCCTTTATCGGGGGCTGGGATGCCAATGGTCGGTCAGGTTTCCCTGCGGGGACGATCCACGGTGTCCTCGTCGATGGGTTCGTCCTCGGCCGCGGGAGCGCGCGCTCCGGGCCCGATCGCCGAGGCCAGCACTCCGGCGTTGGGTAGTTTCACGGGGCCGTTGTCGGTGACCATGTCGACGTAGAACATTCCCATATCCGTTACGACGCCCTCGTACTCGCCACCGAGGGGACCGGAACGAAGCACGACTCGCTCACCTACCTCGAGAGGGCGGACGCTGATGATTACGAGTCCCGCGAAGAAGTTCGCAAGCGTCTGTTGCGCGGCGATACCAACTACGACACCGGTGATCGCTCCTCCCAGTAACAGCCCCGAGATGTTGACGCTCAACAGGCCCAGAGCGGTGAGGACGACGATGAAGTACCCGATGACCTGGATGAGGAGTCCGAGCGCGGTCCCGCGCGTGTCTCCAACCTTTTGACTCGAGATCGCCCTGGCCGCCCGCGCCGAGGCTCGCACCGCGGCGATGCCCGCCACGAGAAGCAGGAGAGCCCCGGCGCTCGCGGTGAGTACCTCGCGCTCGTTGCCGGCGAAGCCCGAGCCCTCCGTGAGGGGGCGGATGCTGCCCGACGAAGCGGCGATCAGACCCGCGACCGCCACGACCGTGTAGATCGCGGCGCGCCGCAAATGTGGCCGCGCACCCGCAAGCCAGGTCTGGTCCATGGGCTGAGGG
>JBOGWU010000199.1:0-2891 GCA_050693935.1 Actinomycetota bacterium | reverse complement strand
TAACTCGGGCTTCCTTATCGCCTACGGCCGGGCCGGCAGACCCTGTCCCCGGTGCCGAACGGCGCTCAAGAGGATCACCCTCGGGGGCCGGGGCACCACCTACTGCCCCACTTGCCAGCGCCGCTGAGCGACCCTCGTGTACCGAAAAGGGTAGGGGGGCCCGAAGGCCCCCCTTGAATCCGCTGCTGTGAACGGGTCCTGCCCTTTCGGCGTGGGTCCTAGCGGCAGCGGAAGACCTTGCTCCTCTTCGCCGCCTTGTAGTCCTCATCGCCGCGGTAACGAACCAGGACCTTGCAGTACCGGCCCCTTTTTGGCTTGGTGAATCGAGCCAGGTAAGTGCTCTCGGTCAGCCCATCCCGATTCGCGTCCTTGGCGCTGCTGAGCAGAGGACGTTTCGTGCGAAGCAGGACCCACCTACCGGAGCGCTTCTTGTAGAGCTTGACGATCATCTTCTGCCCGGGGCGAGCCGGCTCCAGGCGGCCTCGAGCCACGATCCGAGCAGAGGTTTTTCTGACCCTCAGGACCGCCCTAGTGGCGCCCTTGTCGTCGTCGACCACCGTGACTGTGCCAGTGCCATCGGCGATCGTGGCCTGAGACGGAGCCGAGAGGTCCACAAAAAACTCCTCCGACTGCTCATCGAGGCCGTCACCCTTGGTTTCGATGGCGATCTCCGACTTGGTGTCCCCCGGCTGGAAGCTGAAGGTGCCCCGGGCGAACTCGACGTAGTCGTCTGCGGTTGCGCTTCCACTGCGTGAGTCGTAGTCGACCGTCACGGGGAGACCGGATGGGGTGGACAGCTCCACGTTCATCGTCGCCGAGCCTCCCTCGGTCACCTCGATGTCGTTGATGCTGATGGTCGGCTCGGCGTCGTCGTCCATGATCGAACCGCTCGCCTGGCCATCGATGAGGCTCGCTCCGCCGGTGACGTTCGACAGCGTCACGCCGAAGTCCTCGTCGTTCTCGTCGAGGGCGTCGCCGGTTACCCGAACGATCACCTTTGCGGTGCGCTGTCCGGGGGCGAAGGTGATGGATCCGGTGGCCGTCACATAGTCGCTGCCGGCGGTGGCGTTGCCGTCTGTGGAGGCGAATTCGACCGTCACCTCGCCCGCCGCAGGAGCGGTTAAGGACACGGGGAAGACCGCGTCACTCTGCCCCTCATCGCCCTCATCCATGACCGCGTCACCGATAACTACGCCCGGCGTCGGGTCGTCGTCGAAGATCGCCGCGGTGCCCGATGCCTTCGACCCGAGGACCGCGTTCACCGGGGTGGAGAGGTTCAGCACGAAGGCCTCATCCAACTCGTCCTGGCCATCCACGTTCA
Organism: Actinomycetota bacterium; assembly: GCA_050693935.1. Lineage (GTDB taxonomy): Bacteria > Actinomycetota > CADDZG01 > CADDZG01 > WHSQ01 > WHSV01. Next base: position 1,570 of record JBOGWU010000199.1, on the reverse strand, counting down.
CGGGCACGACGACCGCGGCAACGCGCTCGCCCGCCGGGATCATCACGTCGCCGAAGGTATGAATGTAGTCAGCTCCGGCGAGCGCCGATCCGTCCGCCGTCTCGAAGTGCACGGAGACGTCCTTAGCCGACACCGCCGACAGCAACACCGTGAACACAGCGGTGTTGTCGCCCGAGGCCGGCTCGGTCACCAGCACGTCGTTGACCGACAGCGACGGAAGTGGGTCATCGTCGCGGATCGTGCCGGTGGCCTGACTGTCGGCGATACCCGCGTTTGCGCTGTTGTTCGACAGGCTGACGATGAAAGTCTCGTCCTCCTCATCGAGCCTGTCGCCGATGACCGGTACGGCGATCGGCTCCGAGATGTCGCCCGCCGCGAACGTAATGGTGCCGGTAGCCGCGGTGTAGTCGTCGGCGGTCGTCGTGGCGTCCAGCGTCTTGTAGTCGACCCTTACAGGGTCCGAGTAGCTGCCTGACAGGCTGACGTCGAAGATCATGGACCGGGTCCCGCTGTTCCCCTCGTCCAGCGACGCGTCCGAGATGGAGATCATGGGGCCCTGATCGTCGTTCAGGACCGTCCCCGTCCCCTTGGGCTTGGTTAGCCTGATGGACTTGCCGCCGCCCGAAAGCGACAAAGAGAATGTCTCGTCCGCCTCCACAGTGTTGTCACCCTTGACCAGCACCTCGACCTTCTGACTTGTCACACCAGGCGCGAATGCCAGCGAGCCCGACTTGGTGATGTAGTCGGACCCAGCTATGGCGGTGCCATTTGCAGTTGCGTATTTGACCGTGACCGGGGCGCTCGCGGCCCTAGCCATCGTCACGGTGAAGTTGTACGCGGTTGTGCCCTCGCTCCCCTCGGCCTTCGTGACGTCGTCGATCATCACGCCGATCCTTGCCGTGGGCTTGCCCGCGGCTTGCGCCACTCCGGGGATGAGCGTTGCGATCACACACGCCGACAGCAGTGCGATCAGCGCCCGAAGGTGCGCCCCCTTGCTTCCATTCCGATCCATCGTTCCTCCCAATAATTGGTTGTTGCTGGGGAATGAATCGGCAATTCCTGGAAGACACGGAGTACGCAATTCCCCGTATGCGATCCGGGTTGGGAGAGGCATGCGACATGGCTACCGCTCAGCGGTACTCATGTTGCGCAGGGGTCCGGCGCAATCAATTCGAGAGGCCCAGTGCGCGCTTCAGCAGGTGCCCGCCGACTGCGCGCCCCATTGTCAGCCGAGCTTGGGTTTCAGCTTTCCCAGCACCGGCTTGGGGAGCTGTGTGAGCAGGGGTTCGAGCACGTCGTGGAACTCGGTCGCGCTCGGACGATTCTTGGGGTTCTTGTCGAGGCAGGCGAGGATCGGCTTGAGGATCGGCTCCGGCACCGGGCGAGCCGGTGCTCCGACCTCCTCATGCGTGGCCGGCCAGCGATCCTCGTCGCTGCCCTTGGTGAAGGGGAGCTCTCCCGTGGCCGCCTCGTACAGCGATGCGCCGAGCCCCCACATGTCTGCCGCGGGGCCCACGGTCCCGAAGCGGTCCGGATCGCACTGCTCCGGCGACATGTAGTTGTCGGTGCC
>JBOGWU010000198.1:0-6900 GCA_050693935.1 Actinomycetota bacterium | reverse complement strand
CAGGGGATCGAGATCGCCAACCGCCTCGGCGGCGACCTGCTGCTGTTGGAGGGATCGGGGGCCTCCATACCTCCGGCGCACGCCGACGTCACCGGGCTCGTGATCCCGGCCCACGTGCCGGACGAGTATCTGGCCGGCTACATGGGTCCCTACAAGTTGTTGCTAGCGGACTTCGTGGTGGTTACTATGTGTGAGAACCCCTTCGGGTCTCCCTCCCAGGTATCTTCCGTTACCTCTCGAATCGAACAGGCGTTCCGTTCTACGGGTGACGATGGAGCACCCCGGAGGAAACTGCGGGTGGTTCGCACAGTCTTTCGACCTACCCCCTCTAGCGGTGTCGATGGCGCGGATGTATTTGTCGCTACGACGGCTCCCGAGGTGGCAGGTCAAGCCATTGCGAGGCACCTGGAAGAACAACATGGGTGCAGTGTGGTGGGCATCTCTCATTCGCTGTCCGACAGAAAGAGGCTGGAGGCGGAGCTCGAGGATCTTCGGGGGCGTGCCGACGTCTTGTTGTGCGAGATCAAGGCGGCTGCCATCGACGTTGCTACGAGACGGGCGGAGGATGCGGGACTCGAGGTCGTCTACATGGACAACGTGCCCGTCGGAATAGGGGACGACGATCCCCGCGAGCTCATCGAGTGGGGAGCAAGCATCGCGACGCAGCGCTTTACGAACGGAAATTCATGAAGGAAGCGAGACGCAAGCGAATAGTCATCGCGGAGAGCGAGCATGGTCTTCCGTTCTCCAAAGGCTTGACTGCGTCCTCCCTGATGATGACGGGACTGGGCCCCGCGCGCTCGTACCAGGTCGCGAACAAGATCGAACAGGAGATGCTGGCGAGCGGTCTCGAGCAGGTCAGCCAGGAGCAGCTGGTCGAGATCACGCTCGAGATACTGCGCCGAGAGGCGGGGGACCATTACGCCGAAGCCTTCATCAAGTGGCAGTCGGTCGCCGAGCTCGACATCCCGCTCATCATCCTGATCGGTGGAGCCACCGGAGTGGGGAAGTCGACGGTGGCGACACAGCTTGCTTCCCGCCTGGGCATCACTCGGGTGGTCTCGACGGACGCGGTGCGCGAGGTGCTGCGTAGTGCGTTCACTCCCGAGATGTTCCCGACGTTGTACTCATCGAGTTTCGAGGCCGATAAGGCGGTGCGCCAACCCATCCCGCATTCGGGCGATCGGCTCATCATCGGTTTCCGCGAGCAGGCCGCTGCCGTGTCCGTTGGGGCTCAGTCGCTGATCACTCGCGCAATCGCCGAGGGCACCGACCTGATTCTAGAGGGCGCTCATCTGGTCCCGGGATTCATCGAAAGCCTGGATGAGATCGATCACACCAAGGCGGTGGTCGTCTCGGTGCTGATCACCGTCGACGACGAGGATCTGCATCGCAGTCACTTCTTCCACAGGGACCGCGATACCAGGCACCGCAGCGAACGGCGTTATCTCAACAACTTCAAGAAGATCAGAAGGATTCAGAAGTACATGATCACGTCGGCGCTGATGCGCGGAGTGCCTGTCGTGTCTCACCTCGACCTCGACCAGACGCTGTCGGAGACCCTCGACCACGTCATCAACCAGGCCTTGAAAGCTGTGACCGATGGGGACGTGCTCGTGGACGACCAGAACGAAAAGCTGCTCGAACGAGCGGTAGAAGTCATCGATCGCGAGAAGCAAGAAGGGAGCACCTCTCATGAAATTGTTTCTTGACACCGCCAACCTCGACGAGATCGGCGAGGGCGTTCGTTGGGGTGTCCTGAGGGGCGTGACGACCAACCCCACCCTCATCGGCAAAGAGAACGCCGACTTCCTACCGCTGGTGAAGGAGATCTGCTCGATTGTCGAGGGTGACGTTTCGATCGAAACGATCGGCGACGACACCGACAAGCTGGTCGCGCAGGGCCGGGAGATCGCACAGATCGCAGATAATGCCGTGGTCAAGGTCGCTACGACGCCCAACGGTCTGGCCGCGACGAGAAGATTGTCCGATGAAGGAATCAAGGTCAACATGACCCTCTGCTTCAGCGCCACACAGGCGATTCTGTGCGCCGAGGCAGGTGCGTACATCATGTCTCCGTTTTTGGGTAGGCTTGACGACATCGCTACGGATGGGCTTCGCGTCCTATCCGACATCTGCGAGATCTACGCCGTTCAGGGCTACACGACCCAGGTTTTGGCCGCGAGCTTGCGTCATCCTCTTCACGTCGTGGAGGCCGCACGTATGGGATCGGACATAGCGACGATGCCGTTCAAGGTTTTCGAATCACTTGTGAAACACCCGCTCACCGACTCGGGCTTCGATCGTTTTCTGAGCGATTGGAAAGAGGCGATGCCTCACCTCGGCGAGCTACTTCCATCAATGCAGGAGGCCTAAGTGGCTGACACGTTGGACCGTTCGGTACTCGAATCAAAGGCGGTTACCGAACTCAAGCAAATCGCCAAGTCCCTCGACCTCAAGGTCTCGGGGCTGAAGAAGGCGGAAATCATCGAGAAGATCGCGGGGACCGGCAACGGTTCCTCTAGCGATCGTCTCGGCGATCGCGCTAAGAAGATCGCGGCGCCCTCGACCCCAAAGGGAGCGGACCAGAGCGACGGGTCGCCCCAGCCGGGCGAGGCTGCCCCATCCGGTGAGCGCAAGCGCGAGCAGGCGCCTCCGCTAAACGCCGGCGGGGAACCGCAGAAGGACCAGCCTCAGGCGGGAGCCAGGACCCAGCCCGACCAGAGCCGCAACCAGGGCGGATCCAACCCGCGCTCCGAGGGACGGCAGTCGAGTGGTGTTCGAGACGACGGCGCGGTCGACGACCGGGATTCAGGCTCGCGTGGTGGCGATAATCGCCAGGGCAACAAGGATCGGGGCCGCGGGCCGAAGGGGCGCGGGGACAATCGCACGCGTCCGCGCGAGAAGGCCGAGCCACAGGGCGGCGGACGCCGTCGCAGACGTCGCCGCGGGGGCGGGGGCGGGGGCGGCCAGCATTTCATGCGCGACGAATCGTGGGAGGACCTAGAGGCCGAGGACGATCCGAACGCAGAGGTTCGTACGGGGATTCTCGACCTCCTGCCCGAGGGCTACGGCTTCCTGCGCACGACCTCCTATCTCGCCGGCGAAAAGGACGTCTACGTGTCGGCCAGCCAGGTGCGACGCTTCCGGCTGCGAAAGGGCGACGAGGTCACCGGCTCCGTGCGCTCGCCAAAGGATTCCGAGAAGTACCAGGCGCTGCTGAAGATCCACAACATCAACGGCGTCGAACCCGATGGTGTGCAGAGTCGGCCCCGGTTCGGAGACCTGACGCCGCTGTATCCCGAGGACCGGCTGACGCTGGAGAACACCGAGGACACCAAGGCCACCACCGCGCGCATCATCGACCTCATAGCTCCCATCGGCAAGGGCCAGCGCGGGATGATCGTCAGCCCCCCGAAGGCGGGCAAGACGACGGTGCTGCAGCAGATCGCCAACGCGGTAAGGGTTAACAACCCCGAGGTGCACCTCATCGTGCTGCTTGTCGACGAGCGTCCCGAAGAGGTAACCGACATGCAGCGAAGTGTCTCCGGCGCCGAGGTCATCTACTCGACCTTCGACCGGCCGTCCGACGACCACATCCAGGTCACCGAGCTCACCCTCGAGCGAGCCAAGCGGCTCGTCGAGATGGGCAGGGACGTCATGATCGTCCTCGACGGCATCACCCGTCTGAGCCGGGCCTACAACCTGGCGACGCCGGCCTCAGGACGCATCCTGTCCGGTGGTGTCGACTCGACCGCTCTCTACCCGCCGAAGCGTTTCTTCGGCGCCGCTCGGAACATCGAGCACGGCGGCTCGCTCACGGTCCTGGCCACCGCGCTGGTCGAAACCGGATCGCGCATGGACGAGGTCATCTTCGAGGAGTTCAAGGGGACGGGTAACTGGGAGCTCAAGCTGGATCGCAAGATGTCCGAGAAGCGCATCTTTCCGGCCATCGACATCCAGGCCTCGGGAACGCGCAAGGAGGAGCTGTTGTTCAAGCCTGAGGAACTGCAGATCGTGTGGCGGCTTCGGCGTGTGCTGCACGGTCTCGAGGGCGGCGGGGCGCTCGAACTGCTCATCGACAAGATGAAGTCGACCGTCAGCAACGCCCAGTTCCTGCGGGAGATCGCCAAGGTGCCCGTCAAGGGCGATTAAATGAGGTCGTAGCGGTGTTGTTTGGCTTGGGATTGCCGGAGTGGCTGACTATCATCGGTCTGCTCGGGGGTTTGATCCTGACCTTCTACATAATGGGCAAGGCCTCGGTCGCCTACGAGCGCAAGCGAAAGGCGCGAGAGAAACAAGGAGAATCTGAATGAAGACCGAAATTCATCCCGAGTACGTCGAGACTCACGTGACCTGCTCTTGCGGGAACACGTTCACGACGCGCAGCACGAAGAAGGAGCTCCACGTCGAGCTCTGCAACATGTGCCACCCCTTCTACACGGGCAAGCAGAAGCTCGTCGATACCGGCGGCCGGGTCGAGCGTTTCCAGCGCAAGTACGCCAAGCGCGCTCAGGCCGTCAAGGCGAACGAGAGCGAGGCCACCGCCACACCCGAGGCCGCCCCGGCCCCGGACACCAAGTAATCAGACGGCCTCGTTGTCGCGGATGAGGAAGGGACGCTGACTCGGATGGCCGACGAAACCACCGACCAGCCGGCGGGGCGGGCTCGGCCGGACCGCAGGGCAAGCGTCGATCCCGGGCATCACCACCACGCGGCTCGACCGTCGATCGGGGGCCAGGCCGTTCTCGAAGGCGTGATGATGCGCGGGCCGGTGTCGTGGTCGGTTGCGTGCCGCAAGCCGGACGAGACGATCGCGGTCGAGAAGCATCCCCTCCCCGGCCTTGCCGAGCGGCACAAATGGCTGAAGTGGCCCCTGGTGCGAGGCTGCATGGTGCTCGGAGAGTCGCTCGCGATCGGCATCAAGGCCCTGATGATCTCGGCCAACTACTCGCTCGACGAGGAGGATGAGCAGCTCTCTGATAAGCAGCTCGGCTGGACGCTCGGGGGTGCAATGGTCCTGTTCTCGGCGGTGTTCATCGCGCTGCCGGTGCTCGGCACGCGGCTACTCGAGAACTTCGTCGGCGGAGCCATCAGCGAGCGCCCGCTTCTTTTCAACCTCATCGAGGGCACCTTCCGACTGACCATGTTCGTTGGATATCTGCTGATCATCAGTCGCTTCAAGGACATCCGAAGGGTGTTTCAGTACCACGGAGCCGAGCACAAGACCATCTACGCCTACGAGAACGGCGATACGCTCGACCCCGCTCAAATCGACGACAAGTATTCGACCCTGCACGTGCGCTGTGGGACCAACTTCCTGTTCATCGTTCTTTTTTTGACGATCGTTGCGCACTTCTTCATGGACTTGTTTCTCGTCGGCGCGGGCCTGGTGCCGAGAATCGCCATTCGCATCGGCGCAATACCTCTGCTCGCGGGGTTTTCATACGAGGCGATCAAGTTCGCCAGCCGGAACGAGCGGTCGCTGTTCTTTCGCATCTCGATGCTGCCGGGGCTGGCGCTACAGCGCATCACCACTAAGCCCCCGACCCTGGATCAGATCGAAGTCGCCATCGCCGCCATGCAGGCGGTAGCGGCCGACGTACCCGCGCACCGCGGCGCCGAGGAGGGCCCGGAGGCACCCGTCTCCTAGGTCCACTTGGCCGCCGGCCCGCGGACGTATATTGGAGCCATGGCAAGCGGTCCTGAGTGTGTCGCATTGATGCGTGAGGAGTGGGCCACGCTCAGCAACCTGTGCGGTCACCTGACCGATGAGCAATGGCGTGTCGACACGGACTGCCCCGGCTGGACGGTCAAGGATCAACTCAGTCATCTCATCGGCATCGAGCGATGGATACTCGGCCACCCCGCGCCGGAGCATCACGTGCCTGAGGCCGATCATGTCGTCAATCACCTCGGTGAGCGCAACGAGGTCGAAGTCGATTACCGGCGCAGGCGTGCACCGGACGAAGTCCTTGAGGAGTTTCGGGCGGTCACGCGCGAGCGCGCCCGCGCGCTGTCGCAATTGACCGAGAGCGAATTCAACAAGAAGACCTGGACGCCGTTCGGCGAGTCGACGGTCACGACCTGGCTTGGCATGCGAATTCTCGACTCCTGGGTGCACGAGCAGGACATCCGGCGCGCGACCGGAAAGCGAGGCCACCTGTCGGGGCCGATTCCGGAGCTGGTGTTCGAACGACTGGCACTGCGGATGCCGAAGGTCGTGGGCAAGAACGCCGGCGCCCCCGACGGCTCGGTCGTCGTGTTCCACGTGGACGGCATCACGGACGGTCAGATGACGATTGCGGTGGCCGAGGGAAGAGCGAATATGGTTCCCGACGCCCCCGAGGTCGACGTGCGGCTGGTGATGGATCTGCAGACCTTCGTCTGCCTTGCCTGCGGGCGCTGGGAACCGGAGCGCACGATGCGCGCCGGGCTCGTCGAGATCGAGGGCGATCGAGAGTTGGGGTCCAGAGTGGTCGCCCACATGAACGTCCTCTTCTAGCGAAGGTAACCAATGCAACTGCCCGAAACCAAACTCAAGGAGATCGAGGCTCGGTTCGAGGAGGTCGAGCGGTCTCTCGCCGACCCCTCAGTCGCCGCCCGCCCCGACGAGCTCAAGAAGCTGGGCAAGGAACACTCGGAGTTGCGCGAGATCGTCGAGATGTGGCGCTCCTACCGGAATGCGGCCGGCGACCTCGACGAAGCGAGGGCAATGATCGGGGGCTCGCGGGGTGAGGAGCGTGACTACCTACAGGATGTGATCAACACTCAGCAATCGGTGATAGAGGACCTCGGCGAGCGGCTCGTCGAGGCTCTGACGCCCAAGGATCCGAATGACGAGCGCGATGTGATCATCGAGGTGCGAGCCGGCGCGGGCGGGGACGAGGCGGGGCTGTT